>CAKOZD010000037.1 GCA_934131175.1 uncultured Bacilli bacterium | reverse complement strand
ATATACGACACAGTGTTGCGACAGGACTTCTTAATAGCGGGATTGATTTAAAATTAATACAGGAGTATCTCGGACACTCAACAATTGGTATTACAGCAAACTATTATTTACATCCTGATATTAATGAAAAATCAAAAGCACTGCATCAAATAAATAAACTTTTACAGTAATTAAATAAAATTTTTTGGTGGAAATTTGGTGGAAATATCCATAAAATACCAAATTTTCCGTTTGAGCAAAAAAATAGAGAATGGCATAAACCGTAATGGTTAAGCCATTCTCTCTGGTGCTCGAGACCGGGATCGAACCGGTACGCCTTTATGGGGCACGGGATTTTAAGTCCCGGGCGTCTGCCTGTTCCGCCACTCGAGCGAACAAGTTGTATTATAATATAAAAAAGATAAATTGTCAATGCCTTTCGAACAAAAAATGGGGTGCCGAGTGTAGGTTTACAATAGATGTGTTACATTCCGGCATATTTTTATTCAAAACGAGTTTGAACAAAAATATGTCGGTAAAAAAAAGAATACGGAAACCGCTCAAAATGTGTTATAGTTAAGTTACCACACAAAACTACAAAAGGAGAGATTTCCGTATATGAATACTATAACACAAGATATGAAGTTTAGGCAAGCATTAATTGAATATTCTTTAAAATATGGCGTTACTAAAGCTGCCATACGCTACAAAACCAATCGACAATATGTTTACCGCTGGAGAAAGCGTTATGACGGCACAATACACTCCTTAGCGGACAAATCACACAAACCGCACAGTCACCCAAATCAACACACTGAAAGTGAGTTAAAACTCATATCCGATATGCGCCGCCGTAACCCCAACGATGGATTGGTTGTATTCTGGGTTAAGCTCAGACAACGCAAATATTCTCGTTCAATAACAGGTCTTTATCGTGTTCTTCGTAAAAACGGAGAAATGGCTGTTAAACCCAAAAATCCAAAGTATATTCCTAAACCTTACGAGAAAATGCTATTCCCCGGTCAAAGAGTTCAAATAGATGTAAAATTTGTTCCGGCTTCCTGTCTTGTTGGTGATGTAAAGGGAATGAAATTTTATCAATATACAGCTATTGATGAATATTCTCGTTACAGGTATGTGGAGGCTTTTGAGGAACACAGCAGTTATTCTTCGGCTATATTTTTGGAGCATATGTTAAAAGCTTTTAAATTCCCTGTCGAATGTGTGCAGACAGACAATGGAGCAGAATTTACAAAGCGGTTATGTCCGGGGAAAGCTACACCTACAATGTTTGAAAATCAATTAAAGAAGCATGGAATTGAACATAAGTTAATTCGTCCTTATACACCAAGACATAACGGCAAAGTTGAACGTTCTCATCGTAAGGATAACGAATATTTCTATGCTACACATAAATTTTATTCATTTGATGATTTTGCAAAACAACTGAAGGTACATAACTATAAATATAACAAGTTTCCTATACGTCCGCTCAACTGGAAAGCTCCTATTGATTATATCAAAGCTTTTATCGACGACGGCGAAATTTTTTAGGAATTTTGTAACACATCATTGACAAACCTACATATGCCGAAAAAAGGCGGCAGCGCAAAAACAGTTTCCAAAAGGTAAATATAATATTAAAATTGTGTTACCGCTATTGAAAAAAGCATATAAATGGTGTATGCTTACAATCGAAGGGGGATGG
>CAKOZD010000036.1 GCA_934131175.1 uncultured Bacilli bacterium | reverse complement strand
AAAGCAGCCACAAGCATACATGGCATGAAGCACGTACCGCCAAGACGAGGAATATTATTGCTGTGAATTTTGCGTCCATCAGGAATGTCATACAGATTGCGCTTGCGACAGAAAGACACTATTCGCGGCACAAACATATAGCCGAACAGCGCACTCAGCACAAACGCTCCAAGAATGAATAATATATTATATAAAACCATCTTACGTATTTTAAATAATCAAATAAGATTGTATCTTTCACTACTACTAATATAATAACGGCGTTTTACAAAAATATTGCAAAAGACAAGACATAAACTTTGCATACACAATTACACGAACAACTTTTCATCATTTATTATTGCCAAAACAAAACAAAGTTGTAAATTTGCATAAAACGCAAAGCTTATGGAATACGACATAAAAGACAAAATAGAATGGACTGTGATATTTCTCACAGAATTTGGCAAACGGCATGGTCTTACACTAAAACAAGCCTTCAACTATCTGCTGCGCTACAAAGGCATAAACTTTGTAGAGCAGCATTACGACTATCTACATACACAATCGTTCGTATCAGCAGTAGACGACCTGACACAATACTGCCATAAATTGGGAGGAGGCATTGCATGAGACTGTATCACGGCACCAATAAAACATTTGATGAAATTGATTTGCACAAATCAAAACCTAACAAAGATTTCGGACAAGGGTTCTATCTGTCACCCAACTTCGAACAGGCTCTTAATATGGCCAAAATAAAGACAGAACAACAACAAGAAGGAACACCTATTGTAATGGAGTTTGAAGCAGACGAAGCAGAAATCAAGAAAATGCACACGCTCCATTTTGACGATTACAGCAAACAATGGGCAGAATTTATTCTTGCCAACCGTAACAACCCCACCCCTCAGTCAATACACGACTACGACATCGTAATAGGTCCGATTGCCAACGACCGCGTAGGTGTGCAATTGTGGAAATACGAAAATCAATTGATAGACCTTCCAACACTCGTCTGCAAATTAAAATATATGAAAGGTTTGACAATACAGTACTTTTTCGGAACAGAAAAAGCCCTTTCAATATTAAAGAGAATAAAATGATGAAAAACGATAAAGAAATAATGAAAGACGATATGGTAACAAAGCTTGCCATACTGCTCTTTGAAAGCGGCAAAGCTTCGACAATGACCGAAGCACTTGACATCGTCATCAACTCAGAAACCTATTTACGGTTGATTGACGACAAAACAGCGTTATATTATCAGAGTCCACGTTATGTCTACGATTTCTTGCTCAACGAACTAATAACGGGAAAGTCAAAATAATTGAATACGTATTCGTTGGCAAAGTAATACGTATTCAAAAGCAAAGTAATACGTATTCGTTGGCAAAGTAATATATATTAAATGGGCAAGTATATTGAATATACTTTGCAAAGTATATTCAATATACTTTTTTCGCTCAATTAAAAGGAATCCTTTTGGGATTAGTTGCGCTTTTATGAAGAGCCAAGAATATCCTTATTATCATCAATATGCAGTACGCTCATGGATATTCCGAAAACTTTCAATCTTTTCTTCATTAAGAGTTCCTTCATTCCACATTTTAGTCATTTCCTCGTCTGCCTTTTTAACAAAGTAATCAGAAATCACTTTGTTCAAATCTCTCAACGCTTCTGGTGTCTTAATAAACGACATCATGTCCAACAGCTGGAGTTGTGCTTGGTTTAATGAAAATGCTTGCTGTATCATATTCTCTATTTTTTACAAAAATACTAAATATATTGACTCACACAAAATTTCATTTATATATATTTGTCCTTTTGTGCGTATTAGAAATCAAAAGGAATACATTTGTATTGCAAAAGGACTCCTTTTAGGCAGCAAAAGGACTCGTTTTGAACAGCAAAAGGAGTCCTTCTGTAAGGCAAAAGGACTACATTTCGATTACCTCATTAAAATACACGAACTCTGCTAAGCATTAACATTTACTATCACCAGATAAAATAAACCTAATAATCGTGCGTTATATAGACATAATATAATTACAATATCAGAAAGAATGAAAATATTGGTGACTGGCGCTGCAGGATTCATAGGTTCAAAACTAATGTTAGAGCTGGGAAAACGTGGTGATGAAATAATAGGTATCGACAGCATAAACGACTACTACGATGTACGACTGAAATACGGAAGACTTGCCAAATGCGGGTTCTCGCGCAATGATGCAGAGCAGG
>CAKOZD010000035.1 GCA_934131175.1 uncultured Bacilli bacterium | reverse complement strand
TTGTATTTCCGACAACTGAAAGACGGTGTTACGATTACTTTTGAGGATTTGGGCAAACTGAAATTACAAGACTATGACAAACTTTGCGGTATTGAAAGAAAGTACTACAAGACAGGCAAAATAACACGCAAAGGAATGAAGTATAACAAACACTAATACAAACAGCCTCAACGAGCTAAAATAAGGCTTGTTGAGGCTGTTTTTTATATGTCTGGGACAATTACCAGCGGTGTACGGATTTACGCTTTGTTATGCCCTGTTTGTATAGGGCGTTTTGCCATAACTCGTAAACTCTGGATGTTTTTAGAAGTCCCATATTGCGATACCTTATAAGTTCTGCAAAAGGTATGTGTATGTAGTTGGCTACTATTTCTAATTGTCTGGGAGTAAGTTTGCGTTTCATTTCTTCGGGTGTGTTATTGGTAAATCGTGGCTATCCAGATAATACAACATTATGCCTATTGCGTCCGCTTCATCGTCTGCCGTGGGTGTTTCCAGATTGTACCCCAAAGTAGTAACACGGTTTATCATTCGTTGTTTGTCTGTTGCACGGTTACAAGTTGTGCCGTTAATCATATAGCGTTTTACTTGGAGTGGGTTTATAAATTCGCTTTCGGTGTGCGTTTCTTCGCTTGCCATTTCTGTAACGCCCTGTATTTGGGATAATGCTTTATAGGTTTTATCCATTAAATGATTGTGTTCCCTGTAAATGTCTTCCGCTATAATGTTTGTTACTTGCCATTCTACTACAGTATCTAACAGCCATTTGTGGTACTCGTTAAGTCGTTTGCCGTTCTTACGGCTTAATTGCTTTGTACCGCTTTTCACTATTGCGCCATTTCGCCAGATTGCATAACCTGTTTTTGTTGCTCCGTCTATGCTTAAAATCACTTTTTCGGGTGTTTCGCCAGATTGTTTGCTAACTGTTTGCTTTGTTGCCATTACTTTTTATTTTATTTCTTTAATAGTCTTTGTAGACAAAGACTATATATATAGATGTACTTTTTCAGTTTTCTAAATATGTACTGAAAATCAGTTAGTTATATTTTCCTATTGTTTCACCCTATATGAAACACTAAACCGCCCTACTGTTTCACCCTATATGAAACACTAAAACCGCCCTACTGTTTCACCCTATATGAAACACTGTGTTCCACTCTATATGAAACACTAAGCACTATATTTTAAAATTTGGATGCTTTTCCAAATAGTCTTTTATGTATTTTTTTAGTGTTTCAACATTTGGGATATATGCGCTTTTACTTGTGCCTTTTCTTTCCTTTTTATTGGTACATTTTAGTAACTTGTTTTCGATTAAACGGTTACAAATACGATAGGCTGTTGAACGGCTAAAGTTGAAATATTCTGCAATGTCTTGACACGATAGCAGCACATTACATTCATCTGTTTGTTTGTACTGTAAAGCGTTCATATCATACGACAATATAAATAACATTAATACATCACGCTCGTTGCCACTCAAATTGGTTTTATACGTTTCGCCTTTAGTGTCCTTTATATCTATGTCTATTGTATGAAGAACACAAGGCATACACCGCACAACTTTAGACCATTCCGCATTATCGCTAAAAATGTACCTTTTACTTTCGTTGCTCATTCATAATTTCTTCATATTTGCTTTTAGAGATAGTTATTACCCATTTGTAGGCACTCATTTTGTCTACTGTGATACATCCGCATTTTTCCAGACGGTTAATGTAATTACACACCGTCTGTTTGTTGTTGCCAGATTGCACACCAATTTCAGCCATTGACACACGGTTAATCGTGTAGCCAAATGTTTCTACAAGCCATATTAAATAGGCTTTGTGTTGAGGCTTTAAGCCTGTTCCGCTAATGTTCATTACTTTAAGAATTAAGTATTTGTTTATGAATAGCAATTTTATATTTGTCAAGTTTACGAATAGACAAATATTTTGTACCTTTGTGAAAAATCTTATTACTATGTTCGGATATATACTTATAATTAGTGGCGTGTTATGTTGGCTTTATGCGTTTTACTTATATAAAAAACAGCAAAGCAAACACCCTAAAAAGAAACAGCAAAGACGAAACACACCAAGACGAAACAGCCGTGTGTTTTATGACGCTGTGCCAGATGAAGAAATGACAGAAGAACAAATGATAGCAGAGGATTATTACTATTACCAAGACAAAGAATAAGGATTGTTTGCAAAAATATATGCTTTGGTTCGCTTTTCCCAATAAAAAGCAGTATCTTTGCCGTACCCTTACAAAAAGGGTATTTAACGTGTAGGCGTTTAGTTTTATCTTTTTCGGAAATCTGGACAATTTCCATACACCAAGATAACAACATAACGTGCCTACGCTCTATGATTGTGTATTCAAAAGATATGCAATATAGGGGCGTGGGCTGTTGTTATTATAGGTGTAAGGCAGTCCAGAGCCTCCGAATTATAATAGCTAACAGTTCCCACGCCTTACCTATGTCTGATAATAAAGCCTGTTGGGGATTGTAGGG
>CAKOZD010000034.1 GCA_934131175.1 uncultured Bacilli bacterium | reverse complement strand
ACAATGACCGACAATAGTGGATGCAAGATTATATGTTGTACACATGAAAATCATAAAACGATTGTCAATCATTGTCAGTATTGTCGTTAAATACAAAATTATCAAGCCCCTTGTTTTTATAACGACAATATTGACAATGACCGACAATAAGGGATGCAATATTATCCGTTGCACTCATGAATATTATAGAAATTGTCAATCATTGTCACTATTGTCGTTTAATAAAAAAGTACAAAGCCCCTTGTTTTTTTAGAACGACAATGTTGACAATGATTGACAATAGGGAAAGCGATATCATCCATTGCACACACGATTTATAATATTGTCAATCATTGTCAGTATTGTCGTTAAATACAAAATTATCAAGCCCCTTGTTTTTATAACGACAATATTGACAATGACCGACAATAGTGGATGCAAGATTATATGTTGTACACATGAAAATCATAAAACGATTGTCAATCATTGTCACTATTGTCGTTAAATACAAAATTATCAAGCCCCTTGTTTTTATAACGACAATGTTGACAATGAGCGACAATAGGGGATGCAAGATTATCCGTTGTACTCATGAATATTATAGAAATTGTCGAACATTGTCACTATTGTCGTTTATATAAAAGAAAGACACTAAAGATTAATAACTTGTTGTTTGAACGACAATATTGACAATGTTCAACAATATGATATGCAAGATTATCCGTTGTACACATTTATATTTTATAATATTGTCAATCATTGTCAGTATTGTCGTTAAATAAAAAAAGAGAGACAGTTGTCTTTAAAATAACCTGTTATTCAGATAGGATTGCCATAAATATTCAATATTTCGTCTTTATCTTCATCGTATAAATAACGCTCAAGCTCAAGATGTCTTGGAGCAAAATTAACCAGAATACCACAACGAAATTTCAGAAGATGCATATAATTGAATAATTGTGCTCGATGATTTTCATTAAGTATTGAGACAGCCTTACATTCCACAATAACATTCTCTTTACATAAAAAATCCAAACGAAAAGAAGATTTCAGTTTTTTACCATGAAAATGTGGGTTAAAAGCCTTTTCTCGCTCATATACAATATTCATTTCAGTTAATTGCATCTCAAATGCTTCTTGATAACAGTTTTCATTAAGACCCACCCCCATTTCTTTACGAACTTCATATATAGCACCTATTATGTCATACATATGAGCCTTACATTCATTAATGTTTATCATAACTATAAAATTGTTAGTAGATTTTGTTGATTAGAAATAACAAAGATACAAAAATATTGGATACTGAAAACATATAAGTATACATTTTATCCTCATAATATCATATTGTCGCACTTTGTCCATTGCACACACGATTTATAATATTGTCAATCTTTGTCACTATTGTCGTTAAATACAAAATTATCAAGCCCCTTGTTGTTTAGAACGACAATGTTTGACAATGGTCGACAATAGGATATGCAAGATTGTATGTTGCACTCATGAATATCATAGAAATTGTCAATCATTGTCACTATTGTCGTTAAATACAAAATTATCAAGCCTCTTGTTTTTTGAACGACAATGTTGACAATGTTCAACAATAGGATATGCAAGATTGTATGTTGCACTCATGAATATCATAAAAATTGTCAATCATTGTCACTATTGTCGTTAAATACAAAATTATTATGCCTCTTGTTTTTTGAACGACAAATTAATGCGTAGTTTTTTTAACGACAATGTTCGACAATGTTTGACAATAGGATATGCAAGATTATCAGTTGCGCACATGAATATTATAAAATGATTGTCAATCATTGTCACTATTGTCGTTAAAGCAAAATTATCAAGCCCCTTGTTTTTAGAACGACAATGTTCGACAATGATTGACAATAGGGGATGCAATATTATTCATACAACATAGCCCAGAGCCGAGCGGCCCTGGGCTATGGTCTTTCAGCCCCAGTTGGGGGCGTATAGTTTGTGAGTTTTTACAGAGCGAACTTGTAGCCCAGTGTGAACTGGAATACGCTGTTCTTTGAGTCAGAGCCGTCAGCAAACTTGGTTACGCCGAAGTTGTAGCGACCGTCGATTACGAAGTTGTTGAACTCGTAAGAGAGACCTACAGGAATAGAGAAGTCAACGCTCTTTACGCCAGGAATGTCAACAGAGCCGCTTGCGCTACCCTGCTTTGCAGACATCTTGTGTGTTACGTTGAAGCCAGGCTGGATACCGAGCTTAACGGCAAGACCCTTAACAACGTAAACGTTGGCAAGGATAGGAACGTTGATATAGTCGAGCTTAGCGGTATAGTCTATTTTGTCCTCTGAATACTTGCTTCCCTGCATAGAGTAGAGAGCGCCAGCTGAAAGGCTGAAGATGTCGCTTACCTGATACTCGAATTCTACACCAGCTGCTACGCCTGCGCGGATGTCACCGTTAGCGTCAGTCAGGTTAGCCAAGTTGAGGCCCACCTTAGGCTGGATTGTGAATGTACCTACTGCCTGCTGTGCGAATGACGATACAGTTGCTAACGCCATTACTGCCATTAAAATTAACTTTTTCATACCAAAATGTGTTTTAGTTAATGAATAATTAGTTGTTAGAGGTGTGATTGCAAAGGTATAGCAAAAATGTATACCAAACAAGTGTTTTTTATAGAATTTTGCATCATTTTATCTCTAAAATTGTTCTTTTTTCTTATTTTTTTGTTGTAAGTTTGTACTATTATGGCAAAACAACAAACTTCAGTGCGCAATCGCACCAATGTCGACCTGCGCGAACCGCGTCGCTACAAGGTCATAATCTACAACGACGACTTCACCACCATGGAG
>CAKOZD010000033.1 GCA_934131175.1 uncultured Bacilli bacterium | reverse complement strand
CGATTCCAAATATCAGGATAGTTCCAAAACGGCATAATCTCGATATGCCTTTCTCCATGACTTGCTCTACAAATCACGGTAGAGCAAAGCACCAGGAAGTAATATTCCGCTAACAATGCCCCAAGCACGAACCTCTTCGCCCTACTCCCTTTCATCACCAGCATTCCAATCACGATTGCAACTGAAAGTACAAGAAAGGAGATGAGCACATACTCCACAGGAATCCGAGGATTCAGCCATTCATAAAATTCATCCATGAATAATCAATGAGTTTTATTTCTTAAATGTACTAATAGTATTGCTTCTCAAAACTACCAAATATGTATTTACAGGCATATCATCTCCATTTGAATCCTTTATAGTACATTTATATTCTTTATGATTATATATATGATATGGTTTGATTTTAATAACCTCATCAACAACTCCTTTAATAAAAGTCTTATTCGTCAAATCGCCTAATAAATATATAGTTTCAACACTGTCGTCAATATTAATTATATTTTTCACATATATTGAAGAACCAATATTTTGAATTTTTCCTTTTTTGCCCACAATTCTAATTGCAAATCTAGCATATTGTCCCGTATAATCACTTTGGACATCCTCTGATTTTTTTCTGTTAGAATAGCAATAAAGAAAACTACAAAGGCTAGAAACTTCATCATAAACAATCTGTTTTCTTACAGAACGAGCAAAAACCTTCTCACCAAGAAAATTAAGTTCGTTAACAAATACAGGAAAAAACATTTTTACCTTGTGGATATCTTCAAACTTCGAAAACATATCGTTGATTTTATCGTTATCCATTGCGTCAGCAAGATATAAATCTACAAAATCCGCTAAAAATTCAGAATGTCCCTCTTCTAATATTTTTGTTGTAGCAAATAAATCTATTGCCTTTTTTTGATAATCAGCAATATATCGTTTAGCTTTATGGAGCAAAGCACAAGAAACGAAAGCAACGGTTGCATGAACAACATTTCTA
Organism: uncultured Bacilli bacterium; assembly: GCA_934131175.1. Classification (GTDB taxonomy): domain Bacteria; phylum Bacillota_I; class Bacilli_A; order RF39; family UBA660; genus UBA3789. The sequence continues at coordinate 2,140 of CAKOZD010000033.1, read as the reverse complement.
TTGTCATTTCTACTTTTGTGCATTCTAAGTACAAGTTGATCATTCTTAATAAATTGATCAGCGGTTGTATTTCCATCCACCCATTCTAACTTGACATTTTCAACGTTTAGATTAGGAACATCTTTTTTTATAGATACTATAAAACCATTTATATAGGATTGAACAGTATACTTTACATACTTATATTCAGCTTTATCACAAATAAATCTAAACCATTTATACAAAATCGAGAGCCATTTCTCTAGTTTATCTGGATTCTTTACAAAATAAAGAACAAGACTGCCACCAACCAAAAGAGGAACACTTATTGATATAATAACTATCATTTTATTTATTCGACAAATATTTACTTAATTTAACCAAGCATTCTATATTTTCACAAGAAAATTTTATCTGTTTATTCTCTGGAAAAACAGTATAAATATTATCTAAAGTTACTGTTTTTCCACAAAACTTACATTTACATTTACCACTTAAGACTTGATCAAGAACTCCTATACTATTTAGGAAACTTTCAAACTTATCATCATGAATAGCTTTAATCGTTTCTAAATCTGAATTATTATTTCTAATATTTTTCATATTACATTATATTATAAAAATATATTCTATAAAGAACTATCATTATCGCAATTTAATAATTACCCTTAATAAAATCTGGCAGCATGGAAATACCCATATGGTCAAGACATTCAAATTTCCATTGCTCAATAGGATAGTTTTGAAATAAATCTTCAAATTCTTTAACTGCTATACTACAAACAGCTTCCAAATAATCAAGTAAACTATTAGCATCAACAAAATGATGACCATCTAAATCTACAGATTCTTTCTTAAAATCACCCATTCTCATAGATTGAACGGCTACATAGTCACGAATATATTTATGTAGTAAGCCCATATATTTTTCTCGATCTATTTCATTTTTAAATATCTCTTCTGGCACATCGAACTGATCTGTATAAATAGAAAGAGGTCCTGCGATTTTCATCAGTTTTCTCAACCTATTTTTATACCATTTTAGTGATATCATATCAATAAATGAATTCCAATCTTTCAACAAGACATTAGAACAAGAAGCAGCTTCAATTGCCCCTGATTGATATCCCGACTTTGATATAAAAATGCCAAACATAGAGCCCGAATCCTGAACAACTGTTCTAAAAGCATGTATTTTTTCCTTTGGAACTGCACTATCCCAATATTTACACTCACAGATAAACTGTTTTAGCATTTCATCCTCTGCAGTTGCATAAACATCGACTTCAACTTTACCTCTAACGGTATCAATTGTTTTTGCAGTTTCTGCATGATAACCTGCCTGAACTAGATATTTACAAACCTTATCTTGCAAATCTATCCAACTAGTAGGAATTTCACTTGTCAAGAACATAATTTATTGATAATTTCGTAATCAAAACAAGAACATAACCTTTAAAAATCTACACTTCCTCCCCTGCAAACTTTACTTTTCTACCAAGCACGGTAGCGAATATCATTTCGATATCCTTCCAGAAGGAGTAATGACGATAGTAATAGCAGTTAAGGCGAACCTTATCAGGGTATATCACCTTGTCATTATACTCTGTAGCTATCTCCTGCATAGGGCGAGAATCACCCTCTGCCTGTTTCTTTGCCACATACTCAGAAATCATTTCGTCCTCCAGGCGATATTTCAAGGTAGCAGGGCCAGTGATACCAGGACGAAGCTTCAGCACATCCCTGTCATCCCCCTCCAACTTATCAGCATAACCAGGAACGTCAGGACGAGGTCCTACAAAACTCATGTTACCAATCAACACGTCCCAAAGTTCCGGCAACTCATCAATCTTATAATGGCGGAGCTTCGCACCAAACGGAGTGATTCTACTATCCCCCGCTACCGATACCGACGAACCATTATGACTCACCACCATCGAACGGAACTTATGGCACTTAAACAACTTGCCACCCTTTCCCACTCTCTTCTGAACAAAGAAGGCCGAGCCTCCCGGCATCTTCTTATGAATAAGAAAAGCCACTAGCGGGAATATCCACCATATCAAGAGCAAACCGCAAAGGGATGCTACTATATCAAATAATCTTTTGAAAAACATAATTTAAACATGAAGTTAGTTTTGTTTCTACTATACCCATCCCC
>CAKOZD010000032.1 GCA_934131175.1 uncultured Bacilli bacterium | reverse complement strand
CAAATTTTATTAGTTATATTACGTTAATTAACTCTCTCATTTTCAATCGATTACATAAGAATTAACAGAGTATTGACGAATAGTAAAATTGAAGAATGGTTTTAAATCTTTACTATTATACAACAAGAAACATTTAGTCATTTTGACATCATGAAGCCATGATTTAAATGATATGTATTTTTTTACAAAATACCAAAAATCAACGTATTCACACATAATATATAATGGTAGGCTGGAAGATTTTTGGTTAACATCTATTTTTTTATTACATGCATATTGATACCACAAATATGGAAGATTTATACCAACACACGTTGGAGCATATCCATTTCCATCATTCCTCATATTTATTTCAAGGAAATAACCAGTTTGACCTTTGACCACAAATTCCACACTGAATAAACCTTCAAAACCTATCATTTTTACAAATTCTTTTATCGAATCTATATTTATAAATGGATATTTAGAGCATGGCTCAAGAACAGATAAAGAAGTCATTCCTTTTTTTATCGGAAATTCTCTTATTTTTCTTATTATGCCTGGTATAATAAGGGTGTTTCCATGGTTAATTGAAACGGCTGTTAAATTCAATTCAAAATCTTTTTCTATTAACTCTTGGACTTGATATATAATCTTTTTACTTAATGCTACCTTTAATTCTTCTTTCGTATTGCAAATAGTTATATCGGCCTTCACACCATCCGTACTATTTAGTGGTTTAGCAATACATGGAAATACTATATCTTCAGGTATTGTTGTATTAGAAGATAATAACCAACTTTTAGGACAAGTTAATCCTGACTTTATTGCTAAGTCCTGCATCTCGTTCTTGTTCAAATAAAAAGAGATACGTCCTTCTACACCAGCATTAAAACAATAGAAATATGATTTAAGCAGATTATAATTAGAGTCTATTAATTCTATCGAACTGTCAGATGTACAGTAAAGAACAGGTTTCTCCTCCTCATTATGATATGCTTCTATCAAAAACTCAATAATATTTTTATTTGGATTTAGTCTTTTGTTTACATATCTACTTTTTTCAACAAATGAAGGCCCGTCCTGTTCTATAAGAATATCAGATCTAATACCTTTTTCGCCTAAACTCCTAACAACACCCAATGTGTTGTGGTGGTTTCCACCAAAAACAATAACTTTTCTATTCATTGTATAATGTTTTAATTACCTCCAGATATTCGTTGGCTATACTTTTCCATGAACCAACGCCAGTAAAAGCCGATTGTTTTATATTTTCTTTCATTGACTTTAACAAAACTGTATCATCCAATAAAATATTTATTGCTTTTGTTAGCGCTACACTATCCTTTGGTGGAACTAAAAGACCCGTTTTTTTGTCATCTATCATATCTGGCAGACCTCCAACCATGGTAGCAATGACAGGCGTTTCTAAAGCAAATGCCGTATTGATAACACCACTTTGTGAAGCGTCAACATAAGGACATACACAAAACTCTGCATGCCTAACCAAATCTGTCATTTCATCTAAGCCAATATATCGATTTCGGTATTCTACATAATCCATATCTTTATATTTTTCTTTACCGAAGTATAATTCTCCACTTCCTGCAATAATAAGTTTATGGTCTTTATGTTCTTTATGAACTTCTTTCATTGCATCTAACAGATATTCAACCCCCTTATATTTTGTAATTCTGCCGAAGAATAATATGTAAGGACTGTCAAATTTTTCTTTAGTGTTACCAAACATATTTAGTATATCATAATATCCCAAATGTGATTTATATACACGATTTTTATCTATATTATATCCTTTACAAAAAAGTTCAACTTGTGTCTTATTCAACAAGATGAATTTCCTAACGTATCGTTTGATAGTATTTCTAACAAACCAACTTCTTTTTGTGCCTGCTCCAAAGTGAGGTTGACCATCATGTATAACAGTAACTATTTTTTTACGGAACAACCAAAGATATAAAGCTTGTAATATGTTAGGGTTCTCAACACAAATTATAACGTCTGCTTTTGCTCTATATATGAACAATAATTCTTTCAGTTCATGCAATAATCCTTTCCATCCTAAGTGTCCTGTTGGTTCATTTGAAATATAAACGTTATTCAATGGCATATATCTCTCAAATACTTTCATCTGAGGGTATATGGTTGTTGCTTTAGATATAGTTGATTTCCCATATAACTTATCTATGTCAAAAACAGTTGTATGCATTGAGTGAGGAGTCATATGTTCAAGCATTATAACCTCACAGCCTTTTTCCATTAATGCCTTAACTAAAGGAAAATCGCAATCACCAAAACAGGGTTTTGCTAAATATAATATTTTCATTATTTATTCCTTTCCTTATTTATTCTGTTAATTACAGACATCGTTTTGTTTAAGTCAGCTGTAAAATCAGCTCTATTCCCATCTGTATCATTAGGTTCGCGTCCAAGAACTTGATTAACTAAAGCGACTGCAGCATTAAAGGCATCTTCACATTGTTGTCTGTCACATAGTTTATTGCAAATAAAATCACAATAATCCTGAGATTTATTTGAACTTAGAGCTTTCAATGGCTCTTTTTCACACATCAAACGAAAAGCATACAAAAGATGATATTTAATTTTCTTATATTTTCGATCTATAGTATGGCGACTAAACATTTCATTCAACTTATAATCTGCCAAAGCACATGTATAGTAGTACGCAGGGTGTGTATCTTCTGCGTAAATTTTTTTACCTTTTCCGTCATATTGATGCATAATGCTACCATAATACCCTCTTACATTATGCGGTTCCCCCATAATCATTGAAATAAATGCCTTTGTTTGAGCTGCAATAGTTATGATCTTATTCTGTGGTACTGCGGTATTATCATTACGATATTGTTTTGATCTACGTTCATAATAGAGTCTTTCATACTTATTTTGAGCATTATAGTAATCTTCGATAGTATGTTGTATTTTCAATAAAGAAACTAACTGTTCTCTAAGTACTTCTGTTTGGCTATTATTACCAATAATAATCTTATCTATTGTTGGTTTATCTTTAGATGCTATTATCTTTACAACTAATAATAGTTTGTCTATACCTTCTACATTACGGTTCTTATAAAGAACATTGCAAGTCTGACAACCGTTAACGATTTGATAATCATTTAGATGAATTATCTTACCTACTTTGGAAAAATTTTTCGCAACTATAGTAATACCATTATTCATTGCAGTAAAAAGGGATATTTCCCCATTATTAACAGAAGAAGACATTGCATTGTTCACTGGGTTCATTCCCTGAAAATCACGCACATTATCATAAAATACAGATTGTATTAGCTTGTCTTTATCGTCTATGTAAAGTTTTTTAAATTCACAGAAAGGAATTAAACAAAGATAACTTTCTTGGATATTATCGTAACTATTCAGCGAATATGTATCGCTAATGTCAGCGTGTGATTTTTTTTAAAAAAACTTTCTGTTTCCCTGTACA
>CAKOZD010000031.1 GCA_934131175.1 uncultured Bacilli bacterium | reverse complement strand
CAAGCGGTGTATAAAAGACTTTATGCTTGTTCTGAACTGAGATAAGGCAAAAGAGTATGATTGATTTTGATATTGTGAGGTTGACAAAAGATCACAATGTGTTGGCGTTTGACTGCGGAAATAAAGATATTAATGATTTCTTAATGGAAGATGCTTATGACTATCAGGAGGGATTGTTGGCCGTTACATATCTGGCTTTAAACAAAAGCCATGATGATGTTTTGTCATACTTTTGTTTGTTGAATGATAAGTTGGCGTATTTCCCTGGTGATGACAAAAAGGCATGGAATAAATTAAATCGCAAGGTGAGCAATCATAAGCGCATGAAAAGTTATCCAGCTGTAAAGATTGGTAGATTAGGAACGCAAAGAATATGCTCAGGCCAAGGTCTTGCTCGTGACATAATTGATTATATAAAAGTTCTGTTTACAAATGGCAACCGTACTGGATGTCGTTTCTTGACGGTAGATGCTCATCGTGATGCGGTAGGTTTTTATGAGAAATGCGGCTTTAGTTATTTTACAGATTTGGATGTGGACGAGGATACACGATTAATGTATTTTGATCTTAAACCATTTCGTGATGCATGTGGAATTTAATTGCATAGTACGTATTATCCAACTCACAATCGCAGGCTTAGCCGAGAATAACTCAACATTCTTGCTCTGGCAAGCGGCAAAGCCGATTACAACATTCAAAACTCAACATTCATAATATGTCAACAGATAAAAAAGAAATGCGCAAGCAGATGTTTGCAGAAATGGAAGAGAAACTGTTTAAGAACAGCAAACCCGAAGACAGTTCCTTTTACTATCACTCTTCCGAGGACCGTATAGTGTTGTCGCATGCCCTTTTCTGGGTAATGACACAAAACATAAAAGGCAAGATGGCAAAGCAGAAGTTCCTCTTGTTGCTCCGTCAATATCAGGAAGAGATGCTCGAAGCCTACCTCACTTTATCACCCGACTTCAACGACTTGCTTCACTATTGTAATGTCCTTTACGATATGCTGCCCACTATCCTTATGAGTAGCACATTCCGTAACGACAAAGATGCCCGCAGGTTGTCTGCAATAATGGTTGTAGCAGGAGGTTATGGTGGCGACATGCCCGAATCTCTTTGCAATGAACTGCTCGACGACATAGACTTCTATTATAATAAGGTAAAATGTCGCAAGATAGAACGTATGCTGCCAGCTCTAAGCAAGATGGTGATAGAAGAGCAAAACGACTTTGCTAAACAACATCCCGGCGTATTGTAAGAATACTCAACATTGCGTATACTGCGCCACAAAGTGGCAACTCTTCATAGCCCAGGGCATCGCCCTGGGTATAAGGCATTTACGAACAATGCGCCCTAGTAAGGGCAGCTTTAAAATACAACCAATAAATTCTGTTAATCTTATGACATCTGAAGAACGACAACAACAAATCAACACTCTTGTTGAGCGTCTTCGTGAATTGGATTTGGAGAAGCGTGCAATGAACCTTGTTTTGCAGGATTTCCTTGAGAAGCGGAAAAAGAATGCAGAACGCTTATCCAAACTTGATGAAATGCTTTCTCGTGTAGAGTCTTTAAAAACATCCATACAGGAAGAAACCAAGAAACGCAAAGCTGCAGAACGCAAGGCAGCAGACTTGGAAGCAAAGTTGAAGCGTACAGGATTAAATAAGTTATAAAAATATACATGTTATAGTAGCAACTCATATATAAAGTTCAATCACCTATATTGAGTACAAATTAATTATATTTGATTTATGCCTAAGAACACCCATAATGCGATGCCATCACAAATTGGTACATTCTACCAGTATTATTATTTTATAAAACAATGTCTTCGCTTGAGAAAAGGAGATGTTGTAGGATTTGAACGTTTTGACGACGTTGATTTAATAACTCCAGAAGAAAATGGATATTATCAGTTGAAACATACCACAAGAAAAGGAACTAATGGCTATAAAAATATGTCACCTAAAGACGCTGACTTTTGGAAGACATTACATGTGTGGATAGACTTGATAAACAATTCTGGGCCGAATATTAGCGAGTTTATCAATCACAGTTGTTTTATTCTTGTTACAAATAAGCGGTTGGATGACAATGGGTTAATTAATGATATAAAAGATTTTCAAAACAGTAGGGTGGAGTTTTCTCAGATATTAGAAAAAATCAATAATATGATAACTGAATCTGAGAAAAAATCGCAAGAAAAAACGTCTAAAGATGGTAAGCAACCGAAAGAAGGGGATTATGTGAAATGGATGCGTGAAGCAAAGAATTTTACACAACTTGATATGTTGTTTAAAAATACTGATTTTGAAGAAATATCTATTCAAGATATTCAGTCTGAAATATATGACATTCTCAAAAATGAAAAATTCGTTTGTGCATCAAATGTTGACAATTGTTTTTCTGAATTGTTGGGAGAAATGGTCAAAGATTGGGTGGCAAAAGGTTCTGAAGGAGGAAAATATTTATCATATACATCAGAGAGTTTCTGTCAGAGGTTTCACGCTATATTTGGAAAGTATCGTTTGGCAAAGTTAAATTTCATCAGAACTATTACTAAATTTGATGATAATCTGAAGGATAGCACGTTTATACATCAATTGTTGGATATTGATGATATACGTCCTGACGATGAGGATTTTATACATGATTATATCATATGTATGTTGGATTTTAGAAAAAATTACAGTGATTTTGATAAGAATCATGATATAACAGATGCAGATGAACAAGCTTTTGAAAAGGATGTTATACGTCTTTGGGGTGAACAACATAGGCAAGGAAGGCATAAATTGCCTAGCGAAGACGAGATGGCTGCTGCTCGTCGAGTCTTGGGAAAGGTTAGAGACATTCGGTTACAATTGAGGAAAGAAAAATTAGATCAATATTTCAGTAATGGATGTTTTTATTCTTATTCAGATATTCCTAAAATAGGTTGGCTTCAGAATTGGGCTGAAAAATATTCAAAAGATGGACAGAATATACAACAATGAGATTTTAGCAGCGTGCATTGTTATTGCCATTTTGAGAACAGGTATAACAGATATCACGTTGTTAACAGTTTGTCTGACTTTAGTAATGGATGACAAGTTACGCAACAAATATGTTGTTGGCGAGACTTTTCAAAGCTATGCAAAACGAATTGTAGCAAGTACAGATTCAAAGATGAATAACAAGTATAAGGATTACCTTATCTTATTCACCAATACTATAGTCATACTAAGTCAAAATGATGCAGTTGAGATAAATGGTAAAGATATTATTCTTACTGATATCGGTGAATCAATTTACTCACACAATATAATAGATATTCCCTCAAATAGATTGAAGGATATATTGAAAGCTATACCGCATTTATGTAATAGTATAGTTAAGTGTGATATTAACGAAGTTTTCTACAAATTGAATATTGAATTATGAACTTCTATATACATAAAATACAATTATGGTTCACACGTGAAGATGCAGACCACGTGACTTATGAATTTGAGCCAAACAAAGTCAATGTAATAACTGGTGATTCTTCAACTGGCAAGTCCTCTATACTTAGAATTATCGACTATTGCTTATTGGCTGAGGAGTCTGATATTGTAGAAGATGTTATAAACGAGAGCGTAAAATGGTATGGATTATCATTTCATATGAATGATACAGACTATATTATTGTTCGTGATGCTCCAACATTTAATGCCCCAGGTCAGTCTTTCTATTGGAAAGAGGAAACAAAGGAATTTCCATCGGAACCGTTTTCCAACACGTCAAGAGCAAATATTCTTGAGAATATCAGTTGTTTTGCAGGGTTGTCAGATAAGGAATTAAATATATCAAAACGCAAAAAACTTAAGTTGACCTTTCGTAATTTTTTGCCTTTTTGTTATCTTACAGAAGATATCATAGCAGCAATGAATACATATTTTGATTCGAAATATTTTGTGTCAAAAGATATTCGTGATAATATATCTCCGTGTTTAGATATTGTGATTGGCAAGGATGAAGAAAGAGAACAACAATTAAAAATTGATAAGTCAACTTTAGATGCCAAGATAAAACGAGAAAAAAAATTAAAGGAAAAAGGTGAGAAAGAAGAGCAGAGGTATAAAGAGGCACTTTCAACAATAATAAATAAAGCGTATTCATCAGGTCTTGATGGTATTAACTTTGAGAATAATCAATCATATAATATGAAGGTTCTATATGACGCTGCGAACAAATTTAAAAGGTCATACTACGAAGATCAAGATGTTGTAAGATTGGAAGAAGTAGAAACATTATTAAAAACTACAAATGGGAAACTATACAGACTACGTCTCATAGAAAATGAAATAAAACAATATAATGAACAGGTAGACCAAGCTGTTGACTCCTTATTACCTTTAGACTATCTTATAAACCAGTTCCAACAAGTATTGTTGTATGATGAGACACGTATACTTATAGACGAATTGTCAAAATCATTGCAATCGATAAAAAAGAACAATGCAAATCATCAGAAACGTATACTTCCTGCTGATTTCCAGCAGCGCTATGATGAACTAACAGCTCAAAAAATACAACTAAGTGCCGAGAAGGAAGCATTAAAGAGAATAAAATCTCAAAAACTTGATTTTGCAAAGTATGAGTCTATAGTAGCTCTGTATAATGAACTACGATATCTAAAACCTGCTGAGAATAAATATATAGGTGATGAAGCTCTCCAAAAGCTACAAAAAGAGTATCAAGAAATATGCGAAACATATGAGCGGTTAAGTATAGAAAATGAAAAATGTGTAAACAGACTAAATGAAATAATACTTGAGTATTATAATAACCAGCATAGTATAACATCACGATATGTTCAGTGCAAGCCCCGGTATGATGAAAGTAGGCAGGCTTTGGTCCTATATAATCCTATTTCTCAGTGTAATGTTCGTAATGTTGGTAGCAAGTCTAATTATATGTTCTTGCATTTATGCTTCTTTTTAGGGTTGCATGATCTTATATTGCAACAAGAAGATTCGCCAGTGCCAAGTTTCTTGTTTATAGACCAACCAAGTATTCCGTACTATGGTGGACAAAAAAAGACAAAGGACGGCAAAATCTCAGATGATGATGCTATTAAACTCAAAGATGCTTTTAGCATGCTTGACAAGTTTATATCAAGAGTTCATGATTTTGGTAACAAGAAGAATTTCCAAATTATAATGGTCGAACACGCAACAGATGATTATTGGAAAAATCTGATGAACTTCAAGACGAATTATATCTTTACTAAAGGTGATGGTCTTATACCAGAAAGAGTAAGTAAATATTACAAATAGGATATGAATATTAGGATCGGTAATATTTGCCAGACGGTAATACATCGTGTTGGTAATAAAAATAATAGTGAAGGAATCTATTGTTCAGAATCCTTGTCTGAGGTCTCTGGCATAGAAGAAATGCTGATGCAGTTGATAAAGAATTCTTTCAGTTTTAATTCTTCCTATTGTTTTCAATCTATCGACGAGCTTACATTAAATCCTTCATATGTATTCGTATCCAGAATATTTGAGGATAATGACTCTTTAATAAACAACTCAAAATTTCTTGCCCGCTATTTGTATGATTGTAGCATTCATCCAAATATAAAGAATGGAGAGTTTTATACGCTAACATTAAAGCATTGTTTTGTTGACGATGAAGAAACTGATGCTATAGCTTTGTTGAAGACAGAAACCAAACATAGCTATATTTATACAAAAGAAGAACGAAATGCAATAGTCCCTCATTGTGGCACAGGAACAGACTTAAAGCATTTAGATAAAGGATGTATAATTTTCAATCTTAATAAATCTTCTGGTTATATAATGTTTCTTGTTGACAATGCCAATAGAGGTAATGATGCAAAATATTGGACTGAGAGTTTCCTTCATGCTGTGCCACGTAGCGACAGTTATAATCAAACAACAACAGTCCTTACTCTACATAGAGAATTCATTGCCAGTCTTGATGGATATAATAAATTGGAAAAATCGGAAATGTTGCAGCGTTCTGTAGAAGCTTTAAAATCTGAAAATGTAGTGTTGGAGGATGTTGAAAAAGTCGTTTTTCCACAGCATGAAATAAATGAGCACTTCGAAGCTTTTAAGAAACAGTATATTCAGAACACTAACATCAAGATTGAAGACCAATTCACATCATCTTCCAAGGCAATAGAAAAGCAAAAGACGGTATTGAAACGCATGCATACTATATGTCTTGACGGTAAAGTCGATATCATCATTCATAACGATGGTTCTTGTATAGAGCGTGGATATGATGATTATGTAGGAATGAATTATTATAAAATATATTTCAAAAAAGAAAAATGACAGAAACAAACGTTTCTTTATACAAAGAGTCCCTAAGAAATATTGAGGTTTTCTTGAAAAAGAATGACTAAAAAAGCAAAAAATAGCAGATTTGGGCTTTTGTTTTGAGTTTCAAGTGGTTGTGGCAGTTG
>CAKOZD010000030.1 GCA_934131175.1 uncultured Bacilli bacterium | reverse complement strand
CAATCACAGTGTTACCAGTCACATATATATTACCATGAGCCTTCTCTTCAATAAGATTCTTCTCAGAAAGAGGTGTTGGAGAGAAGTTATATGTTGCAATACGGCCAGTAATCTGACGGTTCATCTCCTCTGGCCATGGACTATATATGTTATGTGTACGAAGACCTGCCTCTACATGACCAACTGGAATCTGCGCATAGAATGCTGCAAGTGCTCCTGCTGTAGAAGTAGTTGTATCTCCATGTACAAGCACAACATCAGGCTTACATTCCTTGAACACATCACGAAGTCCTGTAAGAACACGTGCAGTTACATCTGTCAAGTCCTGATCTTGTTTCATGATGTTCAAGTCAAAGTCTGGCTTTACATCAAAGATAGTTAACACTTGATCAAGCATCTCACGATGCTGACCAGTAACACATACTATGGTTTTAAACTCATCTGTATGTTTTTGGAACTCCTTAACCAATGGGCACATCTTTATTGCCTCTGGACGAGTTCCGAATATAAGCATCACTGTTTTCATATGATTATTCATAATAATAGTTTCAATTTAATATGTTTTATTACCTTTAAAGATACGACCGCTAAATACATCCGAGATCATCGCACCTCCTCTTTCACCCATCATCTTAACTAATAAATATTTCAAGTTATGACGAAGGTCTCCCCAAAAAGAATGGGGCAACCAGCTACCGGCAAAGTGATGGATACAAACCGTATTCTTAGTACATTTAATCTTGCCAGTGGTATGGTCTTTAGGACAAAAATACTCAGATGGATACATTGTACATAATCCAGGGAAATCCTGATATTTATTATTCAACAAAAGTCCTTTAGATTTCATATATTCAGTAATAACAGATGTATTAGTTGTCAAGTCAAAACTTCCATCTTCCAATACAAAATGTCTATCATTATACTGTTCAAGTAGCTCCTTTGCCCAAATACTACCTTTCTCTGCAGCCATCATACCGGTAGGAACATAATTATTCGTTTCAAAACCAGAGAACATCTCGTGATGAAGGAAAGGATCATATGTTTTAAGTACTTCTACATCAGTATCCATATATACTCCACCTTCTGTATACAATGCATATAAACGAACAACATCTGTAACAAATGCAAACTTACGGTTTTCAAGTGCTTCTTTTGCATAAGGATACATGTTTACATCAAAATTATCTTCGTTCCATTCCTTTATCTCGTAATCGGGAAGAAACTTCTTCCAACTTTCGATGCACTTGATTGCCAACTCATTTTTTGGTCCACGTCCGAACCAACAATAATGTACTACTTTTGGTATCATATTTTTTACTTTTTTCTATTATAACCTATTATAAAATTACCGATTGAAAATCTTGATATCATATGCGAGATTGCCCAAGATAATATAGTTGTGAGAAAGAAAATAAGGATTATTGCACGGCTGGGGGGTAATTCGTATTATATCCATATTCCATATAATTCTTCTCATCACAAAGATATGCAGCAAATATATTCCGAAACTACAATTTGAAAAGTCTGATATTACATTCCTTACAGTTAATGATAGTTTGTCTGTTCTTACATATTTCTGTAGCAGTAGAAAAACAGAAAGTGTCATTAATGCAATGGGAAGACTCAAATAGGAGAAGCCGTCTTCAAATCCTAATTCTATGCCCGTCTTTTTGAATCCGATATAAAGAACAAATGGCATCACAATTAAAAGCAAAGCAGCAAATGTATTTATTCTTATTGGATATTTCTTTAGATAAAACCCCAGGATAAAATATCCTGCATAACCACTAAAAGAGTGTAATATACTATCTATACCAGTATTAACAGATAGTACTATCATTAGATACGGCCATAAAAGAGTTATAGCCCATAGACCAATAATAAATTCCAACTCTTTTCTTGTTGCTTTTTCTATAAAAGGAGTAATAATGGGTGCTATCAAATATAATCCTATCAAGGTGTACATAAACCATAACACTCCATTTCCTTGAGCTCCAAATGGTATTGAAGCCAGCTGCCTCAGTATACTTTTGATATCACCACCGTCACATATTGTATTTACAATTATATAAAAAAGAGTAAACACCAATGTCGGCCACACTACCTTCCATAAACGTTTGGTTAGAAAATCTTTCATCGATGTTTTTACAGGTAGCAATAAATAACCACTAACTATAAAGAAAAGCCCAATACATGGCATAGTAATCATTGTATTGCCCACAGCAATAATACTAGGTAATTCCATATTAGGCATTGGCGAATGCATAAGGACTACCATTAAACATGCTACTATACGGACGATATCTAATTTATAATCGCGTTGTTTCATCGTTTTGCCTCCTCTGCTATGCGATATATCTTATCAACTTCACTCTCGTTGCCATAGTCGTGAGTTTTGAGATAGTCTACAATACGTTCTTGGAGAGTCTTATCCGTTATCACCTCCGCCAAACCACGGGCACAGCCTTCATTGTCCATCGGTACAATTACACCATCTATGCCACTCTTTATTTGGCTTGATGCAGTAGGATAATTGGTCACAACTACAGGCTTGCAAAGCATCTGAGCCTCACGAACCGTTACGCTCTTACCCTCATATCTTGATGGCTGCACATATATATCGCATGCCTTGATGTATGGATACGGATTGCTACGCTTGCCGAGGATGATGACATGCTCTTGCATACCAGCCTCCTCTATCTTTCTTCTTATAAGTTGTTCGTCGCCACCATAGCCAATAATGAACCACTTAACGTCAACACCCTCTTTCACCATACGTCGGCAAATGTCGGGCACATTGTCATAGTTCTTTGCTTCAGAGAAGCGACCTATAGATAATAATCTTGTCATTTCTTCAATCAGTCTTCTACAAATATCTGGTAAGTTATCAAAGTTTTTCTGCTCACTGAATCTTCCTATTGTGAGGATTTTTACCCCCCCATAGCTACTTAGTTCAGTCTCAACATCCTCTATGTCTGCACGTCGACGCACAAAAGCAGGAGACAGAATATTCTCAATCTCTACAATCTTGTTGGTATTGGCAAGCGAGGGGAATGTTTGAAGGAAAGTCTTTGTAACATCAGGTGATATGCTTGCTATATAGTCGTACTTACTCCATACTGGCAATTCATCATTGGCATCTACCCAAATCTTAGTATAGTCGGTATGTATCCATGCTATACGTTTACGAGCATTGACTTTTTGCGCAGTCGTTTGGTGAGGATTAAGAAAACTGATTGCCAAATCATACCTAACTTTAGGATTTATCCTTGGCAGCAAAGGCGTGGTATATTTAGCCATATAGTGAAATGCGCTTGCATTGGGCAAACTACTATGGCTCTTTTTGTAAGCCTTTCCGCTGACATACTTCGCCCAGAGTCTGGCAGCTGCTATCAGCCAATGTCCACGCTTAATGAGTTCCTTTATCGGACGCTCCAACATAGTATATTCCTTTATTGGTGGCAACACGTTCACCCATTCGGGAACGAACTGCATCATCTCTCCACGATGGTCATGCAGAAACAAGTCTACATCCACACGTTCGGGATCCAAAGCATTGAGCAAGCCTATTAAGGCTGTCTCTGCACCACCTATTTCAAGGTAGTGCATGTTAATAAGGATATGCGGTTTCATTATTAACTTAAATGTAGTTTACGTTTAAGAATGGAGAAGAAGTTATGACGATAATAATGCCATAAACCTTTCCTTTTAGCTTTAGCAAAATCGAAAGAGAGAAACCAATCAACAAATTCCTTATCTTTAATTAAATCGTAGTTCTCTTTCATTCGTTTTATTATGTGTGGCCAATGCGAAATCGATTCGTTTTTGAATCCCATTAAACCTGCTTTACGTGAAATGACATTTTGCCAATGTTGGGTTAGTGTCTTTTCCCCGTAAGTAAATCCAAAATTAGTAACGTCTGCTCCTTCTGCGATTATTCCAAGAATAGTTCTAAAACATTTCTCACATTCACAACAATTATGGTCATTAAACGAACAAACTCTAATAGGATAAGGTTTAGCAGTTTTCTTTTGATAATCTGTTATTACCTTTATCTTATCTTGTCTCGATAATTCAAAACCATCATGTATAGTAATTCCATTTGTTGCAAAAGAAAATTCATTATCCGTTGTAGGGTAGGAAGCACAAACTCTCGAATCTCCTACTGTAAAAGAACTTGCAATCAAAATTTGTGAACATCCATACTTATATGCCAATGGTATTGTGAAAGATATAAATGCCATGGAATGTTGAAAACCATGCCATAACGAATCTCCTATTTTCTTAGCATAAAGATTGAATGCTCTATTATTTACTAAAACCGCAAAATTTGATTTTAGGAAACTGAAACGACGACATTCTTTCTTTGCAAATACAGATATGTCTCTTTTATCAGCATCGGCAGCTTTATTATCCTCATTTAAATCACGATAAAAGCCTTGAATATTAACCAAGCGAGAAATGTTATCTTTATGTCTTATATATGTAGTATGTGCATCCACACCTCCGCTAAACAGAATAAAAGCATTATGCGATTTCTCCATTTGATTATCCTTCAAATAAGAAGGAACAATACGTCCACGCAAGCTTTGATTTCTAAACAAGTTTTGAAAAGCTTGCTGCAAATTAAAAGTAGAACGATAGAAGGTTTTATCAAGTTCTTTTACCCAAAGTACAGAATCAGTCACCCACATAATAGGTAACATTATAGATACAAACGGTATTGTCAATATTGAGTAAGGAACATTACGAAGTTCTTCATCATATTCTATCCACAATTCATCTGAAGTAAACATTTTGTTTAGTTTCCCAGACGCAGTAAACTTGTATGTTATAAGATTACCTTCAACCTTTATATTATCTAAGATTATATTATCCATTTTAAAATATAAATTGTGATTTCCAACGTTTAATACTATCGAAATCCATTACAATTTTAGTTTCAAAATCGCTGTTAATCATTTGTTCAAGTTCGGCTATATTATTTCGCTCAACACAATTAAGGTTGTTATTGGCATTAATAGCACGTGCACGCTCATCTATTGCAATTATGATTGCTCTTCGAGCATGACGCATAGCATATACCCCTCCATGCAAACGAGTACCAACATAATCCGTATAGTTGTTTGTCAGGAATTCGTCGTATGCAGCCTTAGACGCTTCGAGTATTTTAATACGTCCTATATTCTTGAACTTATGCAAATACTCAAAATCTCCTACACATTGAGGGAAGAAATACACTTGTTCATAGTTTCTCAACAAAATATCAATCATACATTGGTCGTGTTCCATAGCAACACCATAGCCTGCAGTAAGAGTAAAAACAACTTTATCTGATTTCTCAGTAGGTATTGTCTTACAAAACTCTGGAGTAAACATCCACATTGTAACACAACCAGTATTGATTGCCTTAACGCCTAAATATTCCATATATCTCTTGCTTCGTTCATCACGCGCACTATGGAAATACTCGGAATTGAGTAAATGTTTATAAACATATCGTGTATACCAATTACTGCCATTTTCAGCACCGGCACCAGCTCCTACACCTACTAATATGCAATCTTTAAGGGGCTGGTAGTTAAACATATTGATGTTCCATTGCGGATAGTGAGTCAGTAAATTAGGAACAAGAATGTTAGAGCCTCCAACAAACTTGAATTTACTGTTTGCAAACGACATCAAGGCATTTGATTTTCGCCATACCTGATACCAATGAAAAGGCGACACATGAGTAGGCAATGTACGCACGAAAGCTTTGCTCAACAGAGGAGCCAACTCCTTACGAGTACACTCCATAATTATTTCATCACCAATATTGTCTGTGGCAATGCTTGTATCAAGGAGAAGTATATTATCCATGTTTTATATATGTATTTTAGATTTTATAAAATTCAATATTGTATGACGCTGCGAAAGAGTCAAACAAAAGGAATAGAAAATAATGGTCTGCAATATCAATGAAAAGAAACCAGTTAAAAGTAAACGTAAAAATGATTCATTGAAGAAGGAAGCAAAATATTCCGTAACAAGAAGTACAATAAAGGCAGATACAGCTATTTTTAAAATTGTAACAAAATATTTATATGCTTCAACTTGTGGCACATATCGTTTCAAAATAAAAATATTAATCATTGACAATATTGCATTGATCATTACAAGAACAATGAAAGCACTCTGAACTGGAGCTTCGAAACTATATGCCAAATAAATAAAAACAGGCGAACAACATAATAAAGTACCAGAAAAAGCACTAACCAATTTTACATTGCCAGAAGCATGAATATCCATAATAATGATATAACGGATTGTTTCAAAGAAGATGCTTATTAATATTATTCGGCAAAATGCCGAAGCCATATTTGGTACTTCAACTAACCATAAACGTAATAAATTATCACATTCAACAAATACCGGAATTGCAACTATTGTATATAATATCATTATTGCTTTGAGCGCTAATAATGTTAAAGACTGCATTTCTATAACCTTACCTTGTGCATACAACTTTGTTATGGGAGGTCGGAACGCGGTCATCGCATTTGAGGCAAACTGGGTGACTATACTACAAACAGTAAGAGCGACACTGGCTGCCGCATTCATTAAGACTCCAAAGAAAGAGTTAATAACAAGGTTAGAGGCCTGATTGCCAACAATAGACCCAAAGTTACCAAACAAATTCCATCCTGAGAACGAAAGAAGAGGTTTGAGATACTCCTTGTTCCAAATCCAATGAAAATTAGTCTCTAAGAAATTGCGAAGACAATATATTCGATACACCATCATTACAATAAACGATGTTGCAAAATACAGAGCACTGTATAGGATAAGTTTATCAAAATTGCCTATAACAAGCAAATAGACGATAAGAAGCTTGAGCGTAACATTAAGAATCTCAACATAGGCATACACGTCCATCTTCTCATGCGCAATAATGCTTGAGTTGTATGGTACTTGAGTAACCGAAAGAATGCTACTAAGAATGCTGAACTGATAAACAACAATAGCAGCCGTCTCACGCCCTTCAGGAATAACAAGTTTGTTCATCACATACCAAAGACCAACAGTCTCTGCTACTACAAAAACGAAAACAGCTATAATCATATGAACTATCATCGCACTGGAGAATGTTTTCTGCAATCGCACCTGATCTCCACGGCCAAGTTCAAAAGTAAGGAATCGTGATGTAGCTCCAGACATAGCTGAGTTTAGAAAACCTAACATTCCAACAACTCCGCCTACCACCCCATATATTCCAAAATCCTCAACACCAAGGGTCTGGAGCACCACTCTTGATGTGTATAGCCCCACTACCATAGTGAGGAACATACGAAGATACAACATTATAGTGTTCTTCGCTATCCGTTTGTTATTATCTGATGTTTGATTTGTCATTAAAATTTGTGTTATATATTTTGATTCTTAATAGTAATTATATGCCATTAGTTTATTATATCCGTTCGCCATGTCTAACTACCATTTCCGTCTCATTACCTTGCTCATCATAGAAACGCTCAATGGCAGAGCCATAAAAACACACAACAACTTTTGAAGTAGCAATATGGTGAGAAATGGCAGAGTTAGTTTTTGGCAAAAGGACATTAAGTATACGTTTATCTTCTTCACACTTGGTGTCATGCAAGTCGTAGTAGACACGTAAGAAATAGCTGTAAGATTTCTTCTTTGATTAAAGTCCATACCAATAATCTTTTCGCAATACTTCGATTCCATTTAAGCTAAGAAACTCTGAATCTTTCGCCATTTTCAATATATCCCTATTATTTGTTCTTTGAGTTCCTCTAACCAAGAAACAAGCCTTTCTTGCTCTTGTTACACCTACATAATGAAGATTCAAGTCTTGTTCCCAATTTGGATACAGAGGATTGTTAAAATCATTATCTTTAATTATCCTAAAAGGGAGTTCCCATTCGCACATATTCAAATGAAATACTATATCAAACTCCAAACCCTTAGACTTATGAAGAGTCATCAATTGAATTTTGTCACTGAGCATTGGTTTATATGACTCCAATTCCTTACTATTAGATAGAACTTCTCTCAGTCTTAATATTGATGAACCTTCTTGTATTTTAGGCAGAATTATATCTGCTATTGATCTGAAATGATCAACAAGTTCATCTATTTCTTTAATAGGAATGGATTTGATAATTTCACTTTCTTCATGAAGCCTTTGCTTGTTAAATGTGGACAACATATCATAGTCAACATATCCATCTAATATACTCAAAAAAGGAAATCTTTCATCAAAATAGAAATGAAGAAGCAACGCGTAAAGTCGAGATCTTGGATTTAAATCTGAATCAAGTTTTGTT
>CAKOZD010000029.1 GCA_934131175.1 uncultured Bacilli bacterium | reverse complement strand
TTTAAATCATATAGACACTTAAATTTATAATCGATAAGGTTTACTATAAAATCACCTCCTTTCTAGGAGGCAATATAGCAAACTTTATAAATTAAAACAAATTGCACATTTACAAAAACAAACAAAGTAATATAGACAGATTTAGTATTTTTGAAACTTATATTCTACAAATCAAAATAGAAAAATTATTAGAAAAAGAAACTTAGCAATATTAAAAAATTTATTTAATTTTTCCTTCCAATAACTTAATAACTTTCTCATTATCATTAGATAACTTAGAAAGAGATTTACTCTTATGAATATTATCAATAATTTCACCTATTCTTCTAGAGCAATCAACTACATTTAACCAATCAAATTTTTTGTACTCATCTGGAATATAACTTAAATTTGTTGTATAAAGCTTTTCAAATATACCATTTTTATAAGCCTCATTAAAAACATCAATTCCTGCAGTAAATAAAGAAAACGTTGTAATAAAATATACTTTCTTTGCACCTAACTCTTTTAATCTCTCCCCAACCTCTATCATTGAAGAACCAGATGCAATCATATCATCTACTACAATACAAGTTTTACCCTCAACTGATGAACCTAAATATGCATGCTCAATAATTGGATTCTTTCCGTTAACTACTTTTGTTAAATCACGTCTTTTATAAAATAAACCAACATTTACTCTTAACATATCTGCATAAAATCTCGCTCTTTGCATAGCACCAACATCAGGACTAATAACAAGTAAATTAGAAATATCTTCCTTCTCAATTAACTCTTCTAAAACTATATTTGCTGGAAAAAAATTTTCAAAAGGAATATTTGGAATAGCATTACATACATTCGCATCATGTGCATCTATCGTAACGATATGATCAACTCCTAAATTTTCTAATTCCTTTAATGCCATCGCACAATCTAAACTCTCTCTTCCATTTCTCTTATCTTGTCTTGACTGATATAAAAGTGGCATAACAAGAACAATCCTCTTAGCATACCCTGACATTGCACTTATACATCTTTTTATATCTTGAAAATGTTCATCAGGACCCATTGGTACATCAATACCATGCATATTATAAGTAACACCATAATTTCCAACATCAGATAATATAAATACATCCTTATCTCTAATAGATTCTAAAATAGTAAATTTACCTTCACCATTATTAAATCTATCTCTTTTAACATTCATAAGATAAGAACTCTTAACTTTATTTTTACTCATCAAAAATTTATCAACACTCTTACCTATCTCCAAAATATTATCCATACATACAATTCTTAAATTACTCATAACTACCTCCATATAATTTATTGTCTATAATATATTTAAAAACTCTATCATCTAAATACTTCTTATACTTATAAACATCACGACGAATCTCAGTAGAAGAAATATCTATAAATTTATAATCACTTATTACATTAAACTTACCTTTAAACTTAAGAATGTACTTTAAAATATCAACATTACCTCTATTCATAATAATAATGTTATAACTAAGTAACTCTTCATAGTTTTTCCACTTATCAAAATTAATAATATTATCAGCACCAATTACTAAATATAATTCATCATTCTTATATACCTCACTAAGTCTTCTCATTAACTGATATGTATATTGATAATTATTATTAATACTATCTACAAAAATATTATCATTCTCATAAAACTTAAGCATATCAATTCTTGCACTTATATCAATTAAATTATTTTTATCCCAATAATTTCCAGTAGGAACAACACAAACCTTATCTACGATTCTTTTATCTAATAAATAATTCATCATATCTAAGTGTCCCAAATGTGGTGGATTAAAACTACCAATAAATATTCCTATTTTCATATTTTTATTCCTTTCTTATTAACATTTTATTAATAACATATTTTTAAAAAATAATATATAAAATAAATCTTATATATTATTTATGTTTTTTATATTTAAATAAAGCTGAAGGTCTATGACCATCACCAGAAGTTACTTTGTTAGTCTTTTCTACTTTATCTACAATAATTCTTCTAAAAGCAGGAGCAAGTAACTTCTTACCAAGAATAACTTCATATACGTTTTGAAGTTCACCTAAAGTAAAGTATTCAGGCATCATATTAAATACTATATCCGTATAATTAACTTTATTCTTTATTCTCTCAAGTCCAGCAAGTACTACTAAATCATGATCAAATGCTAAAACTTTATTATTAGAACTAAATTGATATCTATCTGTTGTTTTTTCACGTAATGTCTTTTTAATAGTTAAATGAAGTATTTCACTCTTATTATCAAGTATAATATCAACAACATTATTCTTCTCTTCAACAAGAGTTACATCAAACCAAGAAGCATTTGGATTCAAATCTTTACTTAATCTTTCCTTATCTACTAAAGCAATATATGAAGTAGAAACGACTCTAAGTCTAGGGTCTCTATCAACTGCATCATAAGTATAAAGTTGCTCTAAATAAATATCTGATAAATTAGTTTCATTCTTTAATACCCTTTTAGCACACTCTTCTAAAGTTTCAGTTTTAGGATTTAAAAAACCTCCAGGTAAACACCATCTATCTTTATAAGGATAATCATCTCTCTTAATAAGTAAAATACTCATCATCTTCTTATCAGTCTTACGATAATTTTCTTTCTCCTCTGAAGATACACTTATAAGTAAAATATCTGCTGTCATAGATAACTTATCAAATTCATCTGAATTATAATTCTTTAAAAATTCCTCTTCACTTTTATAAATACTCATAAAGTCACCTCTTATTCACAAATTGATTATAACACAACATTTGCGTATTTTAAAGTATTTCCTCCAACTTTTCAATTATTTTGTCAATAATCAATCTCTTATTATCTTCCCTTGACTCATATAAGCATTTAACCTCTACATTGTAGAACCTATCATTTGCTCTATCATAAATACTAAAATATGCTGTACTATCATCTCCAAAATCATTAGCAGAATCTCCTCTTTTTAGCTTACCAGTAATACCAATTCCAATATCACTATCAGAAAAAGAAGAGATAGCCTTTGCCATTGAAATAGCTGTTTCCATACTATAAACACTATATTTGTTAATTACCTCACTATCTACTCCCATCTTAATTTTATAAGAATTACTATATGTAACAGCACTAAATAATAAGACATTACTAGCACCAGGCACATTTGTTATCTCATTACTTACTCCTCCACCTGTACAAGACTCCATTGTAGAAATAGTATATCCCTTCTCAATTAACTTTGAAACTATATTTTTAAAACTCTTCATAAACTCAACCTCTAAATAATTAATATTATTTAATAAACTTTTCATTTATTTTATCAATAAAATTATACTCCTTATTCCTTAAACATTTAATAGTTTTATTTTGAATAACAGTTTGAACATATAAAACATCTGTATAAATTTTATTTTCTCCATCAACACTAATAAGTAAATCTTTTGTTTTTATCGGACTAATCTTAATAACTTTATTTTGCGGTAAAACCACTGAATTAATAATATTTCTATAACTCTTATTATTAAGAGGAGCAATAGGAGTTAACTGAATTGAATGAAATACATTATAAACTATACTTCCTCCAAAACTCAAATTATATGCAGTAGACCCAAATGATGTACAAATAAGAATTCCATCTCCTGCAAACTTTTCAAGTAAATGATTATCAATTTCTATTTTTAACTTTACAGTATTTAAATTTTTCTCACGTACAACAATCTCATTAAGTGAATAAAATCTAGATACAGAGTCTTTCATATAAACACTATTTTCAAGTACTCCTAACTCCTCATATATCAAATTTTCATTTTTTAAATCACTAATAAACTTATCAATGTCACGAACATCTACTTCTTGAGCAAACCCAAGCGTTCCAGCATTAACTCCTATATAAAATATATTACTATTAAAATTACTCTCTTTAATCATTCTTAGAAATGACCCATCTCCACCAACCGCAATACCTAAATCATAATTAAACTCATCAATTATAAACCCATTATCTTCTAACTTAGAAATTAATATATCTTTTATTACTAAAGACTTTTTATTATTATTTGAAAAAATTCTAATTCTTTTTATTTTCATTTTCTCTCTCAATTGCCTCTATCTCTTCCAAGTAACTTTTAAAATTCATATCACTTGGCATTCTAAGATCACCTCTAGGAGATAAACTAATACTACCTACTTTTACGCCATCAGGTACACAATTTCTTTTAAATTGTTGAGTAAAAAATCTTTTTATAAATACTTTCAAATATTTAATAATTTCTTCATTAGAAAATTCTTTAAATGTATGCCTTGCAAGTAAATATAACTTCTTTGGTCTTACTCCATGTCTTAAGAAATGATATAAGAAGAAGTCATGTAATACATATGGTCCTATTGAATTTTCTGTTTTTTGAACGATATTTCCATATTTATCTGGTGGAAGTAATTCAGGAGAAATTGGTGTATCAATTATATCTTTTAATACATCATATCTGTCACCTTTCTCATTATCCATAAACCATTTAACTAAGTATCTAATTAAAGTCTTTGGAATAGATGAGTTAACTGAATACATACTCATATGATCTCCATTATATGTACACCATCCAAGAGCAAGTTCAGACAAGTCCCCTGTTCCAATTACAATACCATTTTCCATATTCGCAACATCCATTAAAATTTGAGTTCTCTCACGTGCTTGAGCATTCTCATAAGAGGTACTTCTGTCACCTTCGTCAAGTCCAATATCTCTCATATGAACATTACAAGCATCTCTAATACTAATCTCTCTAATAGTTGCTCCATAACTTTCAACGAGTTTTATAGAATTATTATATGTTCTATTAGTTGTACCAAATCCTGGCATCGTAATACCAATTATATTTTTATTATCAAGGCCTAACTTTTTAAAAGCCTTAACAGTTACTAGAAAAGCAAGTGTAGAATCAAGTCCACCACTCATACCAATAATACACTTAGGATAATTTAATTGAATTAATCTTCTAGCAAGAGCACTACTTTGAATATTAATAATCTCTAAACATCTCTCATCTCTTAATAAATCATCTTTTGGAACAAATGGATATTCTGAGTATTCTCTTTCTAATTTAGAAATATTGTCATAAACATCAACTAAAATAGTACGAAAAGATTTATTATTATTAATAAAATTATAACTCTTATTAACACGTCTATCATTAACAAGTCTATAAACATCAATATCTTGATAAATTATATTACTATCTAATAAGAATCTCTCCCCTTCTTTTAGTAAACTACCATTTTCATATATCAAAGAAGCCCCTCCAAATAATATATCTGAAGTAGATTCCATTATTCCACTAGATGCATAAACATAAGCAGATATTGTTCTTGCAGATTGACTAGAAATTAAATTTTTTCTATAATTTGCTTTTCCAATAAGTTCATTACTACTAGATAAATTAAAAATTATAGTTGCTCCATTCTTACAATAATCATTACTAGGAGGAGTAATAGTCCATAAATCCTCACATATTTCAATAGAGAAAGTTATACTAGAATTAACTCTATCTTGAAATAATAAATCACATCCAATAGGAACATTTTGTCCAAGAATTTCTATTTCATTAACACCTAAATTAATACTAGAAGAAAACCATCTAAACTCATAAAACTCTTTATAATTAGGAATATAAGTTTTAGGAACTATTCCAAGTATTTTACCTTTACTAATAACTACACCACAATTATATAATTGATTATTAACAAGAATAGGCATTCCAATAATAGAAATTATATTAAGTCTTTTTGTTTGATTTAATAAATACTTTAAACCTTCAAGACTATCACTAATTAATTTATCCTGTAAAAACATATCTCCACAAGTATATCCAGTAAGAGATAATTCAGGACTAACAAGTATGGAAACTCCACTCTTATAAGCTTTCTTAATACTATTAGATATTTCTTTTGCATTCTCTATTACATTTCCTAAATATAATTTATTAACAAGAGTTCCAACTCTAACAAAACCGTTCTCTTTCATTTTATACACCTCATTATTTTTTAATATATTCTTTTGCACAAGACATAACATATTTAGATTGAACATCATTAATATAGCCAAGCTTAATTAGTTCGTAAGCATCATCTACACTACATTCGAAGTATTTTAAAAATTCATTTTCATCTAAATCTTGATCATATTTTTTTTGACAACCATTAGCTAGAAAACCATAATTATATGCACGAACACCACAAGCTTGATCTTGATAAAACTTATCTAAATAAATCATCTCATCTGGAACATAACCAGTTTCTTCCCTAAGTTCTCTTAAAGCACCAGTCTTCGCATCTTCTCCATCCTCAACATATCCAGCCGGAAGTTCAACTCCAATACCTTCTAATGTAGAAAGACGAGGCTGAACTACAAGTATAGTGTTATTATCATGTGTAATTGGCATAACAACACATGCGCTCTTATCAGTAAAAGCCTTACTAATCTTTTCCCTATCCATTTCACGTCCATTATTTAATGTACAATGTAACTTATCAATATTTAAAAAGTTACCACTATTTTTTATTAATTCAGCCCTTACAATCTTCAACTCTTCAATATATGATCTTAACTCATCCAACTTATCTTTTTTCATTTATTTTTTTACCTTAACCTTTGCATTATCAATATTTTTCTTAGTTTGTAATTTAATTAATTCTTCTTTTAAATTTCTTAACTTATCACTTAAATCAACATAGTATCCATGTGGTTTTTCAATTCTAGTTACTTCAGGATATAATGACTTAAATTCTTCTTCACAATATTTTTTCTTTTCTTGAACATTAGGATTTTCATATACAAGTTCACCATTCTTAAATATTGGTACTTGTAATTCACGAACATTATAATTACTTAATTCCTTTTGCTTCCAAGTCTCAACTGGATGAACTAAAGTATACTTATCCTTTGAAATTTCTTCATCAGCAAGTACAACTACATCACCTAATGCATATCCTGTATCTTTATCATAAAATCTATATGCTTTTTTATACCCTGGATTAGTTGTTTTAATAGAGTCATTACTTACCTTTATCTTTGGAATAATTTTTCCATCATTATTAACTGCTACTAATTTATAAACTCCACCTAAACGTTCTTTAGATGCAGATATATTATCTCCAACACCAAGCGAATCAATACAAGCTCCTTGATTTTTCAAATCACGAATAGTATATTCATTAAGTCCATTAGATAAACAGATACTTGTATCACTATATCCTGCATCATCTAACATCTTTCTTGCTTCCTTTGAAAGATAAGCTAAATCTCCACTATCTATTCTAATTCCTTTAAATTTAATTCCATTTGGTGTTAAAAACTCATCTGCTAATTTAATAGCGTTAGGTATTCCACTTTTTAGTGTATCATAAGTATCTACTAAGAATACACAATTATCTGGATTTGATTCTGCATATTTTTTAAATGCTTCATACTCATCATCTGCTTCTGTAACTAGTGAATGAGCCATTGTTCCAAGAACAGGAATATCATATTTCATACCTGCATAAGTGTTTGAAGTGCCTGAGCATCCTCCAATATATGCATCTTTACTAGCTTCAATACTAGAATCAATTCCACGAGCTCTACGAGCACCAAACTCCATTACTGGAATATCACCTGCTTCATTTGTAATTCTTTTAGCAGCCGTTGTAACAAGAGAGCCATGATTGAAACAAGCAAGAAGTGCTGTCTCTAGTAGTTGAGCAGTAACTGCATCTGCTTTAACTGTAATAACTGGTTCATTAGGAAATACTGCTGTTCCATCAGGTACTGCAAATATATCTCCCTTAAATTCTAATTTTGATAAATAGTCAAGGAACTCTTCACTAAATGTTCCAAGACTTCTTAAATATTCAATCTCTTCTTCTCCATATTTAAAATTCTTAATATAATCAATTATTTCATCAAGTCCTCCACTTAATGTATACCCTCCATTAAAAGGATTAGTTCTAAAGAAAATATCAAAATATACTTTTTCATCCTTTTTACCTGAATCAAAATAAGTTTGAGCCATTGTTAACTCATAAAAATCTGTCATTATACTTTTATTATTATTCATAAATTTACCTACTTTCTTATAATATTAATTCCTTGTTGTTTCATTAATAACTTAGCTGCATCAACATATTTACTTCTTTCACTTTCATTAAATGTCGCAATCGCATCTTCATGTACATATATAGATACATCTCTATTTTCTTGATTAAATCTATTCGCAAGACCCATAATTCCATTAAAATCACATATATCTGTACAAACACCAATCTCATCTACTCTCTTAAGATTAACTAAGTTAGTGATTAACTCTCTAAACTCAGGTGTCTCATTAAAGCTCGTAGAATTTTTATTTATAGTAATTACGTTATCTCTTCCTACGTATTCCTTAAGTTCAGGAACAAGTTCAGATTCAACAGTATTTTCTAAACAATGCATTGGCATTCTTGAAAACTCAGTAGAATCTTTAGTATGTGTATCTTTAATAAATACAACTAAATCTCCATTATCTAAATAATCATCAATTATTTCCTTTTGTCTAGGAATAATCTTACTACATTCAATATCATGTAATGGACCATTATAAACAAATCCATTAACCATATCCACAACTATTAATACTCTTTCATAGAGTTTCAAATTTTTAATCATATAATCTCCTCTTATTAACTTTTTGTTAATATCTAAAATAAAAATTTAATAGGTGGCCACCTGTTATTAACATTATATTAATATCATAAGAAAAAGTCAACTACTTTTTAACAAAAAATTAAAAAGAAATTTTAAATACAAAAAAAGTAAGAAATAAACTGCATTTCTTACTTATATTTTCATACTAATTTTATACTCATAAATAATAAACTTGTTATTATTCATACATTTTTTCTATTAGTGAATAATTCTCCCCTAATTCGTCAACAAAATTATTTCCCAATATTTTCTTCAATTTTTCAAATCTAGTAATAAATTCATCAACCGGAAGTAAAAACAAATCTAAAGATAATAAAAACAAATCTTTAAAATAATAAACTCCATTTTTTTTCAAATACACAATTATCTTAGAAATATTGTCCATATCCATTTCATTAATAACATCGTCATCAAAGTTTTCTCTTAAAACTTTGATATCTAAATTATCTAATTCCACCTTTTCCACCTCCATTTTTTTTCTCTTCATCAAATTTAAATTTACTAAAATCATATTTTAACATTTCTTCTTTTAAATCAATACCATATTTCTTTTTCAAAACTCCAGAAGTTATAGAAAATACAGAATTTAATTTATTATTAACAATTAATGGAATATTATTTTCTAAAAGATAATTAATTAATGCAAAATTTTGACTAGGAGAACTTTTAAGATAACCAGAATTAATAAATTCATCTATTTCATAATATTCTGCCATTCTTATTAAATTTGGTAATTTTTTAAGCATTGATTTGCTATTTGCAATAACTGAAGAGTTTAACAGTCTTTCATATTTTTCATCATTCCAATAAGGTAATTGTAATAATTTTTGAATATCATCTAATTTGGCATGTGCCAATACCTGTGATGTAAACATCTCTGGATGTTCTTGATATTCCTTACTTTGTAGTATCTTTTGTATATCCTCTAATTTGGCATGTGCCAATACCTGTGATGTAAACATCTCTGGATGTTCTTGATATTCCT
>CAKOZD010000028.1 GCA_934131175.1 uncultured Bacilli bacterium | reverse complement strand
TAGGCTGTATTATAGTTATACCTATAACTGCATATATTACAACTGAATCACTAAAAAAAGATAGAAACAATAATTAATTTAATTTAAAATTATCATATAATTTTATGTGGTAATTTTTTTTGAAATCATTGAAAATGAAAAAGATTTTCAAATTCTATTGAACAAAATTAAAAAATGGTGTAAAATGAAAATGATTTTCATATTGGAAGAAGTGATAAAGAATATGTCTAGAAATGAAACTTATAAAACACGACAAAAAGAACTGATTTTAGATGCAATTAAGAGTTTTAAAAATGATTTTACTATAAAAGAAATCTATGAAAAGTTAAATCAAAATGTTGGTCTAACAACAATTTATAGAACAATTTCAAAACTAGTAGAAGAAGGTAAAATTAAAAAATCAATAGATTATAATAATGTTGTTCACTATCAATATTTAGATGAATGTCAATGTGATAATCATTTTTATCTAAAATGTGATAAATGTGGTTCTATCACCCATGTTGATTGTGATTGTATAAATGATTTCACAAATCATGTATTAAAAAATCATTCATTTAAAGTTGATAATGTAAATATAATAATAAAAGGTATCTGTAAGAAATGTAGCAAATAATAGGAGGTGTAATTATATGAAAAGCAAAAATATTAATAAATTAATTGTTATTTCATTATTAGTATCAGTAATACTAAATTTTTGCTTTCTTTTAAAAGAGTATAATCATGATTGTACTCATACGCCAGATTGTCCTATTTGTGTTTTAATACATCAAGCAGAAGATAATTTAAAAGGTTTAGGATTAGGGTTTAGTTCATTAATCGTATTTTCATTTTTTCTATACACTTTTGAAGTACAAAAAACATCAAATAAAACATTTTATAAAAAAGATTTAACATTAGTAGGCTTAAAGGTTCAATTAAATAATTGATATTCATCTTTTACTTTAAATAAATAGTGAAAGATGGAGGAAAGAATGAAAAAAATAAGTAAATTATTATTAATTTTTGTTGTGTCTATTTTTGGAATTGTAAGTTTAACTGGATGCAACAAAAAACAAGAAACTCAAGATAAACTTACAATAGTATCAACAAATTTTCCTGGTTATGATTTTGCTAGAGCAATAACTATGGATAATACAAAAGTTAAAGTAAAAATGTTATTAAAACCTGGTGCAGAATCACACACATTTGAACCAACACCAGAAGATATTAAAACTATTAAAAATAGTGATATATTTATTTATGTCGGAGGCGACTCTGATGAATGGGTTGATGACATTTTAAGTGATATAGATACAGATAAAACTAAAATTATTAAGTTGATAGATTTAGTAGATGCTAAAGAAGAAGTTACAACTGAAGGCATGGAAAGTGATGAGGAAGAAGAATCTGAAGAAGAAGCCGAACTAGATGAACATGTATGGACTAGCCCTAAAAATGCTATTGAAATAATTAATAAATTAAAAAAAGAAATAATCAATATAGATAGTGATGAAAAAAGCAATTTAGAAAGTAATGCTAATAACTATGTTAATAAATTAAATGATTTGGATACTGAATTTAAAAGTATTGTAAAAACTGCTAAAAGAAAAGAAATCATAGTTGGAGATAGATTCCCTCTTCGTTATTTTGCTGATGAATATGGTTTGTCTTATTATGCAGCTTTCCCTGGTTGTTCTGAACAAACAGAAGCAAGTGCTAAAACAATTAGTTTCCTTGCAAATAAAGTTAAAGAAGATAAAATTCCTGTTGTTCTTAAAATAGAATTATCTAGTGGTAATATTGCAAATACCATTGCAAAAGAAACTAATACAAAAGTTTTAGAATTTAATTCTGCCCATAATATTTCTCAAAGTGATTTTGACGCTGGCACAACTTATGTTGATATTATGACGAAAAATGCTGAAGTTTTAAAAGAAGCATTAAACTAATGAATATAATAAATATTAATAACCTTTCTCTTGGGTATAATAATATTCCTGTTATTCAAAACTTAAATGTTAAAATTAATGATGGTGATTTTGTTTGCATCGTTGGTAGCAATGGTGCAGGCAAATCAACTTTAATTAAAGGAATTCTAGGATTATTAAAGCCAATTTCTGGTTCAATAGAATTAAATAATATTAAAAAAAACTTTATAGGTTATATGCCTCAAGAAACTAAGGTTGACTCAAATTTTCCAGCGTCAGTTTATGAGATTGTTTTATCTGGAACTTTAAATAAAGTTGGATTAAAACCATCTTATTCAAAAGAGTTAAAAAAAATAGCAGATGATAATTTAAAATTATTAGATATTTATAGTTTAAAAGATAAATGCTTTAATGAATTATCAGGTGGGCAAAGACAAAGAGTGTTACTTGCAAGAAGTTTATGTTCTACAAGTAAAATATTAATTTTAGATGAACCATCAAATAATTTAGATTATAATTCTAAAAAAAATTTATATAAGATATTACAATATTTAAACAAAGAAAAAAAGATGACTATAATTATGGTTACGCATGATTTGGATCATAATAATTTAATTGGTAATAAAATTCTATCTTTACAAAAAGGTAATTATTTTTATGGGAATACAAATGATTTTGTAAAGAAGGTGCATCATGAATAGTATTTTAGAAATGTTTTCATATTCATTTATGACAAAAGCCTTTATCGTTGGAATTTTAATATCTATATGTGCATCATTAGTTGGAATATCACTAGTTTTAAAACGAAATTCAATGATTGGTGATGGCTTATCCCATGTTGGGTTTGGAGCATTCGCCATAGCAACAGTTTTAAATTTTGCTCCTTTAGAATTTGCACTACCAATAGTTATTATCTCTTCATTTTTGATTTTAAGATTAAATGAAAATAGTAAAATTCATGGGGATAGTGCTATTGCAATTCTTTCATCTAGTTCTCTTGCTATTGGAACATTCGTAATTTCTATAACTAAAGGTGTTAACACAGATATAAATAATTATTTATTTGGTAGTATATTATCAATAAGTAATAGTGATTTAATACTTAGTATTATATTATCTATAATTGTCATTATTTTATATCTTCTTTGTTACAATCAAATTTTTGCTTTAACATTTGATGAAACATTTGCAAAATCTATCGGTGTAAAAACCGAAGTTTATAATATTATTTTTGCTTGTCTATGTTCAGTTGTTGTAGTTTTAGGAATGAGATTAATGGGTTCACTACTAATATCAAGTTTAATAATATTTCCAACTATATCTGCTATGCAAATTGCCAAAAATTTTAAAGGTGTAGTTATATTAGCAGTTATTGTTTCTTTAATAAATTTTGTTGTTGGACTAACTCTATCTTACTTTCTTTCAACTCCAACTGGAGCTACAATTGTTATTTTCAATTTAGTAACACTTATAATATTTAAAATTTTTAATTTAATAAGGAGAAATAAAATATGGAATTAGTGAAAAATATAGCAATAATTTTTATGTCTATCTTCTTTGAATCTCTTCCTTTTTTACTTCTTGGTTCTTTAATATCTTCTATTATAGAAAGATATGTTTCTGATGAAACAATGGCAAAACTAATTCCTAAAAACATAGTTTTAGGATCGTTTATGGGAATATTTTTAGGCTTTTTTTTACCAGCGTGTGATTGTGCTGTTATTCCTGTTTCTAAAAGACTTATCAAGAAAAAAGTACCTCTTAATGTAGCAATTTCTTTTATGCTTGCTTCTCCAATAATAAATCCTGTTGTGCTTTTATCAACTTATTCTGCCTTTTATAAAACTAATCCACAAATCTTTTGGTTAAGGTTAATATTAGGAATAGTGATTGCATTTGTTGTTGGTATTATAATGGGAATATTATTTAAAAGAGATGTTACCATAAATAATAATGATGATGATGACCATTGTTGTTGCTGTCATCACGAACATCATCATAGTCATACATGTGAATGTCATCATGATCATGATGAAGAAATAGATGAAGACTTTAGGGATTTAATCGAAGATGATAGCGATATTTCTGAAGAAGAAATAGAATCTAAGTTAGAAAAACATTGTCTTAAAAATGATATATTATTTATCTTTAGACATACTGCTTACGATATGTTTGAAGTGGTAAAGTATTTAATGTTTGGAGCAATTATTGCTAGTCTTGTTCAAATACTATTGCCAAGAAATATTTTATTAATGTTTAATGAAAATAAAGTTTTAGCAATTATAACTTTAATGCTCTTTGCTTACTTAATATCGCTTTGTTCAACATCCGATTCATTTGTTGGTAAGTCACTTCTTAACTCATTTGGAACTGCTCCAATTATGGGTTATTTACTCCTAGGACCTATGATAGATATTAAAAATACCATTGTATTATTTGGTAATTACAAGAAAAGTTTTGTAGTCACTTTAATTTCATTGATATTTATTACAATATTTATAGTATGTCTATTTTTAGGAGGTGTGTTATGAAAAAGCATTTTTTAGGAATAGTTTGCTTTGCATATACTTTCTTGATTTTATATGTAAAATTTAGCAATAATTTAAAAAATTATTTAGCACCACAAATGCAAAAATATATATTGTGGTCTGTTCCAGTTTTATTTTTAATTGGTTTAGTAATGTGTTTTAATAATCACATACATTATAAATTCAAGTTTAGCGATTTAGTTTTATTACTTCCAATACTCATGATAATATTTGCAGGTAATGGTAGATTATCTACAAGTTTAGCAAATAATAGAAATAATTTTAGTAATACTTCTAAACAGAAGGTATCATCAGTAACTAAAGATAATAATAAAACAGATGATAAAAAAGAAACCAATTTAGAAGAATCGAAAGAGGAAAATTCAGAAATCACCAAAACCGAGGAAGAAACAACAAATAATTCAGTTCAAGAACAAACACCAACATATGATTTTTCTAGTATTGACTATGATGTTGTTGATGCCAGTTATTCTATGCTTTCAGGAATCTTATCATACCCAGAAGGAAATGGCTATGATCCAAATAAGTTTGTTGGTAAAAAAATTAGGGTTAGAGGTTTTGCTGTAAAAAAAGGACTTCCTTATCTACCAAGTGGATACTTCGCTATAGGTAAATATATTATAAGTTGTTGTGCAGCTGATGCTGGATTTGGTGGATTTTATGCCAAATATGATTTATCAAGAGTAAAAGAAAATACTTGGTATGAGATAGAAGGAGTTTTAGAAAAAACTCAAGATACCGAAGGATATAATATTCTTGCAATAAAGGTTATTAATATTAATGAAATCGATGGTAATAAAGAAGAACAATATGCATACCCATGTTATTCTTACGATGATGGTTCTTGCTCTATAATGGATAAATATGATTTAGGAAATTAAAAATATTTACGAGATCAACTTAATTGTTGGTCTTTTTATTATACAAAAGGAGGAATGTTATTGAATAAAATAGGAAAAATTTTAAAACAAGAAAGAATAAAAAACAAATTAACTTTAAAAACACTATCTAATATGACTGATATTTCTATATCTACTTTAAGCAATATAGAAAATGATAAAACAGAAAATATTAGTGGTGTTTTTTTATATAGATTAAGTAAAGTATTTAACATAGATTATGATTATTTACTTAGGTTAAGGTGGGATATATTTCCTACCTTTTTATATGAAAGGAAATCTTCTATTGGAAACAAATAAAATATTCAATGAAGATTGTCTATTAGGCATTAAAAAAATACCAGATAACTCTATTGATCTAGTAATTATTGATCCACCTTATGATATTTGTACTAAGGGTGGAAAAACTGGTGACTCAAGAGTTGCTAAAGATGTTAAAAATTTAGAAAAAGAATTAATAGACAATAATTTAACTGACGGATTTGATATTTCTATTCTTGATGAGTTAATTAGAGTTATGAAAAATATAAATATTTATATATGGTGTAATGGTAGACAAATACCTATGTATATAAAATATTTTATTGAGCAACTTGATTGTAAATTAGAAATTATTATTTGGGGTAAAACAAATCCTATGCCCCTTTATAGTAATAAGTATTTAGGAGATAAAGAATACTGTTTATATTTTAGAAAAAAAGGATTTTGTCAACCTAAAAATTATGAAGATGCTAAAACAATATATTTATCTACTCTTAATATAAAAGATAAACAAAAATATGGACATCCTACAATAAAACCACTTCCACTTATTAGAAAATTAATAAGAAATAGTTCTAAAGAAAATGATGTTGTTCTAGATTGCTTTATTGGAAGTGGTACAACAGCAGTTGCTAGTATTTTGGAAAATAGAAAATTTATAGGATTTGAAATTAACAAAAAGTATTATGATATTGCATTAAAGAGAATATCAGAAGTTAATAAGGAGGATGATGTTAATGAAAAATAAATATGATGAGATAAAGGAAAAACATCAAAAAATTGTTGATACTTTTCCGATGAAATTTGCTTTTTCTGATGAGCAATTTAATCAAAGCATGAAAGAATTAGGTTTAAAATCTACTGATACGGATAAAGTTGTATCTATTGGTGGTGGTGGATTTATAAGAAAAACCGATGTTAAAAAATATTGTGATATGTGGGACAAACTTAGAAAAGAACATAATGATTTAATTGAATCTGATAAAACTGGTGATGGTTATATTAAAGATATGTTTGTAAGTGAACTCGAGAATCACGAATATAGTTATACCCATGAATTAAATGAAACATTAGATGCCTTAGAACTAACTAGAGATCAAATTGTAAATAATCCTACTTTAAATCATGGATTAGAACTTGCTATAAAAGAAGTTTTGCGTAAGGATTTAGATAATACGGAGGATTATGATTTATAGTAGTAATTTAGTGAGGGATAGACTATGAGTTTATCCCTTATTATCTTACTTACTATACTAATAATTTTTATAATATGCTTTATTTATATAGAACCAATTATCGCAAAGCACAAAATTAAAAATAATAATGAGTATGGTTCGGCTAGATTTTCTACATTTAATGAAATAAATAAGAATTTTACAAAAGAAAAAATTAATAATATTAATGAAGTCGGTTTCCCAGTTTATTATGATAAAAATATATCTCATGTATGGTTTGATAAAGAAACTCCCCATTATGTTTATTTAGGATCAAGTGGCTCTGGTAAAAGTGTAACAGCAGTTATTCCTATGATTAGTTTTATTGCTAATGCTAAAGTTAAAAGAAGTGTTTTTGTAACAGATCCTAAAGGAGAAATTTATCATACGACTTCTAAAATGTTGCATGATAAAGGTTATAAAGTTTTAACCATAGATTTTAGACATCCTGAACTTTCTAATCATATTAATATATTAGAACCTATTATATGTGAATATGAAAATTATATTAAGTATGACAAATTAGTTAATGAAACTTATGATAATAATCTAAAACTTGACTATCAAAACAAATCTATATCTAGTTACGCAGAAACTAATAGATTAATAACTTCTTTGTCATCAATGATTACTTATGATAAAACTCAAGGCAAAGATCCTTTTTGGAATAATAGTGCTAAAAATCTATTAGAGGGTTTAATTGGCTTCTTTTTAGAAGAATATAAAGATGGAAAAATTAAAAGAGAACAAATAACGATGACATCTATTCGTAAGTTTCAAAATTCTACTATGGAAGATAAAAATGCTAAAAAATTTAAGTTTTATATAGAGCAAAAGCCTTATGGAAGTAAATCTAAAGATAGTTTAATACCAATACTATCATCTAGTGAAAATACTTATAAATCAATTACTAGTGTTTTTAGTGAGAAAATGGCAATATTTGATGATGTTAATGTTGCTAATGTAACTAGTAGATCTGATTTTGATTTTGATATATTAGGTAAAGAACAATCAGCACTATTTGTTATAGTTCCAGATGAAGATAAAATTTATTATACTCTTGTAACTATTATTCTAGGACTTTTATATAAAGAACTAGTAAAACTTGCTAACTCTACTGAAAACAAAAAATGTCCTATTGAAATAGACTGGATATGTGATGAATTTTCTAATTGTCCACCACTTGTAGAACCAAGTATTGAATCAATAATTTCTGTTGCTCGTTCAAGAGGACTTAGATATCATCTGTTTATTCAAAGTTTAAGTCAATTAGACAATGTTTATGGTAAAGAAGTCGCTCAAATAATACTTGATAATTCTGGGATGGCTTACTTGAAGACGAACACGATGCAAACGGCAGAAGCAATAAGTAAACGCTTAGGTCGTATGACCCTAGAATCTTCTTCTATAAGTCAATCTGTAAGTTTAACTAATTATAACGGTAATAAATCAACATCCTTAATAGGTCGTGATTTATTAACACCAGATGAAGTTAAAAACTTGCATTACAAAACTATCATATTTCCAAATATAGGTTATCCAATATTTAGAGATACTGTTATATATAAAAAATTATCTTGTTATTCAAGTGGTGAATTAAAAAGAAAAATAACTCCACTTGAAGATTTAAGTTATACATATTTTACAGTTGAAAATATACAAACTAAATATGATAGATTATACAGAAATAGAAATAACAAAGAAATAAGTAAAGAAGATTTTTCATTTTATGACAAGTTTAAAACAGAAGAAATTAATAAGTTAAATAATGTTGTTGATGTCGTTAATGATTTATTGAAAGATAAAATTAAATTATTTGAGTTTAAAGAAAATAATAATCGTACATTTGCTAGTTTTGAATTAAAAGAACCTTTAAGTACAAAGGAATCAATATTTTTAAAAGGAA
This sequence comes from uncultured Bacilli bacterium, assembly GCA_934131175.1. Lineage (GTDB taxonomy): Bacteria > Bacillota_I > Bacilli_A > RF39 > UBA660 > UBA3789. The sequence continues at coordinate 2,087 of CAKOZD010000028.1, read as the reverse complement.
AAATAAATAAAGAAGTATATCATTTAGAGATTGATAATGGTAACAATACTAAATCTACTATTGAAATTCATTTGAAAAGCCCACTAGAAAAAGATTTAACTTTGACGAAAGGAAATAAAAATGTCTAATTTTGCTTCTAATTCATTAAATGAACATAATTGTCATAATTTTAAACTAGGTGATGATATGGAGAAAATTTACAATAATAAAAAAGTTAAATTTTCATTTTTCTTTGACAAAAACGGTAAAAATTTAAAAGACATTTTAGAAAAGTGTTATCGTGAAGAAATTAGAAATGAACAAATACTTACTGGAGGTGTTAATAGTGATTTGCCAAAACACAAAAAAGATGCTATCATTCAAGCATAGACATTTAAAACCCATTAAATTAGGAGGGATAATTAAATGTTAATGGGTAATAAAATCTATAATTGTGCTGAATATTTAAGGTTATCTAAAGAGGACTTAGGTAAAAACGATGAATCATCATCTATTCAAAGTCAAAGATTAATAATTGAAGGTTTTGCTAGACATAATAATTTAAAAATAGTTGAAGAATATGTTGACGATGGTTATTCTGGTGGTAATTTTGATAGACCTGCATTTACCAGAATGATTGAAGATATCGAATATGGAAAAATAAATTGTGTTATAACAAAAGATTTATCTAGACTTGGTCGTGAAATGTATAAAACTGGTAATTATATCGAAGAATACTTTTTAGAACACGATGTTAGATATATTGCTATCAATGATTCTTATGATTCCAATATTGGAGATTCTATGCTTGGCATAAGATTAGGTGTTAATGATTTGTATCTAAGAGATGTATCCAAAAAAGTTCGTTCATCATTTAGAGTAAAACAAGAACGTGGCGAATATATAGGAAGTTTTCCATGCTATGGTTATATTAAAAATCCAGAAGACAAACATAAATTAATTATTGATCCCGAAGCATCCAAAATTGTTAAATTAATATATCAACTATGTTTGGAAGGATTTGGAATTACTAGAATATGTAGAAAACTAACTGATGAAAAAATACCTATTCCTATTGTTTATAAAAAAGAGCCAAGAGGACTACTAGTAACTGAAAATGATGGATTCGGTATTTGGAAAAATTCAACAGTTAGAAATATATTAAAAAGTCAAATGTATATTGGAAATATGGTTCAACATACACATGAAAAAGTCAGTTATAATCAAAAAAAATGTAAGCATTTAAAAGAAAAAGATTTTATAATAGTTGAAAATACACATGAACCTATTATTAGTAAAGAAGATTTTGATAAAGTACAACAAATTTTGAAACAAAAAAGCCATACCCCAGCAGATAGAAACTTTGACAGATTTTTATTATCAGGAATGATGTTTTGTGGTAAATGCGGTCATACTTTAGGTATTGATGTTAAAAAGACTAAATCATCTCCATCACAATATACACATTGTAATCATTACACAAGAAAAGGTGTACAAAGTGGATGTACTCCTAACAGGCTTAACTATTGTTTGTTAGAAAAAGATATAATTAATTTTTTAAACGAGGTTGGCGAAGAATTTATCAAACATTATGATATTAGAAATTTAGTTGAAGATTCTGTATATGTTTATAATCGTGATATAGATGACATGGAAAATGATTTAAGCCGATTAGAAAAAGACATAAATAAAAAACTAAATATTATTTCTAATTTGTATAATGATAAAGTTGAGGGAATTATTTCAGTTGATGTGTATAAAAATCTATCAGATAGCCATGAGAATGAATTAAGACAATTAAAGATTAAAAAAGAAGAAATAGAAAATAAATTAAAGATATTTTCTGATAAATCAAAAGAAAAAGAATTTACTAAATGTCGTGAAGCAGTAGAAAAATTTATGAAATTAAAAACTCCATCTAGGAGTACAATAAAAAATTTGATTAGTAGAATTGTTATATATGATGAAGGCAATGAAAAAGAGGTTAAAGTATTTTTTAGATTTAAAGAACTTACAAATATAGCAAGTAAGTTAGTTTAATATTTAAAAAGTTATCACAATAGTATGGGCAACCCTTTATTTTTTTATAACTCTAAAATGGCAAAGGG
>CAKOZD010000027.1 GCA_934131175.1 uncultured Bacilli bacterium | reverse complement strand
TAAGGAGCATATTATACATCGAAAACTGACATTTTCAAAAAAAGATATAACATGACATTATCATAAAATGATTACACAACAGTAAAAAGTGTTTGTAAAATATATAAATTGTGTTATAATACAAGAGAAAGGAGTGGGAGAAAGCGTTTTCCCACTCTTATTATTTATAAGGGAGGTGCTTTGTGAAAGAAAAAATAAAAGAATTAGTAGATGAATCAGTTAAAGAATTAAATGTTTTTGTAGATGATTCATTTATTAGTACAGAAGAAGGAAGAAAGGTACTTAATATAGTACTTGATAGTGAAGAAATAATTGATTTAAACAGAATTACAGATGCCTCAAGAATAATAAACAAAATTATGGATGCACATGAAGATTTATTACAAGACTGCGATGAATTAGATATTTATTCTAAAGAGAAGGGAGATAATGAGGATGAATAGTAAAGAATTCAAAAAAGCCTTAGATAATATTGTAAAAGAGAAGAATATTGATCCTGAAGTTGTATATAGTGCTATGGAACTTGCTTTAACGTCAGCATATAAGAAAAACTTCAATTCAAAAACAAATGTTAAAGTTTTATTTGACAGAGAAACAGGAGAAATTAAAGTTTATTCATATTTAACTGTTGTACCAGATGATAAGATGACAAAAGAAGAATATGAAGATGCAATATTTGAAAGTTATGCAGATGATGAAGATAAGGATACTAAAGAGGAAGAAGAAAGAGAAGAACAAGAAAAGGAAGAAGCTTTAAAAGAAGGTATTGAACTTCCTAAAGAAGAACAACCATCATTCTTTAATAAAGAAACAGAAATCAAATTAAGCGATGCTAGAAAGATTTATAAAGAATTAGAAATTGGAGATACAATTGATACTGAAATTACTCCAAAGGACTTTGGACGTGTTGCTACATCAACTGCAAAACAAGTAGTTGTACAAAAAATAAGAGAAGCTGAAAGAAATAGTATTATGGAAGAGTTTGGTGATAAGCAAGATGAAATGCTTGTTGGTACTGTATCACTAGAAGATACTGATAACTATTTCATTGACCTTGGAAGAACAAATGGTATTTTACCTAAAAAAGAATGTATTCCAGGAGAAAAAATTGAAATGGGTTCTCAAATAAAAGTATATGTATCAAAAGTAGATAATACTGGAAAGAATTTATTAGTTTTACTTTCAAGAGCACATTATGGATTTGTTAAGAGATTATTTGAATCAGAAATTCCTGAAATTAATGATGGAACTGTTATGATTTACAGTGTTGCAAGAGATGCTGGAAACAGAAGTAAAGTAGCAGTTTATTCAGAAAACCCAAATGTTGACCCAATTGGAGCATGTATTGGTGAAAAGGGTTCAAGAATTGCAAGAATTATTGAAGAATTACATGGAGAAAAATTAGACGTTGTTAAATATGATAAGGACCCAGCTGTATTTATTGAAAATGCATTAAGTCCTGCAAAAGATTTAACAGTTGCTATTACAGATCCTAAGAAACTAGAAGCAATGGTTATTGCAGATGGAGATAACTTCTCATTAGCTATTGGTAAAAAAGGACAAAATGCTCGTCTTGCTACACGTTTAACTAAATTCAAAAAAATTGATATTAAAACAACTGAACAAGCAAGAGAAGCAGGAATTAATTTTAGATAGGTGTTAGTATGAAACAAAGAAAAATACCACTAAGAACATGCGTAGTTACAAAAGAGGCTTTACCTAAACAAGAATTATTAAGAATAGTTCGTACACCAGAAAAGTTAGTAAAAGTTGACGAAACTGGAAAGTTAAATGGTAAAGGAGCATATATTAAAAAGGATCTTGCTGTACTTGAAAAAGCAAAAAAATCTAAAATTTTAGAAAAAAGACTTGAATGCAAGATAGAGGAAAGTGTCTATGAAGAAATAAGAAATATAATAGAAAAGTGAGGTGAGTCTTCATGATGACAATTAAAGATTATGCACAAGATGTAGATAAGACAGTAGAAGAAATAGAAGCACTATGTGATAAAATCGGAATTGATTACCAAGACGAAAACACTGACTTAGATGAAACTAGTATAATTTTACTTGATAATGAAGTTCAAGAAATGGAACAAAACGGTGATTTAGAAGTTGTAGATGAAGAAACAGAAGAAAGAAGACTAGAAGAGGAAGTTGAAGATAAAGCAGAAGAGCTTGCTTACGGCACGAAAATAGATTTAGATGATACTACTTCATTTACAAAGGTAAAACCAAAACAAGTTAAAAAGAATGATAATAATAAAAAAGACTTTTTAAAGGAACGTAAAAAAATATATAAACATCGTGAGAAACTTCAAAGTAATGAAGTAAGTCAAGATGAGAGTGTTGTTCTTTATAAAGAGGCTATGACTGTTACTGATTTAGCAGGAGAATTAGGAGTTGCTCCTATTGAACTTGTTAAGAAGTTAATGGGACTTGGAATTATGGCATCAGTTAATCAATCACTTGATTATGATACAGCTGAAGTTATTACTTCTGAGTATGATAAGACTTTAAAGAAAGAAGAAACTCAAGATATTTCTAATTTTGAAAATTATGAAATAGAAGATAATGAAGAGGATTTAGTTACTCGTCCTCCTGTAGTTACTATAATGGGACATGTTGACCATGGTAAAACTACATTACTTGATGCTATTAGAAATACTGATGTTGTTGCAGGAGAAGCTGGAGGTATTACTCAAGCAATTGGTGCTTATTCAGTTAAATGTAATAATAAGTTAATTACATTTATTGACACACCAGGACATGCTGCTTTTACTGAAATGAGAGCTCGTGGAGCAAGTATTACTGATATCGTTATTATTATTGTTGCTGCTGATGATGGAATTATGCCTCAAACAGTAGAAGCAATTGATCATGCTAAAGCAGCTGGTGTTCCAATAATTGTTGCTATTAATAAAATTGATAAGCCAGATGCTAATGTTGATAGAATAATGACTGGACTTGTAGAAAATGGTCTTACTCCAGAAGAGTGGGGTGGAGATGTTATCGTTAATAAGATTTCTGCAAAAACAGGAGTTGGAATTAATGAACTTTTAGAAAATATTTTATTAGTTGCTGAAATGCAAGAATATAAAGCAAATCCAAATCGTTATGCAACTGGTGCTGTAATTGAATCTAAGAAAGATAACAAAGTAGGTACAACTGCAACACTATTAATCCAAAACGGAACACTTCGTTTAGGAGATCCGATTGTAATTGGAAACTATTATGGTAAAGTTAGAACTTTAAAAGATGATCGTGGAAATAATATAGTTGAGGCTAAGCCTTCAACTCCAGTAGAAGTTACAGGTATTTCAGAAGTACCTAGTGCAGGAGACAAGTTCATGGCTTTTGAATCTGAAAAACAAGCAAAAGATATTGCACATGAACGTGAGTTAAGATCAAAAGAAGCAGATACTAACTTTAGTGGAATGACTCTTGAAGATTTATTTGGAAGAATAAAAGAAGGAGAAAAAGAGATTAACATTATTATTAAAGCAGATGTTAATGGTTCACTAGAGGCAGTTAAGAATGCGCTTACTAAGATTGATGTTGAAGGTGTACACGTAAATGTAATTCGTGGTGGAGTAGGTGCAATTACTGAAAGTGATGTAGTACTTGCTAGTGCATCTCATGCAATTATAATCGGATTTAATGTACGTGCATCAATTGCAACACAAGATACTGCTAAACAATATGGTATTGAATTAAAATACTATGATATTATTTATAAAGCAGTAGAAGATATGGAAAAGGCAATGAAAGGAATGTTAGATCCTGAATTTGAAGAAAAAGTTACAGGTTCTGCAGAGATTAGACAAATATTTAAATTCTCTAAAGTTGGATTAATTGCTGGATGCCATGTGTTAAGTGGAACAATTAAAAATAATTCTAAAGCAAGAATTTTAAGAGATGATGTTATTGTTTATAATGGAGCAGTCAATACATTACAACATGAAAAAGACCAAGTTAAGGAAGTTAAAAAAGATATGGACTGTGGTATGACACTTGAAAACTGTCAAGATTATAAAGAAGGAGATATCATTGAAGTATATGAGTTAGTTGAAGTTAAAAGAAAATAACTAACTTAGAGTAAGGAGTGATAATTATGGCAAACATCAAAATAGAAAGATTAAATCATGCATTTCAACAAGAAATTAGTATGATAATAATGCGTGAAATAAAAGATGAAGACATTAAATTTGTCACAATAACAGGAGTAGATACTACTAGTGATTTAAGTTTTGCAAAAGTTTATTATACTGTATTAGATGAGTCTAAAAAAGAAAGAACAGAAGAGGCTTTAAAAGGAGCAGCATCTTTTATAAGAACAAAACTTGCTGAAAGAGTAGATATAAGACATACTCCAGAATTAAAATTTGTATATGATACATCAATTGCATATGGAGAACATATTGAAAAAATAATTGATAAAATAAATGAAAAGGAAAAGGTTGATTAATTCAATCTTTTTTTCTTTTATAATTAAACTTGTTGTGATAAAATTATTAATGTAGAAAGGGTGTTAATATGGCAAAGAAAAAACAAGAAGAATTATATGATGATTCATGGTTATATATATTATTACTAACAACACTTACAATATTACTTGAGTCACTAAAAACATATAAGTTTCAATTAATGGGAGTAAGTATTAGTTATGCAATTATACTATTACCTATAGTATATTTACTTGCTAATTATATAACAAAGAAGTATGACTATAAAAAAACAGTTGCTGCAATTTCTATTTCTGCAGTTATATCAGTATGTTTTATGGCAATAGTTTCATTTGCTTTAGGTAAGAGTTTAATACTTACAAGTTTAACTGGAGAATTTTGTGGATATGTAGTAAGTCAATTTGTTAATTTAACAATATATAATTTCTTATTAAATAATACTAAGTCTCCAATATTGTTAATATTATTTAATTATTTGTTTTCAGTAATAATATTTATATTACTATATACACTTATTAATTTAGGAAATATGAATCTAGATAGTTTTTGGACAAAGTACTTTTTAATGGTTGGTATATCATTTGGTATGAGTATTCCAATGGCTTTTATAGATAAGAGAATTAAAAGAGGAAGAGATATCTAATAAGATATTTCTTTTTTTTCATAAAAAAAGTTATCCGAAGATAACTAAATCATAGTAGATAATAGGAAAAGAGCAGTGTTGTGTAACATATGAAATGTCATTGATGTAAAGACACTTTCTGTTTTACTATAAGCTAGTGCAAATGCTCCACCAAGCACTCCGTAAGGAATAATATATAAATAGTCAACTATAGTATTTGCACTATTTATTACATGTGCTCCTCCAAATAATAAGAATGATATTAAGACAAATAACCATTTCCATTTTTTAAATACATCATATAGTGTTTTTCTAAATACAATTTCTTCATTAAATGGAGCAAGTATACATACTTGTAAAGCCATCCAAATAGGTGCAGAGGAAATCATCGATTGAACTGCATTTTCATTGTTTGCACCACCTGATTTTAACACATAGAATAAAATTAAATTTGAAATCATCATGATACCGAGACCTGATGCATAATATTTAAATCCTGTATCAAAATTTTTAAACCAATTAGTTGTATACTTTTTAAATTCTTTTTCTAGGTCTTTATGATAAATTATTATTAATACGGCAGCAACTACAACACTAGAAAATGTTGATAGCATTGTTGCTACTTGAAGGTTTCCTCTTATTTTATTTATGTCCATGTGAAATAGAATTATTGGTATATATTGAATTAATGTTGAACAATAAAAAAATGTAAATACCAGAATACTTCTAATTATTATTTTTATATTAATATTCTTTAATTTTTCCATATAATCACCATATTTAATTTATCATAAAAAAGGTTGTTTTTAAAGTTTAATTATTAAATAAAAAATATAAAATAAATTTGGTACCATTCTTAATGTTTATCTCATTATAAATAAATTAAATATATTTGCAATAAATTTACGTAAAATTGACAAATATATGATTTAGTGTTAAAATATCATGAAATTAATAGGGGAGCAGTGGAGGATAATATATGGTATCAATTAAAGATAATAGTGATTCTATTTCTAATAAAAAAGATTATTATAAACGTTTGAGAGAATTTTGTATTACATTAAGAGATAATCAATTTAACTTTGGACAAGATTTAATAAAAAATATATATCCTTTAATTAGAAATTATAAAATCGAACTTGAAGGACTTGAAAATATACCAAAAGATACAAATGTTTTGTTTGTGGCAAATCATAGTAATTCACATGATATTTTTACAGCTTATGAAATGTTCTCAATGCTAGAGAGAATGGGAAGCGTTATGGTTGCAACTGATTGTTTAAATCCTATTACTAGACAAATATTTAATGTTTCTAATGCAACTTTGTTAGATAGAAATAATAAAAAAGAGAGAGAAAATAGTATTTTTAGTCTTTCAAAGAAAATAATAGAAGGAAATGATGGATTGATTTTTGGAGAGTCTACATGGAATATTCATCCTACTTTGCCTGTGCATAATATTAGAAATGGTGCTCTTAAAGTATCACTTATATCTCAAGTGCCGATTATTCCTGTTATTTTTGAGTATATAGAAAATGATGGTATTATCACTTCTGAAAAAAATCTGATAAAAAAATGTATTATAAGATTTGGAAAACCTATTTTTGTGAATTATAATGATATTCTTTCTTCAAAGTCTGGCGATATTAGGAAATATATGACTTCTATGAGAAAAAAAATTTGGTCTGATTATATGATTGATAAGAACAGTATTGAAGATATAGATCCAATGACATATATTAATCATACATATGTGAAGAAGTTTAAATCATTTGGATTTGAGTATAATTCAAGAAAAGAGCAAGAGTATTTATTGTTTTTGGATGGCGAACCTAAAGAGAATGAATATACTATTGATGATGAAAAAAAATTTGTTCCTGGTATAACTGAAAAAAGTTTTGAGTATAAAAAAATTAAATAGTAATAAATATCATTCTAAGAAATTGAGATCAATTTCTCTTTTTTTTTGTTAAAATTAATGATAATATAACATTATGATAAGGTGGTGTAGTGATGTCTGGTATTTATAATTTATATATTCCAATATGTGGCTTATTAATTGCTGTTATATGTAATTTTGTTTTTTTTCTAAAAGAAAGGGCTAAAAATAAGGAAACAGAAATTTTTTCTAGAGAATTGATTTATAGTTTAATAGATAGTTTAGTAATGGTTTCTATAATTATTTTAGCTTTATTCAGTCCAAAAAATATAAAGCTTTTAGAATATTTGAATAAACTTGATTATATGATGTATATTTTGTTTACTAGCAATTTATTTTTATATGTTTATTATGTTACATCTCAAAAAAAGCAACAAGAAAAAAATAAATCATATAATTTGTTCTTTTGGATAACTTCTCTTGTTGACGGAATTTTAATGATTTTGTTACTATTTACGAAGGTTGATGTTCATATAAATGGAAATACATTGTTTAGTAATGGTTCTGCGTTAAATGTTACAATGATTGGTTGTGGAATATATTTTTGTGCAATATTATTTTCTTTGATTTTAAATTTTAAAAATGCTATTACAAAAAAGTTGACGCCATTATATATATTAGTAATATTTTTTATTTTAGTGTATGTTTTAAATCGTATAGATAATACGATTGTGATTATTTCTGCTGTATTAGCCTTTGTAAATTTGATTATGCTATTTACGATAGAAAATCCAGATATGAAGATGGTTAGGGAAGCAACGCTTGCAAAAGAACAGGCAGAACGTGCAAATAGAGCAAAGAGTGATTTTTTATCTAGTATGTCACATGAAATTAGAACACCTTTAAATGCTATTGTTGGTCTTTCTGAAGATATCGCAACCTATGAAGATAGAGTTCCAAAAGAAGTTGTAGAAGATACTGAAGACATTAGAAATGCTTCTCAAACATTACTAGAAATTGTTGGTAATATTTTAGATATAAATAAAATAGAAGCAGATAAAATGGAAATTTGTGATGTTACTTATAATCCAAAAACTGAAATAACTAATATGTGCAAAGTAACTCAAACAAGAATTGGTGAGAAAGATATTAAATTTAACTTAAGTATTGCTGAGGACATTCCTTATGAACTTATAGGAGATAAAATAAAAGTAAAAGGAATTATTAATAATTTACTTACTAATTCAATTAAATATACTGATTCTGGAGAAATTAATTTAAAAATAAATTGTATAAATGATACAGAAAAGAATATTTCTACTCTAATTATTACATGTCAAGATACAGGTAGAGGTATAAAGACTAGTGATATTAATAAGTTGTTTACTAAGTTTGAAAGATTAGATATTGAGAAGAATTCAACTACTGAGGGTACGGGACTTGGACTTGCTATTACTAAGTCATTAACTGAAATGATGGGTGGTAAAATTAATGTTCAATCTCAATTTGGACATGGTTCAATATTTGTAGTTCATCTACCTCAAAAGATTAGTAAGTTAACAAAAGATTTAAGTGATAAAGAACTTTCTAATACATTAGATTCTTATTTAAATAGAAATAACTTAATTGATTATTCTAATAAAAGAATACTTATTGTTGATGATAATAAATTAAATATTAAAGTAGCAAAACGAGCTTTAAGTAGTTTTAATATGATAATTGATGAGTGTTATGACGGAGAAGAGTGTATTAATAAAGTTAATGATTCTAATAATTATGATTTAATTTTAATGGATATTATGATGCCTAATATGAGTGGAGAGACTGCTCTTAGAAAACTAAAGGAAAACTCTTCATTTAAAACTCCAGTAATTGCATTAACTGCAGATGCTGTAAGTGGAGCAAAAGAGAAATATTTAAGTGAAGGATTTATTGATTATATTTCAAAACCATTCTCAAGAGATCAAATTAAAGAAAAACTCGATGTAATATTTAAGAATAGTAGTTTTTCTGAAGATAATCAAAATACTTTAAAATATAATCCAAATATTGATAGATTTAAAGGTACAGAGGCATATGTATTTGGAGAAAGTAGTAATTCTCGAGATGATGAAATAATATAAAATACTTGCATAATAATAAAAAACATTATATAATACAAGTACTTACTGTTACTCAGTTAGAAAAATTTCCGATTTCTTACTTAGTTATGGTGAATTATTAAAGAAAGGAAGTGTTAATATGGCATTAACAAAAGAAGCAAAACAAGAAATTATTAAGAATTTTGCTAAGAGTGAAAAAGATACTGGTTCAGCAGAAGTTCAAATCGCAATTCTTTCAAAAGAAATCGAAGAATTAACTGAACATTTAAAAGTTCACACTCATGATTATCATTCACGTAGAGGTCTTTTAAAGAAAGTTGGTCAACGTAGAAATATGTTACAATACTTAGCTAAGAAAGATATTCAATCTTATCGTGAAGTAATTAAAAAGTTAGGATTAAGAAAGTAGACACATTTTTTAGTGTCTATTTTTTTTGAGATAGAAAAGAGGTATATATGAAAAAGACATTTGAATTAGATTTTCATGGTAAGAAAATTGTAGTAGAAAATGGTGAACTTGCAAAACAAGCAGATGGTGCTGTACTTGTAAGATATAATGATACAGTAGTACTTACTGCTGCAGTTGTTTCTAAAACAGCTAATTTATTATCAGACTTTTTTCCACTTACAGTAAATTATCAAGAAAAGTTATATTCAGTAGGAAAGATTCCTGGTGGATTTATAAAAAGAGAAGGACGTCCAAGTGAGGCTGCAACACTTGCTGCTCGTATGATTGATCGTCCTATGAGACCATTATTTCCAGAAGGATTTAAGAATGAAGTTCAAGTTATCTCAACAGTTTTATCAGTTGATCAAGACTGTTCTCCAGAGTTAACTGCTATGCTTGCATCATCACTTGCAGTATCAATTTCTAAAATTCCTTTTAATGGACCAATTGCTGGAGTAAAAGTTGGTAGAGTAGATGGTGAATTTATTATTAACCCAACTCCAGAAGAGTTAGAAAAGTCTGATTTAGATTTAACAGTTGCTGGTACAAAAGATGCAATTAATATGGTTGAAGCTGGTGCTAAACAAGTATCAGAAGATGTTATGTTAGATGCATTAATGTTTGGTCATGATGCAGTTAAAGAGCTAATTGAATTCCAAGAAAAAATAATTGAAGAAATTGGTTCTCCTAAGATGGAATATGAAACACTTACTCCAGAAGATGAGTTAGTTAAAAGAATTAGAGAGTTAATTACTGATAAGATGGATAAGGCTCTTCGTATAAAAGAAAAACTTGAAAAGTATGCAGCAATTGATGCTATTAAAGAAGAAATGATTGAATTATTTACCAAGGAAAATGAAGATAAATTAAAAGAACAAGAATTAAAAGAATTACTTGTAAAAGTTCAAATGGTTGTTTCTGAGGTTGAATATGAATTATTTAGAAGTATTGTTGTTAAAGAACATATTAGGTCTGATGGAAGACAAATGGATGAGATTAGACCACTTTCAACAGATATAGATTTATTACCAAGAACACATGGTTCTGCTTTATTTACTCGAGGAGAGACACAAGCATTATCAATCACAACTTTAGGAGCATTAAATGAGCATCAAGTAATTGATGGATTAGGTTTAGAGGATCAAAAAAGATTTATGTTACATTATAACTTCCCACAATTTTCTGTTGGTGAAACTGGAAGATATGGTGCTCCAGGACGTCGTGAAATTGGACATGGTGCATTAGGTGAGAGAGCTCTTGCTCAAGTTATTCCATCAGAAGAAGAATTCCCATATACAATAAGAGTTGTTTCTGAAATACTTGAATCAAATGGTTCATCTTCACAAGCAAGTATTTGTGCTGGATGTATGTCATTAATGGCAGCAGGTGTTCCTATTAAAGCTCCAGTTGCTGGAATTGCTATGGGTCTTATTACTCATGAAGATGACTATACAATTTTAACTGATATTCAAGGTATGGAAGATCATTTAGGTGATATGGACTTTAAAGTTGCTGGTACAAAAGATGGTATAACTGCTTTACAAATGGATATTAAAATAAAAGGTATTACAAAAGAAATATTAAAAGAAGCACTTGCTCAAGCTAAAAAGGCAAGACTTGAAATTCTTGATGTAATTAAAAATCAAATTGCTGAGCCTCGCAAAGAAGTATCTAAGTATGCTCCAAAGATGGAAACATTTATGATTAACCCTGCAAAGATTAAAGATGTAATTGGTAAGGGTGGAGAAATGATTACTAAGATTATTTGTGAAGCATCTAATGTTACAGAAGTTACAAATGTAAATGCTGTAAAAGTTGAATTAGAAGATGATGGTCGTGTAATTATTTATCATAGTGATAAGGAAATTATTGATAAGACTCGTAAGATGATTGAAGATATTACTCGTGAAGTTGAAGAAGGAAAAATTTATAATGCAAAAGTTGTAAAAGTTGAAGATTTTGGATGCTTTGTTGAAATTTGGCCTGGATGTGAAGGATTAGTTCATGTATCACAACTTGCACATGAGAGAGTTGAAAAGCCAAGTGATGTTGTAGCAGTTGGTGATGAAATTCTTGTTAAAGCACTAGGTGCAGATAAGCGTGGTAGACAAAACTTTTCAAGAAAAGATGCTCTTCCAAAGAAAGTAGTAAGAAAAAAAGAGTCTATTAATAAAGAATTAGAACGTGTTGCAAAAGAAGAAAAAGTAGAAAATACTGAAGAGTCTGAGTAATCAGATTCTTTTCTTTTTCATATAATTTGGTAGGTGAAATATGAAAAAGATATTAGTTTTAATAATATTTACTTTAATTAGTATGTATTATACAAATATTTGTATGGAAGTATTAAAAGAAAAAGACCCTATTATGCAAGAGATTAAGAGTAATATGTCAAAGTATGAAGAAAGTGCAAATGATGCTACTATTATTGGAAATGTTATTGTTCCAGGACATATTGGGCGTAGAGTTAATAAGAATAAATCTTATTCTAAAATGAAAAAATATGGTAATTATAATGAAATATTAACGGTAATGGAAGAAGTAAAACCTGAGTTGTCTGTTAGTAATACATTTAATAAGTATATAGAAAAAGGAAACTCTAATAATAAAAATGTATCTTTTGTTTTTATTTATGATGAAAATATTGATAAAGTTATAAAAATTCTTAATTCTAAACATGTACCTAGTACAATATTTTTAGATGGAATGTATTTAGAAAATGATAGTTTAAATGGATTAAAAAACAATTGGAATATTGATTATGAATTATTAAGTTATAATGGAGAGTATGATGAGAATTTATTTAAAACTTCTCTTTCTTATTTAGAGTCAGTTACTAAGAAGAGTCCTAAGTATTGCTATAGTGAGGTTGAAAACTCTGATGTACTTAATTTATGTAGTAAGCTTAAAATGCATACTATAAAGCCATATATAAGAATAGATGAGGACTTGTTAAAAGAAGTTAAGTCTAGTTTATCTAATTCTATAATTATTAGTATTAAGTCAAGTAAGTCTAATATTTCCGAGCTTTCTTCTGTAATTGATTATGTTATAAGTAAAGGGTATGATATAGTTTCTCTTGATAATTTAATATCTGAGAATTGAAAATAAATGTGTCAAATTTTTTTGAAAATGTCAGTAAATTCATTTTGAGAGAATGTCAGTAAAGTAATTTGTTAGTAACATCAA
>CAKOZD010000026.1 GCA_934131175.1 uncultured Bacilli bacterium | reverse complement strand
TATTTTATTGAATCTATATTTTCTAATAAAATACTTTTAATTTCATCTAAATATTCTAAATTATTTGGCATTTGTTGGAGTAGTCCAAAAATATCAATTAATTCTTTTTTAATCTCTATTATTTCTTCTTGTTTTATGTCTTTATAATGAACTAATTCAAGAGATGAGAAAGCATTTCCTATAGTCTTTATTAAATAATTATTACCTGTCTTTGGAAGTATTCTTTTGCCATATAAATTTACTTTTAGAACAACTTTATCTTTTTCTAAATTTTGTTCATCATTTAACGCAATATAGTTATCTGAATTGATTACTTTTTCTTTTATTCCGTCTTGGAACAAATCTGATTTTTCTTCACTATTTGCTTTATAATTACTTTTTAATAATTTACTTTTTTGTAATTCTTCTTCTATTACTTTTAACTCTTCGCTAGACTTACATGCATCTATTCTTTCATAAACTTTTTCTAAATCCGTTCCCTTAATTTCTTTATTTAAAAAATCAGTAACTTCTTTTAGCATATATAGTCCTGCTTCGTATGTAGTTTTTCCAATATCTTTCTTTGGAACTTTTACTACTATATACTTATCTCTATAATGCCCTCTTCCATACATTATTGCAGTATTAGCATTACTTGTAAGTGAAATACAATTAGTATCTTTCCTATGTCTTGTATTAATATGATCTACTGCTTCTTCTAATGTTAAAACAGACGATTCACTATATTTTGGAACACCATTATATCTTTCTCTATTAGTTCTAACTCTTTCTATCTTATTATTACTATCTGTTGTGATATTCGTATCGATATCATTATTATCATCTTTATTTAAAGCTCTAAAAAAATAATAGTAATCATTATCACTATAAACATTAAACTTATCTATATCAAAAATTTCTTCTAACACAAGTATCACATCCATTAATTATTATTTTACCTTAATTATAACATATAATAAAAAAAGTGCCTAGGCACTTTAACTATTTGAAATAGTACTACTTTCAAAGTAATATGTTTGATTTGCACTATTAAACTTATATGTAATTGTTGATGCATTTGATAAATAATCTTCTATTGATATTTCTGTTGTTGGTAATTTTTCTTTTGTAATATTTGTTTTACTATCAATTAACATTGTATGTTGATAGTCTTTATAAATACTTATTGTATATAATCCATTTTCTTCTTTTGTGTCTGTATAAATAATTTTTTCATTTATTTCAAGAGTTCCATCTGATTTAGAAGAGGCACTTGATAATTTTGTATAGAATGGTTTTATATAGTTTTGTTGTTCTCTTACTGATGTGTTTGTAAATACTGTATCAAAACCAGATAATGAATCATTATGTTTCATAGTACCAATATTTTTTCCATTCATTGAGAAGTTAAATGTATATGTTACTTCACTTGTTGTTGAGTAATCAATATTTGGACCAAAGAATCTTTCCATATAATTTTTTACTTTTGCATCTGAAATATTGTATATTTTATTTCCTTGTGAGTCTGTTCTACCTGTTTCTTCAAAATCATCTGCTTCTGCAAATAGTAACGCATAATAGAATTTTTCATAATTAGTAAAAGAGTCAATTGATGTGTTTTGTTCTTTTATAAATTTATCATTTCTAATATTATTAATTCCATAAGTTACATAGTTATAAAGTATTTGAACATTTTCATCTTTTGTATCAAGTGTTGTTGTGATAACGTCTTCTTTTACTTCTTTTTTCTTTGGATTTAGAATACTATTACTTATAAAAAATACTCCTAAACCTATTGCGATTGCAACTATTACTACAATTATTATTGGTATTATATTGTTTTCTTTTCTAATACGAGAAGTTCCAGGAGTTTCTTCTATGTCATCCCCTATTTTAAACTCATCCATATCTACACCTCTATTCTTCTTAATTTTAACATAATAAAAAAGAAAATTAAATATTAATCTTCTTTTTCATTACATAACATTTTAACAACACTTGTATTATTAAAATCAATTTTTTTAACTACTTCTTTTAATTTAGTAATACTCATTTTTCTTATAAGTTCTAGTCTATTATTTATTACTTTATTATATTTAGTAATATCATCAAATAAATTATACATAGTAGCATCTATATCATCTATCATCTTTACTTCATTTGCTATCCAGACTTTTTTTATTCTTTTAAATACTTTTTCTGGAAGTGCAAGGGATGACAATTCATCTTTTATTTCACTTAATAACTTATCTGGTTCTTTTGTTGATGCCATTAAATAGAATGTTCTATAGTCTTCTAATGCTTCCCATTCTGTGTATATATTATTTAATAATTGTGCCTTTCTTACTCTTTCTCTAAACTCTGATGATGCTCCAAAAAGCATATTTGTAATCATGCCTAAATATAAGTCTAATTCTTCTTCTTTCATATTAATGTCTTTTATTGGAACTTTAAGTCCAAAAGCAAGTTTTGAAACTTCAATATTTTCTTTTATTACTAATTCTTTTTCATTGACTTTTTTTGGTTCTTTTATATGTTCTATTTTTGATATAGTTGATTCTTCTTTATCTTTTAATTCTTCTTTTATTACTTCTGTTGCATCTTCTAGAGAAAAGTTTCCAACTATTACTATAAACATATTATTTGGTTTATAAAAACCATTATAGCATTCATATAAATCTTCCTTAGTAATTTTATTTATTTCTTCTACTGTTCCTGCTATATCTATTCTTCTTGGACTATTTTTATAAAGACATTCTCTTAGTTTTGCTTCTAATTTATAATCTGGAATATCATCATACATTTTTATTTCTTCAGCAATTATTCCTTTTTCTTTTTCAACATTGTCATCTGTATAATATGGACTATTAACATACTTTAATAAATATCTTAAGTTTTCTCTAAAGTTCTTTGTTCCCATACAGATATACTGAGTATTATCATATGATGTTGAAGCATTAGCATCTGTTCCTGACTTTGAAAAGAAAGCAAATGGGTCTTCTCCTGTTTCTTGGTCAAACATTTTATGTTCTAAGAAATGAGCTACTCCAAGTGGTGGCGTATGAGTTTTATTATCTTTATCTATAAATGATAATATATCACTTCCGAAGTGTGTAGCATAACTTATAAAATAATTTTTCTTATTAGGGTATGGTAATAAATATATTTCTAGTCCATTATTAAATTTTTCTTTATAAAGAGTCATATCTAACCCTTTTAATTCTAATTTTTTCATTATTTATTACCTCCTTCCAATAAGAATACTGTATCCATATTTATTTTTTTACAAGCTCTTATAATATCTCTTTTTGTAACTTTTTCTATTTTTCTTACTCTCTCAGAAAGAGGTTCTACTCCAAGAATTTCTTCTGTTAATACTTCATTTATTATTCTTGATGGTGACTCCATTAAACTTTCTGCAGATGTTTTATAAAACTCTTTTGCAACATCAATATCTGAATCTGTAAATTTACCTTTTTTCATATCTTGAACATTCTTAGTAATAAGTTCAACTGCTTTATCAAAATTAACATTATCAATTCCTGCGTTTATTACCATTAAATTATCAAGTCTATTATAGTTTGATCTTATTGTATAACATAGAGAGTTTTCTTCTCTTACTTCTTTAAATAATTTAGAGTCTCCTGTTCCTCCTAAGATAATATTTGCAAGAAGTAATGAATAGTTTTTCTCATAATCTGTCATTTTTGATATTGGACAAGCAATTGCCAATTTAGATTGAGAATTTTTTGTTGTTTCTTTTGCAAATAATCTTCTCTTGCGTGGTTTTTTATTAGGTAAATAGTATTCTGCTTTTCTTTTCTTTACTTTTTTGAATTTAAAGTATTTTTTTATTATTGGTAATAATTCTTTTTCATTTATATCTCCAAGAATAAATATATCTACATAGTCATTATCTAACATTCTTTCATAATATTCATATAAATTTTCTTCAGTAATCTTATCTAAATCTTCTAAGTATCCTGTCATTCTATATGAGATTGGACTTGTTTTATCATATGCTTCACTCATTCTAATTAAAGAGTAATTTGCAGCATCCTCTTTTATAGAATTTAGTGCTAGTGTTGCATTACTTTTTACTAGTTCTAATTTGTCTTCTTTAAATCTTTCTTCTTCTACATCTGGATTAAATATTATTTCATGTAGGAATTTTATTGATTCTTCAAAGTTATTTTCTTCTGTATATTTATCATTTAATGTTTGAAGAATAAAACTTGTCATTATGTAGTTACCTACTCTTTGATTAGCAGTATAAATATCTGCTGCATATAAGTCTTCTGACTTAATGGTTAAATCTCTTCTTGTTTTATACTCTTTTGTAGACTGAAGAAGAATATCTGATAGGATATTCCTCTTTGTTATATCTTCTTTAATTATTGGAGTATGAAATATTACTTTCATTGTTATTGTTTTAAATAAGTCTGTTTTTATAAAATGTAGGTTATATGAACCTAAATCTTTATTTATTACTTGCATTTGTTTCACCTCACTAATATTATTATGGCTAATTTTTTCTAAATTATAGACTCTAATGCCATTTCTATCATATCATTTAATGATTTTTCTCTTTCTTCACTTGTAAGTGATCTCTTGTCAAATAATGAATCAACTACAGTCATTAGACAAGAGGCATTTTTTCCTAGTTTATTTGCAATATAAAATAGTCCAAATGCTTCCATTTCAACTGATAAGAAATTCATATCTGGAAAACTGTCTCTGAATTTTTCTTCATCATCACAGTATAGGTCAAATACGTCTGATGTTATTGTTTTTCCATATTTTAAGTCAAGATTTCTTTCTTTTGCTTTATTCATGATCTTTCTATTTAGTTCTTGAGATGACTGGATAAAGTTTAAATCAACTCCATCTAATAGTTCATCAAAATAACTTTTACAATAAGCTCCACTTGATAATATTACATCTAATAGTTTTATATTTTCATTAAATGAACCACATGTTCCTATTCTTATTATATTTTCTACATCATAGAATTTATATAATTCATAAGAATATATACCAATACTTGGAACTCCCATTCCTGATGCAAATACTGTTACTTCTTTTCCTTTATATTTTCCTGTATATCCATACATGTTTCTTACAGTATTTATTAATTTATAATCTTCTAAAAAGTTTTCTGCAATGTATTTTGCTCTTAATGGGTCTCCTGGCATTAAGACATTCTTTGCGATTTCTTCTTTTTTACTTTCAATATGTGGTGTTGGCACAATAATCAACCTTCTTTCTTATAACATTATAGCAAACATTTATATAAAAAAACTAGTTCATTTTTATTATTTGAACTAGTTTAGTTTTAAAATATTCCTGGAACTATTAATCTTGGGATAAATGTTGCGATAAATACTGCTGTTGTAAATATTCCTAATAGAAATGGAACATATGCTTTATGTATGTCAAATCTTTCTGCTATATTAAATATCGTTTCTAAGATAAATCCAATTAAGGCAAGTCCAAAGATAATTATTAAAACAATTGTTAATTTTGTTGGCATATCACTAAGTATTGGGCTATCAAAGATTGGATATAAAAGTGAGCCTAACATTAATGCAAGACCAGTTCCGCCATGACTGAAGAGAAATATTATTACCATTTTAGAATCTTGATTTGTTCCTATGAAAAAACCTGCTAAGAAAAATACCATTCCAAAATAATACATAATCATTGATTCAGGGTTTGTTGATATAGAAAATAGTCCTAATAAAAGTAATATTACAATCAATATTCCTGTTATTACTTTTTCTTTATGCAAATTTAATACTTCCGTAAGAGAAGTTTCATTCTTTTCTTTTTTTATTTCTAAAAGTGCTCTTTCTAATTTTGCGTTTGTTCCTCTTTTATTTTTTTCAAATTCTTTTGTTATTTTATTTATATTTTCTTCAAATATTTCTTCTTCTGTTTTTTTATTTTCTGACATACTATCCCCTATTCTTTTTCAGATTCACTAAATTGAACTAATACTTCACGTGGTTTTGAATTTCCTGTAGGTGGTCCAATTATTCCATTTTCTTCTAGTTTATCAATCATTGTTGCGGCTTTGTTATAACCAATTTTAAATTTTCTTTGTAATAATGATGCTGAGGCTTTTTGAGTTTGAATTACAAAGTTTACTATTTCATCATATAATTCATCTTCGCTATTTGTTTGTGAGACATCTGCATCCATTACTGCTTGTTCTTTTGGTTCTTCTTTTTCAAGATTCATAAATGTATCTTCATATGATGCCTTTTGTTGTTCTACAGTAAAGTTTATTATTCTTTGAATTTCATCATCTGTAATAAAAGATCCTTGAATACGAATTGGTGAATTCATACCTATTGGTAAGAAGAACATATCTCCTTTTCCTAATAGTTTTTCTGCTCCAACTTGGTCTAGTATTGTTCGTGAATCAATTCCTGAACCTACTGCAAAGGCAATTCTACTTGGAATGTTTGCTTTAATAAGACCTGTGATTACTTCTGTTGATGGTCTTTGTGTTGCAACTATTAAATGTATTCCTGCAGCACGAGCTTTTTGGGTAATACGTAATATTGAATCTTCTACTTCTTTTGCTGCTACCATCATTAAATCAGATAACTCATCTATTATAATTACAATATATGGCATTTTTTTCTTTTGAATATCAGGATGAGTTTTATTCCATTTTTCAACGTATTCATTGTATCCTTCGATTTTTTTAGTACCTGATTCACTAAATTGTTGGTATCTGTTTTCCATTTCTGCAACCATTTTTGCTAGTAATACTGCAGCTTTTTTAGGGTCTGAAACAACAGGGCACATTAAATGTGGTATTCCATTATAAACGGATAATTCAACTACTTTTGGGTCAACCATAGCGAGTTTTACTTCATCTGGTTTTGCTCTCATTAAGATTGAACATATAATTCCATTTACACAAACTGATTTACCAGAACCTGTAGTACCGGCTATTAACATATGTGGCATTTTATTTATTTCACATACACCAATATCTCCCATGATTGATTTTCCTAGTGGAACCATTAATTTTTTATCTTGATTCTGTTGCATTACTTTACTCGCCATTATCTCATAGAAACTTACAGATGTTGGTTTTTCATTTGCAAATTCTATTCCTACAGTACTTTTGCCTGGGATTGGTGCTTCTATACGAACATCTTTTTTAGATAGTGCTAATGCAATTTCACGACTTAGTGTTGTTATTTTATTTACTCTTGTACCGCTTGCTATTTCTAATTCATATTGGGCAACTGTTGGTCCAATATGTACTTCTACCACTTTTGCAGTTACATTGAAACTTTTTAATACTTCTTCTAGTTTTTCAATGTTTGCTTCTATTGCAGCATTATCCATTGAATTGTTTCTTGCTTTAGGTTTATCTAAAAGAGTTAATGGTGGTAATTGATAACTTGGATTGGTATAATCTTTTTTCTCTTCTTTTACTTCTTCCTTTTCTTCTACTTGTTCTTTTGGTTTTTCTTGTTCAGAAGTCATTTTCTTTAATTCATCAATACTTTTAATTTTTGGTTTTTCAACTTCTTCTTCGATTTCATTACCATTACTAATTTTAACTTTTTTATCTGTAAGTAATGGATTATTTGTATGGTGCTCATCAGACTCTTGATTATGTGCATCTTTTGTTTCTTTGTGTTCTTTTGCAAGAGTAATTCTTTCTCTTATAAAGTCACTAATTGAGAATCCTGTAAACATACAAATACCTACAATTATAAAAATAATTGTCACTATTTTCATTCCAAGAATCGAGAATAATTTAGAAAATATCAATGCGAATACTCCTCCAATTATTCCTCCACCTACTGAGACCATATCTGAAACTACACCTGTATTCATTAATGAATTAAATCCTTTTACTAAACAGTCTAGAGTTTCTCTAAAGATTAAACTGGCATTACCATTATTTTCTGCAATAAAATCCCAGTGCATAAAAGTTAAAAATCCTATTATAAATAAATATAGTCCTAACATTTTTGTAGTAAAAAAGTCTGGCCATTCTTTTTTTAGAAACGCATATATTCCTAAAATTAATAAAAGTACTAAGAAAGGCATATAAGCAGATCCTGTTAAAAATAAACTAAAAGATGTTATCAATTTTCCTACAGGGCCTAATTTTCCAAGACCTAGTATTGAAATAAATATTAATAATAATGCATATACTTCAATTCCTATTTCTAAAGTTGATTTGCTTTTAGTTTTCTTTTTCTTTTTTTTCGCCATATCATAATCACATCCTGTAATCATTATACTACATTTTTTTAATAAATAAAAACATAATAAATCTATATAGACGTTATTATGTTTACGTTTTAGTATACATTAATTACTTTATTTATTGTTTTTTACTAATAACTTGCTGTTGTTATTTAATACTTGCTCTGCCTGTTCTTTATAGCACTCTATTAACATTGGTAGCATTCCTTTTACATCAATTATTTCTAATTCTGAAACATTTTTAAAGTTTTCTTCTTTAATATCAGTTAATAATGTTACTACATCTTCTTTTATTTTATTATCTACAGAAAGTCCTGTATATCTTTTTACTATTTTTTCTAATTGTTTTTGATATGCTGACCATTCTAATACTTTTTGTAAATTATCTTCTTTTGGATAGCATAATCCTTCTTTACTTGGAGTTAAGTTTTTTCCTCCTGATGGTCTTTCTTCATATGTATAACTACAACCGTGTTCTGTTAAATTTGAACAAGGTGTTTTCATTGATAGTAAATCTACTATATCTCTTCCTGTGTTTCTTTCTCTTAAGTATAGAAATGGAAAGTTACATAATTTTCCATTTATTCTTTTAAAATTCATCATAGCAACGATTGATACTTTACCACTTTCTAAGAATTTTAAAAGGCCTTTATATGTTTTATCTGGTAAATCACTAGTCCAATAATCACAACCACTTTTTTTACAACATCTACCACCACAATTTTTACATACTTCTGTATTTTCATTTATTTCCACTATTATCACCTAAACCTTCTTGCTGATTAGTTATTATATTTATTGTTTATAAATTAGTCAACAAAAAAAGAGCATTAAGCTCTTGATACGTATTTTCCATCTGCAGTTGAAATGATAATTTTTTCACCTTGTTCAATAAATAATGGAACTCTAACCATTAGTCCAGTTTCACATTCTGCATCTTTTAATGCATTTGTTGTTGTGTTACCTTTTACTGCTGGTTCAGTATGAGTAATAACTAATTCAACTTTATCTGGTAAATCCATTCCTAAAATTTCACCTTCATAACTTGTAATATATACTTCAAGGTTTTCTTTTAAGAATTTTGCTTGATCTCCGATTTGTGATGCACTTAGTTCTAATTGCTCATATGAGTCCATATTCATGAAATAATAAATGTCATTCATTGTATATAGGTATTGCATTAATTGTTTGTCAATTCTTGCAGTAGCAACTTTAACTCCGGCATTAAATGTTTGTTCAAAAATTGCTCCTGTTCTTAAATTTTTAAGTTTTGCTTTTACAATTGCAGCACCTTTTCCTGGCTTAACATGTTGTGTTTCCATTACAACGTAGATATTTCCATCGTATTCAATTGTGATTCCATTTTTTAAATCATTTGTACTAATCATATTTTCACCTCTAATAAATTAAAAAATAAGTTATTAGCTTATTTTATTTCTTTTCCTTATGTGTAGTGTGTTTTCTACATCTAGGGCAGTATTTGTTAATTTCAAGACGATCTGTTGTGTTTCTAACGTTTTTTTCTACTCTGTAATTTTCTTCTTTACATTCACTACATACTAATGTCTTATGTTGTCTGTTTCCTACTTTAGCCATTTTCCTTCCCTCCTTACACGCCTATAGGTATTATACCAAAGTTTTCATATTTTGCAAAAGTTTTTTTATATTTTCTGCTATTTTATTATATAAAAGTCAAAATAATTATTTTTTTACGTATAATTTTTTAATTTTTATGTTCCTTTATAAAAATTTATTTTAATAATTAAGAAAAGAATAATCTTACGACTATTCTTCTGATTTTTTTAATTCTTCTTTTATTTTTTCTTCAGTAGTTATTAAAGCTTTGTTAAATTCTTTTTGTTCCTCATCAACATGTCCTAAGTATATAACTTCTGCAATTTGTTCATGATTGAATCCTACAGCATATTTACTATCAATAATTCCTGCAGGATATGGACATGCTCCATACTCAAACATCTCACTTTTTCCATTTCTGTTATTTGGGAAAACAAGGTATGATGTAATCATAATTTTTTTTGTTCCGCCTTTTAATTTAACTACTGTTCCGATTGGTAAAAATTTTTCATTCATTATATTATTTCTCCCTCTGATATATAATCATATTCTCTATTATTATGTTTTTCTTCGTCTTCATCTTCATCTTTATTGTGTTTCATTGCTACTGATGCTAATCCAATACCAGCACCTATACCTACGGCCGTTGGTATTGCATATCCAAATGTACTTCTGCTATATGTAGGTCCATCAATACCTGTTTCTGGTATTGGGGCATATTCAGTATATGATGTAGGTGTCGTTGGAGTTACAGTTGGTGGCAATGTTGGTGCTACTGTTGGTGCAACCGTAGGAGCTACTGTCGGTGCTGCTGTCGGTGCAACTGTCGGTGCTGCTGTTGGTGCTGCTGTTGGTGCAACTGTTGGTGCCGTTGTTTGTGGAGTAATTCTTGGTTGTGATGTTGGTGGAACTGTTGGTGTTGGAGTAACAGTTGATATTGGGTCTGGTGTAGGCGTTGGATCTGGTACTGGATCTGGTGTAGGTGTTGGCACAACTGGAATATTTTGTTGTGGAGTTGGATCTGGTACAATTGGCGGTGTAACAACGACATTTGGTTCTACTGGAGGAACTACTGGATCAACTGGAGAAACAATAGGTGTTGCACTTGGTACTTCTGGTACTGGTTCTACTGTTGTCGGACCAGTTATCTTTGGCACTGATTCTGATACTGTTGGGCCTGCTATCTTTGGAACCGATTCTGATACTGTTGGACCTGCTATCTTTGGCACTGATTCTGATACTGTTGGACCTGCTATCTTTGGCACTGATTCTGATACTGTTGGACCTGCTATCTTTGGAACCGATTCCGTTACTGTTGGACCCTCTATTTTTGGCACTGACTCTGATATTGTTGGGCCCTCTATTTTTGGCACCGATTCTGATACTGTTGGACCTTCTATTCTAGGTACAGACTCTGATGTTGTTGCACTAGATATTTTTGGTGTTGCTTCTGTTCCAACTTTTGCTACATTTGCTGCTTCATCTACTACTGCTGGTGGTTGAAAGTCTGTATTTGCTCCACTTTTAGCTGCGTTTGCTCCGACCTTAGCTGTATTTGATGCTTCATCTACTACTGCTGGTGGTTGGAAGTCTGTATTTGCTCCACTTTTAGTTGCGTTTGCTCCGACCTTAGCTGTATTTGATGCTTCATCTACTACTGCTGGTGGTTGAAAATCTGTATTTGCTCCACTCTTGGTTGCATTGGCAGCGTCATCGATTACTGATGGAGATTTTATATCTGATGTAGTGCCTTTTGCCACTTTTGCCACATCATCAATTGTTTCTGCACTTGTTTGTCTAAATTGTGATTGAGCATTATTAGTTGGTACTTTTCCTGTATCATCTACCACTGTTGAACCCGCGTCACCTTTTGGGCTTGCTGCTTTTCCTTTTGATGCTGTGTTTGCTACATCATCTCCTATATTACTGGCTGTTCTTCCGGCATCATCTGCAACGTTTGCTGCTTTGCTTGCATCAGAAGAATTAACGTTCATGTCAGGATGAGCACTTTTCATTGCCTGTTTTGCAGCCTTTAATTCTTCTTTTGTTATCTTTCCTTCATCAAATAGTTTTTTTGCTTTCTTATATTCATCACATTTACGTAAAAAGTCATCTGAGGCAGTATCTTTTGCTGTTGAACTTGAATTTCCATTTGAACTTGCGCCTTTTCCCGCTGCATTTGCAGCATCATCTCCCATGTTTCCTGCTGCTCTTCCAGCATCATCTGCTGCTCCTGCTCCAGTACTTGCTTTTCCTTTTGATGCTGCATTTGCTGCATCATCCATAAAATCATCCGCCGCATTTGCAGCTTTACTTGCATTTGAAGATGATGAATTTATATTTGAATCAGGATGAGCATTTTTCATTGCTTCTTTTGCCGCATCCATTTCTTCTTTTGATATTTTTCCTTCTTTAAAAAGTTTTTGTGCTTTTTTATATTCATTGTATTTACTCATAAAATCATCAGTTGATGACTCTGCTGCAGATGAACTAGAATTTCCTTTTGGTGATGCAGCTTTAGCTGCATCATCTGCTGCATTTGCAGCATCATCTCCTATATTGCTTGCTGTTCTTCCTGCGTCATCTGCTGCATTAGCAACATCATCAGCTGCATTTGCTACCGATGATGTTCCTGAACTACCTTTAAAATGATTTACTGCTTTTGCAACTCCTCTTATTGCATAATTTACTGCAACTACAGTTCCAGCAGAAATAACTCCTGTTTTTACACCTTGTGCAAACGCTTCATTATATGTTTTTCCACTTTGTAATCCAACTTCAGTACCTGCACCAAGTCCTCCAATTCCTGCCACTGTTGCTCCTGCTGCTAATGAGGTTTTCATCGCCGTTCCAGTTACTGCTCCACCAACTGCTAAGGCTGCAGTATATGCTCCTGCTGTTCCTATTACTTCAAAAATTTTAGCTGCTATGCCATTTTCTTTAGCATAACTTGCTTTTACCATTCCACTTAGTTCATTTTTATATAGTCCATCAAAGTAATCGCCAACATGGTCTTTCTTTACAAATTCACCAATTTTATCTTGAGCATCTTTACTAACAAATCCTACTAAAAATCCTGCTGCTGATGCAAATCCATCTAAGATTTCTTCTCCTCCTTTAGCAAAACCTTCTATTAATTTTGTTCCTAATAAACCAATTGTTGAGAAAATCCTAGATAAAACTCCTGTATTGTCAACATCTTCATTATATTTTTTTATTTCTTCTACACGTTCAGATATTCCAGACTTTAAATTAGAAATTAATTGATTACATCCTTCCGATAATCCTGTTGCTTTTTGAATAGAAGATGTATCAACATATTCAATTCCCCTTGCACTTAATATTGCATTTATTGCACTACTGATTTCTGAGTCTACACTACCAAGTTCAGAAGTTGCTTCATCTAATTCACTTAACGCTTGATTTACCAATCCTTCGTCTAACTCTAACTTTGCCATTTAACCACTTCCTAATTATTATTTTGTTGTTGTGCTGCTTTTTGTGCCTCTATATAAGCATTTAATTCAGCAACCTGTGAATTATATACACTTAGTGCTTCTGAATAAACACTATCAGCATAACTTGAATATTCACTTTTTAAATTTGTTATTGCTGTTGCAACATCTGCTATTGAATATTCCATAGAACTTCCATCAACAGATAAAGCTTTCTTGTTACATGTTTCACTTGCTTGTGTAACTTTTTTTCCACACTTTTCAAAGGCATCAAGTGCTGTTTTAAATTTTTCACAACCTGATTGAATAGCATTTATATCAATTAATTGTGATTCACTTGTTATATTGTACCCCACATTCTACACCATCCTTTACTATGCTATAAGTATATTTTTTCATATATAACAAAAAAAATCAAGTAAACCTAATTACCTGACTATTTTTTTACTTTTCTTTTGCTATTGTTAATAAATATGACCCCATTGGATTATAATGACATATTTGTAATACTAAAAGTCTACCTTTTTTAGTTACTGTCTCAGTCGTATCTCTGTATAATGAATTTGCTAGTAATTTATTTACATGATCTAAGTAATCATTATCATCTTTATATATTAATTTCATATGTTCAATATCTGTTGTAATTATTTTTATAGCAATTACTTGATAATGAACTTTTTTATCGTCTAAATATAAATATATATCCTTATTTGTATTAAATGTTGCTTCATCCGTATACTTTTCTAAGTTAACAAAAGGAAGTTTATCATATATTGCCTCATTTTGTGTATTATGAGCATATATATTAATTTGTCTATCATTATTTAAATCTGTATTTCTATAATCAAAAAATGGTGCTCCTATTTGGTCGTATTGATTATATAAATTATAATTTAAATAATAACTATTATTACTAGCTCTTGTTACATAATTATTAACATTCATATTTGGTATTTCTATTCTTGCCATTATATATGGATTGCCATAATTATTTCTTACTTCTGGTAATTCATTTACATATGGCTCAATTGATTCTACTGGTTCTTCTGTTTCAATTGGATTAACTATAGACGGTGTGTTATTTTTATTACTATCTTTAGATATATAATTATTATATATGTATACTCCACCTACAGAAATAAATATTGGGATAAAGAATAATAAAATATAGCTTATTATTCTTTTTATTTTTCTTTTTTTTCTACTTCTATTTGACTTCATATTTTACTCGTATAATTAATCTTATAGAAATATTAATTAATTTCTATTATGATTAATCCCTTTCTATTTGTATTTTTTT
>CAKOZD010000025.1 GCA_934131175.1 uncultured Bacilli bacterium | reverse complement strand
CATGGGATGAATTCCAATTTATATCAAACTATTAAAATTTCAAATTTTTTCATTGACTTTTAATAGTTAGACTCCTATTCAATTCCATATAATTCTGTATATTTTTTTGTTACTTCTTGTGTAATATGATATGTTACTAAACTTGCATAATTATATCTTGAATTTGGATGTGATGAATCTGGTGATGTTACTAATATACTCATTTTTGGATTATCATATGGTGCATATCCTATAAATGAACTAGTAATTGTTTCTGTATCTATTATTCCATTTCCATCTGTATCAATAAAACTTTGCGATGTTCCTGTTTTTCCTGCTGGTTTCATTGATTTATCCATATATCCTACTCCATATCCTCCAGGGCTATTTAATACTGCTTTAAATCCTTCTTGAACACGTTCCATATATTCTTTCTTTGTATCAACAGTATTTAATACTTCTTTTTCTATCTTCTTTTCTAATGGACCGATTTCTTCTGTACTACTTGATTTATGGACTTCTTTTAAAAGATGCGGTCTTAGTCTTTCTCCTCCATTAGCTATTGTTGTCACATATTGTGATAATTGTATTGGTGTATATGTTTCATATTGTCCCATTACAAAGTCTAGTAAATTACCGGCTGCTTTGTCTTTTGACGAGTATCCTAAACTTTCTATTGGCAAGTCTATTCCTGTTTTTACACCTAATCCAAATGAGTGATACATTTCTCTATATGTATCAAAGGCTTTTTGATTGAAGTTAAGTCTCATTCCTCTTCTATATTCTTGACCATTTACTCTTATTGCAATTTTAAACTGATAAACGTTACTACTTTTTGCAAGTGCTGTTATATCATTTATAACACCTAATGTTTTTACTGATGAACATTTTTCTGGAGTTCCTGCTATTTTCACGCATTCATCTAGCATTTTTTCTCCAATCTTTACAGCTCCTTCATTATAACCTACAAGCATTGATGCTCCTTTAACAACTGAGCCTGGTGTTATTGGGGATGTTAGAAGTGATGATGTATTATCAACTATTTCTCCATTTACTATTTTTTTACTGGACATAGCAAGTATTTCTCCAGTTGAAGGTTCTTCTATTATAACACTTGAGTGATCATAATAATCAGTATTAGGCTCACCCTTTGTCTTTTTAACTTGTTCTGCAAGAATTTGTTCTACCTCTTTTTGTAAGTTAATATCTATACTTAGGACAATATCTTTTCCTCTGCTACCTTCTTTTACAAGCTTAGTCTCATGAGAATTTACAACTTCGTATATTGCTTTTTCTCCTTTTAAATAATCTTCATATTCTTTTTCAATATAGCTTAGTCCGACTCTATCATTTAAACTATATCCTTTTTTTAAGTAATAATCTTTTTCTTCTGCAGGAAGTCCTTGTGAAGATGATGATACATTACCAAGAATTGTTCTAAATACATCGCCATAGGGATATACTCTTTCCCAATCAATTTGAGTATTAAATCCTTTTAAGTCTTCATTATTTTCTGAAATATATGCGTATTCTTCCTCTGATACATCTCTTTTTATTGTTTTAGATTCATAAGTATACCCCTTATTCATTAAATTAAATAAATATGCTACTTTACTTTCTTCATCACTAAAGTTAAGTTTTTCTTCACTAATTCTTTGTAACTTTAATTCATTTAATTCTGTTTGAGTAAGTTTTCTTTGTTCTACTTTTTCTTTTTCTTTTTCAGTTACTAATTTATTACACTCATCTTTGTTTTTAGCATAATAATATTCTCTTTTTGCTCTATCTGTCAGTTTCGAATAATCAAGATCTAGATGTGGAGCAACTTTTGTTGCTACCTCAATCATTTCTAAGTCAGATGTTCCTTTTTCTTTCTTATATACAACTGTTTTAACTGCTTTATTATCAACAATTACATTGTAGTTTCTATCATATATTCGCCCTCTTGGACTACTACTTCCAGATACTTCAGTGAATGTAAGTTTCTTTAATTTCTGTGAATATTCTTTTTTATCCACTACCATGACACTCGTTATTTTAATAAAAAGTATAGCAAATAATAATATTATTAATATTAAAAATAAAGTGAATCTAAAGTTAATTATTTTATCAATGTTAATTTTTTTCTTCCTCTTGTTTTTTTTCTCCATTTTTTTCACCTAGTAATAGTTTATCACATAAATAGCTAAATAATTCATATAATTTTTTAGAGGTGATAATATTAAAGACTTAATTAAGAAAAACATAAATAAATTGACATTAAATGATTTAAAGAGTTTTGCTCAGAAAAAAAATATAAAATATACGGATGATGAACTTATAATTATATATAATTTTATTATGTACAATTATAATGATTTACTTGATCAAAATATAAAAGTGTTTGAATCAATAAGAAATAAAGTTAGTCCTACTCTTTATAAAGAATTATTAAATCTTTATATTGAATATAAAAAATATTTGTAAATTAAAATAGACAAGATTATTATTTGTTCTTGTCTATTATTTTGTTTATTAAATCATTATCAAATTTTTTGTTTCTAATCATTTCTATTTCATATTTATATGGAGGATATTTTTTATCTATATATGGTGTTTCTAATATTTTTGGAATATTTTCTAATCTTTTGTTATATACAATATTCATTAATGTATCAAAGCCTATTGTTCCAAATCCAAAGTTTTCATGTCTATCTTTGTGAGAAGATATTATATTTTTTGAGTCATTTATATGAATACATCCTATTTTATCTATTCCAATCTTTTTATCAAAATCATCTAAATATTTATCAAATTTTGTTAAGTCTATTCCAGAATCATTTAAGTGACATGTGTCAAGACATACTCCAATATGTTCTTTATCAGAAACATTATCAATTATACCCTTTAACTCATCTAAAGTTGTTCCAAGTTCTGTTCCTTTTCCTGCCATTGTTTCTAATAATATTGTTACTTTGTTATATGACTTTACATTTTGAAATACTATATTTAGTCCTTTAATGATATTATTTATACCAGCATCTGTTCCAAGTCCAACATGACTTCCTGGATGAAGGACCATATATTTTACTCCAAGGGTATTACATCTATTTATTTCTTCTGTTAAGAATTCTGTTGAAAATGAAAAGTTATTTTCATTACATAAATTAATAATATATGGAGCATGAACTATTACATTCTCATAATTTATATTATTTTCTTTCATTAGAGATAACGCTTCTAGAGTTAGGCCATCTTCAATTTGACTTCTAGCTGCATTTTGAGGTGCTCCTGTATAAAACATAAATGCATTAGAATTATATGATAATGCTTCTTTTAGACTTCCTAATAATTGAGTTTTCTTATTAAAACCTACATGACTTCCTATAATTAACATATTTTTCTCCTTTTTTTATTAGTATAACAATTTTTATATAAAGAAAAAAGACTTAATAAAAAGTCTATTAATTATTTTAATGTACATTTTACAGGTTGAGTTCCATCTAAAACTTTAAATCCTTCATTGCCTACTATTTGTGACATTTTGTCTGTTGAGATTGGTTTTGAGTGGTTATATGCAATTTTTGTTGCTGTACTTACATTACTTCTTGTAATACTTTTTTCTAAAGTAAAATTTTCAATACCATGTTTTCCTGTATCAACTAGCATTGCTGCATATGTTGTTCTTGTTTTATTATCGCCATTTGTAGTATCTGTTTTCTTATACCAAGCAATGTAACCTGATATATCTGAATTTGACCAAGATGATTTTCCACCTGATTCCATTAAGTCTATTGTGCTTTGTGCTTGAGTATCTATTTCATAATAATATACTCCGTCTGGTGTTGCTCCTACACTAATTTTGTTTGTTGTTCCACATTCTAATTCATCTGCTAAAACTGAGTTTCTAATAGTATTAACATAACTTTTTGCAACATCTGCAAATGTATCACGACGTGAGTTTTCTATTGTTCGTGAAACTGATGGAATTGCTACCATCATCAAAATTCCCATAATTGTAATAACTGCTAATAATTCAATTAATGTAAAACCTCTGCTATTTGTTTTATTTTTTATTTTCATTTTCATAACTCATTCTCTTTCTACTTTTTCATAATATAAATATAGCATATTTTCCAATTTTATTTCAATATTAAGAAAAAAAAAGAGCTTATAGCTCTTCTTATTTAATTATTTCTTCAAAACTATTTTAAAGAACATTTTACTGGTGCTGTTGTTGTTTCAGTAGAAACGTTAGCAGAGTCGAATGTAACATTTGCTTGTGCAATCGTTGGAGTTGCACCTTTTGCTGCATTATAATCTTTTATTTTTATTTTTCCAGCAGTTGTATCAGCTTGTGAAGATGTTGAAGTTGCAGTTTTAACATTTGCTCTTTTTAAATTACTTTCTAATGTTAATGAATCAAATCCATGTTTTCCTGTATCAACTAATAATGCTGCATATGTAGTTCTTGTTTTAGTATCTCCATTTGAAGCTGCTCCAGTCTTTTTAGTCCAAACAACATATCCACCAACATCTGAGTTTGACCAAGATGATTTTCCACCTGACTCCATTAAATCAGTTGTTCCAGTAGAACCTGTATCAATTTGATAATAGTAAACACCATCTGGTGTTGCACCTACGCTTGTCATAGCATTATTAGCTGTACCTGGAACTGCACATTCAATTTCATCAGCTAATACTGAGTTTCTAATAGTATTAATGTAACTCTTAGCAACATCAGCGAATGTATCACGACGTGAGTTTTCAATAGTACGTGAAACTGAAGGGATTGCTACCATCATTAAGATACCCATGATTGTAATAACTGCTAGTAATTCGATTAATGTAAATCCTTTACTATTCATATTTATTTTTTTCATTTTTTCACTCTCTTTCTTATCTTTATTACATTCTAAATATAGCATATTAATTTTTTATTTGCAATAATTTTTTATTTTATTTACACTTAGTTGTAAAAGCCTGTTAAAATGTCTTTTGTACACCCTCCTACACTGTCATTTGCTAAGGCATTCTTTGCATCTTCTAGACTTTTAGCACTACTAAAATCAGCAATATGCTCGTCTTTTATTTCTCCTAGAAAATTCTTTTTTGTCTCAGAATTTAGTGATGACTCTCCGGCATTTGATATACCATATAATTTTCCATTATTTAACTGTTCTATTAATCTTACACTGTACTGATAAGTTTTACCAATTCTTTTTACAGTTACAAATGATTTTGTTTTATTATATTTTCCACCTTCAATACCATTTTCAATATCACTATTTTTATCAAGCCTATCAAGTGTAAATATTACACATTTACCATCTTCTGGATATTTAACTTTTTCACTTAAAATAAATTCATTCTTTGCATTTTCAATCATTTTAATTCCATCTTCTGCAATTAAATTGGTTTTTTGATTACTAAGAATACCTGTGACATTAGGAACAGTTACTCCAATTATTATTCCAAGTACTACTAGCATTGCTAATACTTCAATTAATGTAAATCCTTTATCATTTTTCATATAATCACTACCTTCTAGTTAATTATAACAAAATCATAATTTTATTTAAACTAATTTAATATTTTTTTCAAATTTTCTAGTTCTTTTATACTTGTTTTTGTGTATATTTCTTCATTAAATATATTTTCATATCTAAATAAACTAAATCCTTTATAATTTTTTAAATTTCTTGATAGTATTACTTCTCTCATAATAATATTGTCATTATCAACCCATTCATTAAATCCACTTTTAGCATATTTATCTTCTGTTCCTACTTTGTAAAAAGCAAGTGCTATATATAACTCTATATCTTTATTCTCAATTAAACTTTCCCATTCTTTTGTTACTTTTATATAGTCTCTTGTACTATTATAAAATCCATAATATATTTGGGGCATTATAAAATCTATATATTCATTACTCTTTAACCAAGACTTAACATCAGCATAATTTTTATTATAATTATTGTCTATATTTCCATCAGGAGATATGCCAAACTTAATATTTTTATCTTTGCAGGTTTTATATACTCTTTTTATCATTTTATTTACAATATTTAATCTATAATCTTGTTCTTCTATAAATTCATTATTTTTCATGTACTCTTCATAATCTTTTTTATCTATATTATTATCTGGATAAAAATAATCGTCAAATAATATTCCATCTACATCATAGTTTAATACTTCTTCTACTCCATTTACTATTAAGTCTTCTGTTTCTTGTTTTGATGGATTATAATATATGCCATTATTTATATAAACTATATCTGTATCTAAATATTTATAGGCAGGATTTTTTTCTGTAATAGTAGTTTTATCACAAGTAGTTCTTATACGATATGGATTTATCCAGGCAATTACTTTTACATTACTTTTATGTGATTCTTTTATAAAATAATCTAACACATCATAATAGTCATCATATTCTGTGTTTACAATATTTAGACTCATTGGAAAGATGTTTGACTTATATATAGCATCTGATGCTGATCTTACTTGCAGTATTATAGTATTACATTTTAACTTTTTTACATTTTTAATTATTTTTCTAATATTACTTTTACTTATTTCATAGTCATTTCCTTTTATATATTTATTTAGTTCTATGTAACTTACAAAGATTGCTCGTGTTTCTTCTTGTTTTATACTTGTTCTGTCTAATTTTATATTGCTTATTAATACAATACTTAAAAGGAGAATTACTAGTATTTTTTTCATATTATCACCAAGATTATTTTATTATGTTACTTTTAAATATTTTGTCATTTTATCTTGGATTTTTCTATAATATATAAATCTTTATCTTTATAGAAACCATAAAAGACATTTTCTAACGATATTTTTTGCTTTTCTAATTGGTCTTCTAGCCAAAATGTATTTTTATTTATTTCTTTTAAGACATCTTCTTCTATCTTACCATCTAAAATTACAGCTAGTGGGAAATCTTTATTCTTATCTTTTTTCTCAAATACTGATAATTTACCACTTGTTTCTAGTAAGGCATAATCGACATCTGCAATTGACTTTATAGATTTTTCTCGTAGTTGTGTTAATAAGTCATCTAGATTATATCTTTGCTTTAACATTTCTTCAAAATTTACTTTTCCTTTTTTTATTATTATTGAAGGTTTTCCATCTACTATTTCTCTAAATTTATTATTTTTTAAAGTTATATATGAGAAAACTACTTGTAGTACTACTAAAACCATTATAGGAATTAAAGAAATCAATATACTTTCTTTATAATTTTCTATAGAAATAGCTGCTACTTCTGCAATAAACATTGAAACAATAAAGTCCATTATAGAAAGTTCTCCTATTTCTCTTTTCCCCATAAGTCTGTAAAATACATTTATTAATAAATAAAATAAAGTACTTCTAAATAATACTGTTAAATATGTCATTTTATCACCTACATATATTATTATCGAGAATATTTATTTTATACATTTCATATTTATTATTAGAGGTGCTTATGAGATATTTAAAATTATTTTGTATAAATGTATTAATAATTATTATTTTAATTAGTTTGTTTACTACTTTTTATTATTTTGACTTTATTAATTTAAATATTTATAACTTTATTAAATTATTTATTTTATTACTTAGTATATGTATTTGTAGTTTTATATTATGTAAAGAGATAAATACTAAAGGATATATTGGTGGGGGTATATATTCTCTTATCTTTATCATTCCTTTTATTCTAATTAGTTTAATTAGTAATTCTTTTAAGCTAAGACTTATTCTTTATTATTTAATGATATTTTTAAGTTCTTGTGTTGGGGGAATATTTTCTAAACAAATTAAAAAAAATAGCAAATAAAATAAGAGTTCATTTTACTGAACTCTATTTTTTTAATTTTTTTCTTAATAGTACTAATATTACTATTACAAGTACTGAAACAATTGATATTGTAATGACATTTTTATTGTCACTTTCTTTTACTTCAATAACTTTATCTTCATCACTAATTAAGAACAGTGAATTATTATTATAGACACAATCATCTTCATCTGGACAATTTATTTGACCAACTATATAAAGTGTATTCTTATTTGAATTAAAGTCATATATATCATAATAGTTATTATTTATCTTTTTAATTTTATTTTCTTCTACTCCATCAAGATTAATCTTGACTACTTCTATGCTTTCATCTGTAGCATTTGTATATAATAGTAAATATTCTTTTAATTTATTTTCTTCTTTTACCTCAAGTAATTTAATTCTTTTTTTACTATTAATTGGTGTTGTTCCTGTTGTATCATTTATCTCTTCATCATTTTCATTATAACTATTTATAAAATAACTTGTTGTTTCATTACCTTGTAGTTTTAAATCACTAGTTAAACCATATATAGCAAAACCATTTTCTCTTTCTACTAAAGAGATATTTGTTTGTGTTTTGAAATCCTCTTTTATAGTTTTTGTAATATTTCCATCTATATCATATTTTAATACTTTAGTAATTTTATTATCTTCTTTTTCTATTTCTAATACTGATACAAAACCTGATAATTCTTTATTATTGTATACTGGTAAAATATCTTTATATTCTGCTTTAGTTATGCCTTCTTCTGTATATTCTTTCTTCCATATTTCATTAAACTCTTTATCATATTTTATTAAGTATGTTTTTTCATTGTTTGTTGCGATTGCGATAAAACTATCAAATTTATTATCACTTGTTCTTACTTCTTTCACTTTTGATATTACATTATCATCAAGAGTTAATTCTTTTTCTTCAAGTAGTTTTCCTAATAGATTTATTTTTATTAAATATGATTTATTTTCATTATTATCATGCAATACAATTCCATATCCTGTTACATTACTTTCTTCATCATATAAATATGTTAAAGCATTAAAATCAATATTTTTATCTTTACCATAAGTATAAGTCCAAAGTACTTTTCCATAACTATCATATTTTGCTACTAATGCTTTACTATTTTTATTTTCACTTTCTTCATTATCTTTTTTTTGATATGTTCCGGCTACAATGTAACCATCTACTTTTCCTTCACTACTATAACTCTTATTTATTGTTTTATAAATTTCTTCATTATATTTATTTAATGAATATACTGTATCTTTTGCATATACATTACTGCAAGAGAATATTGTGATTAGTGTTAAAACTAATACTACAAGTCTTTTCATATTACACCTCAATATTATAATCATTATAAAACAAAAAAAGACTAATTTCTAGTCTTCTATTTCATTTTTAATCATTTTAATCTCTTTTTTTGCTTGATATTTCTTTAATTTGAAGTTTTTTGGTAAAAGTGAAATCAATATTTCACGTGATTTTAATTCTCTTTCATAATATTCTCTAAATAGTGGACCTTTCTTTTCTAGAAAGATTGGGCCAAAGAAATATTCTTTTTTCGAATATCTTTTTTTTCCTTTTTTAAATATTATAATTTGATAAATAAATTTTTTATCTTTTACAAATTCTTCATTTTGAATATAAAATCCATGTTTGCATAGAAATCTTTTAACATCTTCTTGGTAATTGTTTGGACTTATAATTAGGGTTTCTACTTTATTTAGTTTCTTTATATTATCTTTAAATATTCCTATTATATTTCTTCCACCCATACCTGATATTATAATTGTGTTTATTTCATCAGTATAGGTTTCTAGTCCCGAACCTAAACGTGTTTCTATAACATCTTCTAAATGTTCTCTTTCAATGTTCTTTTTTGCTTGTTCTAATGGACCTTGTGCAATATCACTAGCTATCGTTTTGATATTTGCTTTTCTGTGTACTAAGTAAATGTCAAGTAATGCATGGTCACATCCAACATCTAAGCATATCGAATCTTTTTCTACCAAATCCCCTATTGTCTTTAATCTTGCGTTTATTTTCATTAATCAGTTAAGAAATCCTTTAATTTACGAGAACGAGATGGATGTCTTAATTTTCTTAATGCTTTTGCTTCTATTTGTCTTATTCTTTCTCTAGTAACTCCAAATATTTGTCCTACTTCTTCAAGAGTTCTACATTGTCCATCATCTAGACCAAAACGTAATCTTAATACTTTTTCTTCTCTTTCAGTTAATGTTGATAATACATTTTTTAACTCTTCTTTTAACATTTCAACTGTTGCGTATTCTTCTGGTCCCATTGTTTTTTCATCTCTTATGAAGTCACCTAAATGTGAATCATCTTCTTCACCAATTGGTGTTTCTAATGAAACTGGGTCTTGGCTAATTTTATATACTTCTCTTACTTTATCGATTGAAATTCCTAATTTCTTTGCAATTTCTTCGTCAGTTGGTTCTCTGTTTAATTCTTGAGTAAGTTGTCTTTGTACTCTTGCTAATTTATTAATTGTTTCTACCATATGCACTGGTACACGAATTGTTCTTGCTTGGTCTGCTATGGCACGAGTTATAGCTTGTCTAATCCACCATGTTGCATATGTTGAGAATTTATATCCTTTTGTTGGGTCAAACTTTTCAACTGCCTTCATTAAACCAATATTTCCTTCTTGGATAAGGTCTAAGAATAGCATTCCACGTCCTACATATCTTTTAGCAATACTAACTACTAGACGTAAGTTTGATTCTGCAAGAATTTTCTTTGCTTCTTCATCACCTTCAACAGCTCTTTGAGCGTATTCAAACTCTTCATCTGATGTAAGTAAGTTAATACGTCCAATTTCTTTTAAATACATTCTAACAGGATCGTTTATTTTAACATCTTTTGATAATGTTAAATTTTCGATTGACATATCTTGTGTAATTTCTTCACCAGAAGCATCATCACTTCCATCTTCTGATACTATTTCTATATTTGCTTCTACTAAGGCGTTGTATAATTCATCTAATGAATCACTATCAACATCAAGTCCTTTTAAGTGCTCTGCAAGTTGTTCATATGTTACGTATCCTTGTTTTTTACCTAAAGCAATTAACTTATCTTTTCTTTCATCAAGTGTTTTTATTTCTTCAACCATACTAACTATCTCCTAACCTTAACTTTCTAATCTTTTCTGATATTTTAGCTTGTTCCAATGGATCTATTTCTTTTTTCATTAAATTTGTGAATCTCTTTATCTCTTGTAACTCAATGTATTTTCTAGTTACATTAAAATATAGAACTAACTCCTCTTTACTAGTAGTATCCATATATTTTTCGCCTAAAATATTATTTAAAAAATTTAGAATGTCTTCTTTATCTTGAATGTAAGTATAAAAATCAGCAACATTTATATTTCCATACTTCTTATAATAATAAATAATTTCACTGCAAGTTGCTCGCATTACTTCATTTGGAAAGATTAATCTTTCATGTTCTACTTGTGTTATTACCCAATCATTATTGAGCATAAAATATATTATTTGCTCATAAGCCTTCATATACTTATCTTTTTTTGTTGTTTTGTTTGTTGGTATAAATATTTTTGTTTTTTCTTTTTCTACTACTTTATTTTTTAAAAGGCTATTTATACGCATTTCCAGTGTATTATAACCTATATCGAACTCTTTTGCAAGTCTTTTTAATACAACTTCTCTTCTTATTGCATCATCTAATTTAGATGTTTCTTCTATTACTCTATTTATGTAGTCTGCTTTTTCTTCATCACTTTTAAAATTTACATTTTCACGTAATTTATTCATTTTAAAATCAGAAAAGTTGATTGCAGAGTCTACTAGTCCTTCAAAACGTTCTTTTCCATTTTTTAATATAAATGAATCTGGGTCTTCTGGGTTTGGAAGTCTAATTACTTTTACTTCTATCCCTTCATCAAATAACATATTACCAATATTTAGTGTTGCATGTTGTCCTGGGTCATCTCCATCAAGACATAGTATTATATTATTTGATAATCTTTTAATTAGATTTATCTGTTCTTTTGTTAGAGCAGTTCCCATAAGAGCAACTGTATTTTTTATACCTATACTGCTTGCTCTTATTACATCCATAAATCCTTCCATAACAATTACAGATTTTTTTAGACGACATTCTTCTCTTGCTATATGGTAGTGATATAACATTTCACCTTTTTTAAAGATATCTGTTTCTTTCGTATTTAAGTATTTGTTTTGACCATTATCTTTATATATTCTTCCACTAAAACCAACACATTTTCCTGATACATCATATAATGGAAACATAATTCTATCATTATAAATATCATGGTCATCACTAGAAAGACCAATTCTATTCAATGTTACTAAGTCATAATTTTTACTTGTAAGTAGCGTTGTTAAATCATTTCTTGATTCTAGTGAAAGTCCTATTTCAAACTCTTTTATTAAAGCTTCATCTATTTTTCTATTTAATAAGTATTTTTTGGCATCTTTTCCTACAGTACTATTTAAATTATTTTGAAAATACTTTAAAGATAAATTGTAAGCATCATATAATTTATCATATTTAGTAGTTTTTGCTTTTATATGAATATTTCCGGTATCTATTCCTACTTTATCTCCTAAGTACTTTAAGGCTTCTTTAAAATCAATATGCTCATAGTTCATTAAAAAAGTAAAAACATTACCTGTAGCATGACATGAAAAACATGTATATATTTGTTTTTCTCTTGATACAGATAATGATGGGTTTGAGTCATCGTGGAAAGGACAGACTCCAAAAAAGTTTTTTCCTCTAGCGGTTAATGGAATTCTTTCTCCTATGATATCTACAATGTCTACTTTACTACGTATAGTACTAGCTAAATCATTATTCAAGATATCACCCGCCCTCATAAACACGTTAATTATATCACATTTTTTTAGTTTTTACTATATTTTTTTCTTTTCTTATATGTGCTAACTCTTCTTCCATAAATTCACAATATGCCTCTTTATTATTCTCTTTTTCTCCATAAAAAGTAATTCCCTGATAATTATATTCAATTTTATCTCTTAACTGGTCATAATAGTCTAATATTTCATTAAAATAATTAAGAGAAAATTCATATAATCTTGCTAGTTCTCGATAATTTGTATCAGATGACATTTCTTCCATGGTTGTTAAAAACATATTTTGTTGACTGCAAAACTCTAAAAAGTTATCTAATATTTCATTATCTTCATCATATATTTCTGTTTGGTTTTCAGTTTCTGTAAAAAATGAAAATAAATTTAATATTCTTGACTTTAATTTTTCTATCTTATTTGCTCTTTTTTCCTTAGTAGTTACTCGTATATTTTCAAAAAGATCATCTTTTGTTATTTCTAAAACTGCATCTAGTGATGCTTTATTATTAACTACTTCTTCTTGTAACTCATATTTATCATATTCTTCTTTAATTTGTTCTTTTGTCTTCATAATCTCGCCTCTTTTAAAATTTATACTAGGTTAATTTTATATATTAGTCAAGAAAAAAGAAGTAATATCTACTTCTTAAATTCCAAATTCATTTAATTTATCGATTAATTTAGCATTTTCTTCTTTTAATGAAATAATATATGTAAACAATAAGTTAAAATATTCATCTTCATCACTATATTTATTTAATACTGGTAAGACATCTGCATCTTTATCAAGTTTTTTATTTTTCAAATATAGTAATTGTAATAATTCTAAAGTGTGTTTTAACACTTCTTCCTTTTTATCTTCTAGGTCCAATTCACTAAAAGAAGATACTAAATCATAATACTTTTTTTCCTTCATTAGAATATTTTCCTTTCTCATTTTTTAGTGTTTTATCAAATAATGATTCTTCTTTAAACTCACTCTCT
The DNA here is from genome assembly GCA_934131175.1 of uncultured Bacilli bacterium. Classification (GTDB taxonomy): domain Bacteria; phylum Bacillota_I; class Bacilli_A; order RF39; family UBA660; genus UBA3789. Next base: position 2,011 of record CAKOZD010000025.1, on the reverse strand, counting down.
GATTTCTTATATTTTTCTTGCTTTTTTTTCTTTCTTTCTTGAAATTTAATATATTCATTTATTAGTACTTCACATTGTTCTTTATATTTTATAATAAATTGATTTTCTTCTTCGATTATCATTTTATATATTTTATCTTTATTATTAGATTTACTCCAATAATATGCCATTTGTGTTCCATCACTAAACAATAATGGACTATTATAAGGTATTATTTTGTTGTCATTATCTTTTATTGCTTGTAAGTACTCTAATAATTTTTCTTCTTCGGTTATCTTTGTCTCTGACTTTTCTTGAAATTCAATATATTCATTTATTATTACTTCACATTGTTCTTTATATTGTATAATAAATTGATTACCTTCTTCTATTATCATTTTATATATTTTATCTTTGCTATTTCTCCAATAATATGCCATTTTTGCTCCATCACTAAACAATAATGGACTCCTTTGATCTATTATTTTGTTGTCATTTTCTTTCATTGCTTTTAAGTACTCTAATAGTTTTTCTTCTTCGGTTATCTTTGTCTCTGGATGTTCTTGATAATTATTATATTCTTTAATTAGCACTTCGCATTGGTCTTTATATTGTGTAATAAATGAATTACCTACTTCGATTATCATTTTATATATTTTATCTTTAGTATTCTTCCGATATATTCCCATTTGTGTTCCATCACTAAACAATAATGAACTATTATAAGGTATTATTTTGTTGTCATTATCTTTTATTGCTTGTAAGTACTCTAATAATTTTTTCTCATCACTTAGTTGCTTCTTATTGTATTCATTTATTAGTACTTCACATTGGTCTTTATATTTTACAATAAATTGATTATCTTCTTCCATTATCATTATATATATTTTATCTTTTTTATCGCTCCAATAATATGCCATTTTTGTTCCATCACTAAATAATAATGAACTTCTTTTAGGTATTATTTTGTTGTCATTTTCTTTCATTGCTTGTAAGTACTCTAATAATTTTTCTTTTTCTGTTATCTTTGTCTCTGGCTTTTCTTGATAATTATTATATTCTTTAATTAGCACTTCACATTGCTCTTTATATTGTGCAACAAATGGATTACCTTCTTCCATTACCATCTGGTATACTTTATCTCTATTATTATAATTACTCCAATATCTTCCCATTTGTGTTCCATCACTAAACAATAATGAACTTCTATTAGGTATTATTTTGTTACCATTATCTTTCATTGCTTGTAAGTACTCTAATAATTTTTCTTCTTTACTTAGTTGCTTTTTATTGTATTCATTTATTAGAGCTTCGCATTGGGCTCTATATTTTACAATAAATGGATTACCTTTTTCCATTACCATCTGATATATTTTATCTTTTTTATTGCTCCAATATCCTCCCATTTTTGCTCCATCGCTAAATAATAATGGACTTCTTTGAGCTATTATTTTGTTGTCATTATCTTTCATTGCTTGTAAGTATTCAAATAATTTTTCTTCTTCACTTAATTGCTTTTTGTTATATTTTTTAATTAACACTTCGCATTGGTCTTTGTATTGTATAACAAATGGATTACCTTCTTCAGTTATCATTCTATATATTTTATCTTTCTTTCTTGAACCATTCCAATATGTTCCCATTTGTGTTCCATCACTAAACAATAATGAACTATTATAAGGTATTATTTTGTTGTCATTATCTTTCATTGCCTGTAAGTACTCTAATAATTTTTCTTCATCACCAAGGTCCTTTTTCTTTCTTTCTTGAAATTCAATATATTCATTTATTAGTACTTCACACTGTTCTTTATATTGTATAATAAATGGATTACCTTCTTTGGTTATCATTTTATATATTTTATCTTTGTTGCCATCCCAATACTGATTCATTTTTGTTCCATTACTAAACAATAATGGTCTATTATAAGGTATTATTTTGTTGTCATTATCTTGCATTGCTTGTAAGTACTCTAATAATTTTTCTTCATCAGTTAATTTAGGAGTTAATTCTTCTACTCTGTTATATAAAT
>CAKOZD010000024.1 GCA_934131175.1 uncultured Bacilli bacterium | reverse complement strand
CAATTGTTTGAGTTGATTATTTATATTCTCCCTATCCTTTTTTACCTTAGCTATCTCTTCAACAGTTTTGTTTATATTTTCTTCAACTTCATCAGTTAACTTACTAAGCTGATTGCGTAATTCATGCTCAATATCCTCAACATCCTTCCTTGCTCTATTCCTTTTCTCAATATCTTCTTTCAGCGATGATGACAAAACAGTATTTTCTGATATTGCAACCAGAAGATTTTCATGTTGCTCATAGTCAAAACCACACAGAGGACATTTACTACCTTTTATATGCTCCACAATGCTTTGAGATGAAGCGAGAAGATTTTGTAAAATGTCGTTCAATCTTGATTCTTCTTCCACTTTATTCTCTATGTCTATCAAGGCTTTGTTGGCAGAATCAATTTTTCCTCTTATCTCAAAGAGTTTGCGTGTCTCTTCCTCATACAAGTTGGGAATTACAATAAACTCTTTTTTTCGTAAACCTGTTACAAACCTTAATAAGGTCGAATGTCTTTGTTCAAGTATACTTATACTTTCATCTACTGTATTTAATTGTTTTTGATTCAACAAAACACTATCAACATTCGCTTTATATTGAATAGACAATGCAACATATTCTTTGTAACTTTCATGTAGGTTAAGTAGCTTCTTGTCATTTTGCTCTTTATAACCCTGTAGCTTGGCTATTTCTTCATATAGCTGTGCTATCGCTTGTTTTATATTAGCTATTTCTGCTTCATTTTTTGCTTTGTTTTGAATAAAGCCTTGTTTCTCTTTTTTAGCAACAACTATTTTATTCAGTATCGTCTGAAACTTATTGTTTTGGTCTATAAGAAAAATAAAGGTATCTAAAGTCTTTAAGCTGTTTTCCAATGAATTTCCATATTGTCCTACTTGGTGTTTTAAATCTTTTAGATGTTCTATTTTCGTTAATTCTACAGCAATACTATCTATTGCGGATTTAAGGCTTTTCTGCTTTTCTATCCATTCTGGTATATCATCTATTTTCAAGACTCCATCATCACCAAACTGCATCTTTTCAAGATTTGAAATAATATCATCTACCTTTGTTTTGTCTTCCAACAAACTTGAGTAAATGGAATCAGCCTCAACTATTATGCTTGGGCAGGCATTCATATCCGAAGTAAACTTTCTTACATCAATGTTTTTAGCCTTTAGTTTCTCTACTATTTCTTTCAACAAATCCATAACATTGGCATCAATACTCTTGTCAATGTTTTTACTAATTTGTTTCAAGTCTTTTGATATATTGTCAATTTTTCTTTTTATCCCTCTTGAGGCTTCACCCAACGATTGGTAATAATCCAAAAGAGAGCGAGTTTCCTCAAAGTTTTGCATAAATATTTTAAACCTTTCAGTAGAACTTTTTGAAGAAAGAAATTCCGACAACCAGTCTTGTGAAAGGATTGCATCTCTAAAATAGCCATTCTCTATACGGACCGACTTCAGCATTGAACATTCATCTGCTGGCCGACAAATAGTCCTTACATCATCACAATCCTCAAACGACATTGTAATGTCAATAGATTCGTTTGGCAAATCCTTATTATGTATAAACGTAGACGCACCATGTTTTTGGTCAATCGTAAAATTTTCCTTGAAGTTACTCTTTACCCTTTGTATTGACTTTGTCATACAAAACTCCATTGCATCAAAAAATGAAGTCTTGCCAAAACCATTTGGAGCATATATAGCAACAAAGTTTGCTGCCTTATTAGAATCTTTTCTTGCTGTTAGATTTACAGACACATCATTAAACAGACGGAAAGCCTTTATATTTACTTTTTTAATCTTCATTTTTCGTCAACTTTTGAGCAGATTTATTTATTATAAAATCCAGTTTATGTTCTTCATCAACAAGCTCTCCGATATCATACTTTATGTACGAAGCAATAAGCGTATCATAGTTACCGTCTGTAAACTCCGCACGGTCAATAATTATCTTGCGTGAAGAAACTGTATCATGCTCTATTTTATATTTCAGAGAACGATCTATCGCACTCTTGTCTTCCACCACATAAAACAAATAGAAATTCCAACGTTCGAAATCATCTAAATTCCTCATTTGCCATTCAGATGCCAATTCATCCCGTATGTCTATCCATTTATCGTACAAAGCTTTTTCGCTCATACATTCAGTAACACACAGTAATACATTCACACCAATGTCAAAAATATCAAGTTCTTTTATTTCCATTTCCCTCTTTATTTATTTTTGCCACAAGTACATCTCGGTAATGTTTCAACGATACATCAGGCTCACTTTCATCCAAAATATGATATACACCTTTTCTAAAAATCTTACTGTTGATTATTGTTAGTGTACTCAACAACTGTCGTTTATGCCTTGAAATATCCATATCTTCGAAAACTCCAGCCTCCGAAATGTTAGGAATACGATTATCGATAATACAGGCATTAAAAGTTTGGGGTTCTGCCATACCTCCTACAACCAACTTAGCTCCTTTATTCATTCCACATAATAGTTTATAATCAAGTTCTTTACGAACATCATAAAAGTCAAATTGCTTTTTACTAAATACGAAATGAAATTTATCGAAAACTGAAATAATGAATTCTTCTTGTTGTTCTTCTATATCAAGTATAATAAACATAGCTATTATGAACTCAGTAAAGTCAATCCAAAAATCCCGGCTTAACTCATCGATTTCCAAACTTTCATCCAAACGTCTATTTTCTTTCAGAATTCCAATAATCTTTAAAGGAGACAAATTCTCTATTTTTGACTTGTACTCACTAATATCATACAACAACATCTCTGCATTTTCTTGAATATAGCGATCGTCAAAGTTGAAGACTAAACTTGTCAACTCTACAAAGTTATCCAGGTTAAACTCCATGATTGGTGACCACCCTGCTTCTTGTAGCAATTCTTTATAACACGCTATTGGTATGAAACACGCCTTTCCTAAGCATTCATGCTCATCAATGTTCGACGATTGTTTATGAATACCTACTAGGCAATGATTCTCATCAAATATTCCGCCACCAGACATTCCTTCTAGTTCATCCTTAGTTACCGACGTATTATATTCATATTCTGTAAGGGAATGATTTACATTACCATTATAGTTTGTAATTTCAAGAACTAATGTTTGACTCATAGTTCCTTCATAGCGAGCTTTAGGGAAGCCTACATGAATTTTTGCTTCATTACAACAGGTGTTTAGTCTTAGGAATTCTACATGCTCAAAACCATCAGCTTTAATTTTTAGAATTGCTATATCCTTGTCCTTACAATAGATAGGGTTTTCAATGACATTTTTATTATCAATATTTAGAGAACTACCTATTTCAAATTTAAATGTCAAATCTTTGGTTTTCCCTTCATTATCAAATAATACATGATAATTTGTAAGAATGTAAATAAAAGATTTGTCCAGTGGCTTTACAATCACCCCACTGCCATTACAAACCCTTACAGAATGTACCTTACGAATAGTGTCTATATGCATATTTTCAGATTATACCGATTCTGTTCTCTAAATCAGGATAGTCAATAAAGTCCTGTTCGTTGAACATAACTTTTTTCCGAGATTCATAGTTAAATAGAATATAGGAATCTGTCTCGTCCACAATTTGTGCCAAGACCTCCTTATCTGGATGTCCAAACCTCTTCCCATCACTTGACACAACATAATACTTTGAATGAATCAGACCTAATAGATTAGGATGGAAATTATTTTTACTGCCATGGTGTGACAATTTTACCAGATCGAACATCAACCTGCCATGCTCATCATTATGGAATACCTTTAGTCCACTCGCAAAATCATCATACTCAGCATCTCCAAGCATAAGCATTTTCTTCCCATCCCAAGTTTCCAATTCAAAAGCGATTGAAGCCTTATTCTCATCAGAAAGCTTTGCCATAATCCATTTCTGCTTTATAAGTTCTTTGATGTTAGGCAATTGCGTTTCGTCAACATCAGCTGCATTATCCAATGAATAAGCTATTTTTTGAGCAATGACATTTCTATAGTCAGTTTTCGGAGTAAGCACACGTATCGTACAAAAGTCATTAGTATGCACAACACCCTTTACTATATCATTTCTGTATTCAACGCCATTCGCTCTTAGTTTTGTTACTACAGACATTGCATTAGATGCAGAATTATTCAAACTTCTTATATCATCAATCTGAATATCATCATTCATCCAAACCTGTTTCACAAAGTTGCTATCAGGAAAATCCATTTCAAACCACTTACATATACCAGCAATGTGATCGTCATCAATATGAGTGACAACAAGCAGATCAATGCATCTTCCTTCTTCTTTCAGTTTGTCAAGCAACAGTTTCAAAGGACCTTTTTGTTTTTTCTTATTTTTTGCATCAAAATAAGTCTTCGCCAATCCGCCGTCTATAAGGATGTTATACTCTCTACTATCACGCATTAAGGACAGAAAGATACAGTCTCCATAGACAGCAGGAAGTACCTCTATTGAATGATTTCCTATTTTCATTGTATTTGCAAATATTATTTTTGAGAAACATAATTGACGTTAGTGTTCAATTATCATAATATTTCCCTACTTTTTCACCTTAGCAGCAATCTTTGCCTTCAATTCACTTGAACTAACTCCATCCGTGCGTCCAAGTACAATATGTTCTTTTCCATGACTCTCACACCATTCAATTGCACGTTGAAAACCTGCATGACATTGGTCTGGACCAGTTACAAACACGTCAAAGTCAACTTCTTGAACTATCTTATCAACATCAGTATATGTTATAACCTCATCCACATAGCGAATTGATTTAATCATATACTTGCGGTCTTCAGTAGAGTTCATCACTTGTGCCTTAGGCTTGTACTTCAATATAAAATCACTATCTTGAGCAGCTACAATAAGGTAATCTCCCAAACCTTTTGCACGTCTGAAAAGTTCGACATGACCTTTATGCAATAAATCATACACCCCAACAGTCAGTACCTTTCGATACTTACGAGGTTGCATGCTCGCAAGCTGTACATTCTTAGGTATTGGGAAGCCTGCTTTATTGCATTGTTCCTTGAACTTTCTGAAATCTTTTTTTCTGTGGTCTAATATCCACTGATAGTATAAATAATCAGGCAAATGATCTTGTATCCATGTCTTTGTCCAATACCAACAACGAACTAATGTATTTGTTGAATATTTTACTGTCTGCTTTGGCGTTGTCCAATCTTCACCATACTGGAAAGTAAGATACTCATCCACTTCAGCTGGAACATTCAACTGAATACCCTTAAAATCCCATTTGACTGTATTCTGAATGTATTTCTCAAATATAAAATCTGTACTACCTGTATGACGAACATCGCTACATACTTTAGTCAATACAAAAACCTTAATGTATTCATCATTCCTTACAAGGTAATAGCGTCCTCTACGTTCATATCGGGCAAGCTTAAAACCTACTTCCATCAAGAGCCAAAGAATATCCTTGAAGCGTTCCTCGTCCTCCTTAAGTATATAGATATCAAATACAGGTTTCCATGGTTGGAAGTCATCGTTGCGAACAATACCAATAAGAGTTCCGAAAGCTGGTCCCCAATTAATGTCTATTTTGTCAAGATATAAGGAGAGGATATGTAGATTCTCAAGTATCAATTTTGGATCCAGAACTTTAGAGCCAAAATTCAACAAGTGGTTGGTGTATTCTAAATAACCTTTAGAAGTCTTTATATGTGCCATATTACATTATTTTATTAGTTTGCGCATAACATCAATAAACTTCGCATTGTCTCCATGATTGCGAACAGCTATACGCATATATTTATTTGGCTCAATCCCCTTCTTTGCAAGACAAGCGCTTGCAAGTATATTATACTCTTTCAAAAGAATGGCACAAAGTTCCTTAGGTTTGTAAGGAGGCAACACTTCCAAGAAGAAATAGTTTGCTTGCGATGGCATAACCCTTATAAAAGGAATCTTTCTCAACTCAATCTCAAAGTCTTCACGAGCCTTGATAAACTGTTCGCATGCCAACTCATAATCTTCACGATATTTTGGGTATATCTGCATAAAGAACTCTGCAAATGAGTTGATGTTCCAAATGCTAACTTGCTTCTTCATTTTTGCAATGAGAGCAGTGTCTGCACTACACAGAATACCAAGACGAAGACCAGGTACACCATAGCTCTTTGAGATAGACTTCATGACACATATATGAGGATACTTTTCCAATATATCATTATTAATAAAAGTATTATCCTTAAAGCCGACGCTGAAATCCACAAAACTCTCATCAAGAATCAAGCGTACCTTATTGTCTTCACACCATTGAGCCAATTTATGCACTCCGCTCATAGGAATAAAGTTACCCGATGGGTTATCCGGATTTATCAGCAAGATAGTATCTACAGGATTGTTACCAAAGAATTCTATCATATCATCAGCATCATAACGGAAGCTATCATTTTGAGGAACGAAAGTAACTACACGTTCATTTGGCATACGATTAGGATACTCCTCAAAGGTAGGACGCACAACTCCTACTTTCCCTTCAAGGTTCTCCATCAATGCCTTTATCAGTTCTGCTGCGCCATTACCAGGAATTATATACTCCTCTTTTACATTCCAGCAATCACTTGCGAGTTTGCTATTAACAGCCATACCAGCAGGATATTCAGAAACAAGCATACGGAAGTTATCCTGCATCTCATCAATAATCTTAGACCGATTAAAGTATGGGTTTACCAGATAACAATAATCCAGCATATCTGGATATACCCAAAAGCCACCGTAACGGCTATAGTATTTTTTGAGGATTTTATCGTCCTCGGTTATGTTTACTTTGTTGTTCATTTTTTACACGAATTTAAATCAAATTGCAATCTTACAATAAAATGCTGCCACCTCTGTCCTTCAGGAGGAACCTTTTTCCAATCACCATAGTTATTTACAAGATATTCTTCTGTGCATTTAGGTACGTATATTTCGATATCATCAAACTTTACCTTACGTGCAGGGAAGAACGATTCTATTGCATGAGGTATAAGGCTCTTTATCAAACCTCCATCAGAAGGAACGTTTACAACACCTGTATTTTTCTTATAATTACAATAGTTATCTACCCGATTATACCAAGACTGAACATTTCTGAATGAGAAAAACTTGCCTATTAGATTCCTTATTAAATAAGTCCTTTTCCCTGCAGAAGAAGAGCACATCAACTTTCTGTATAAGTCAGAGTTTTCCTTGTATTGTTCAACACAGGAAGAAGCCAACAAAAGCATACGTGTATATGTATTTCGCCATTTCAAAGCGAACCCATTCTTTGGTGTAAATTCCAATGGGAAAATATCAATAAAAACTCCTTTAGTTTCGTCCTCAATAGATCCTGGAGAAATGAACCGCGTGTTTGTATCTACCACCTTAGCAAAACGATATATAGCTTTTCGCTTACTATTCGGTGCAAAAATCTTCAGATTCTCGGGTAATTCATCTGCATAAAGATTTATCAGTTTGTCGTAATCCTCACGAGGCATCAGCAAGTCCATATCATCATCCCATGGAATAAAACCTTTGTGTCGGATTGCTCCAAGCACCGTCCCATATCCCGTACACATACGCAGGTCATGACGGTCGCACACCTTTTCTATCTCCAAATACATCTTACGAAGATGCTCTTGCAAACGAGAACGCTCCTCGTCGGTCATTGCATGCAGTTCCTTTGACTGCATACAAGCCTTCATATATAAGTCTTTTGTTGAAAGCATAAATCTATCTTTTTATGTTTATATAAAACTCTTGTAACCACTTTGTGACCTCAACGATATCAAAGCCAGCTGCTTTAACGTCATGACTCATATCTTTTCGCACAAAGTTTGATTTTCTTACAGAATCAATATGATGTGCCCATGCTTGAGCACCCTCATTTATCGATTTCATCTCTACAAGATTAGAGAAGTTTGCCAACGAAATAATTCCATCTTTATTGGCAATACAAGGAAGCCCTGATGCTTGCGCTTCTATCAAACCTATACCTAAGCCTTCGTTAAATGAGGGGAAAATAAATTGATCCATCGCTTGCAAAACAGATGGCACATCCTTACGTATACCAGTAAAGACGATTGAATCAGCAATGCCCATATTTTTAGCCTTAAGTTCAATTGTTTTACGAAGTTCTCCATCGCCCACAAACATCATTGTATAGTCAGCATTAAACTTCTTTAGTTCCGCTAATACGTCAAGCATGAAATTATGATTCTTCACAGCACTGAATCTGCCCACATGACCTATGACATAATGGTCAAGAATATCAAATTCAGAGCGCATTGCAACTCTCTTCTCTTCGTTGAATGTATAATCATCAGCCTTAATGCCATTATTAATAATCTTGTATTTCTTGCTATTTGTTATTGCTTTACCATATCGATCTACTCCTGCCTCATACGAACATCCCATATAGAAATCGGCAACACCTCGTGTCAAATACGCATGAAAACGATATAAAAGTTCCTTTAGATTAATTCGTTTTTCATTAATGGCATGACTATGAGCAATTGTGTATAATCCATACTTCTTAGCGACACTTAAATAAATACATGCGCAACTACCAAGATGTCCATGAACTGCAATCCACTCATTATGGGTGGAGAAAAATTTACGCAAAGCCTGTTTATACGTAAACAAGTTCAACATATTATAATAAGGTACATGATAAATATGACCACCGAGCTGCTCTATCTCATCATCAAAAAAACATCTCTTTTCAGTATGAACCAAAAAATCGAACTGTACCTTTGTACGATCAATGTTACGGTACAGATTCATTATAATATTTTCTGTACCTCCACAATCCATACCATGAACAACGTGAAGAATTTTTATCATAGATTTATCGTTTTATTTGAAACCCATTCTTTTTTGACCAATATTTAAACAAGCAATAACTTAAAGGAGTCATTAGCGATTGTAGAAAATGATAATCACTTCTTTTTATTATATCAATAATAGAAAGATTAGCACAAAAGCCATAAGTACCAAACAATAATACTTCCTTCAATCTTACTTTCCAACATACCTGAGGAATCATGAATCCCTTACAATTCTCCATCATGCCATAAGGATTATTCATACGGAAAAGTCTGCCACTTTTAGAAAGTCCTCCTGGTAGATATTCGGTTATATATATTGCTTTGTCAAAATAAACAGTATCATACTTAAGTGCTATTTTTTTCCAAAGCCAACCTTCACCCATAAAGCGCTCTCCTTCAAAAGTAGGCATTGAGAAACTTTTAAAAACACTACTACGGACTACCTCACATCTATCACCCGTCACATTCTTGTTAACACGATAATTAATATCGTTATCAATATAAAACTCACCAACTTTGCCTTGACTTATTAACTCTCCATTGCTTTGTTTTCTCGTATAGCTTAACATCGCAATCTTGTCATCTTTACCGAAACGCAACCAATCTTTTGCAATGGTTTCTATTGCATCATTCGTAAGAACATCATCACTGTCAACGATAAAGAGCAAATCACCATTAATATATGGATGGGAATAGTTCATTGCAGTATGCTTTCCTCCGTTTTTCTTATAGTAGTACAAGATCGGGAACTTATCTGTTTTGAATGTCTTGACAACTTCTGACGTATCATCTGTCGACCCATCATCTATTATTAGCCACTCAAAATTCATACAAGTCTGTTTCTTCAGACTTTCATATAATTTTGGTAAAATATGCCCCCTATTATAAGTGGGTGTAAATACAGTTATCGTCATATTATTTAAATATTACTTTTTGAACAATTGAATTAATTTTATCAACTACTATTGCTGAAACATAAGATACAACAATCAGTACAACATAAATCAGCAATGGGTATTTAAACGAATAAATAAAATCGTGAAAATACATACCATAAAAATAGGCATGTATGAACCACATACTTGTTGAACGCTTTCCAACTGCAAACAAAAAACGTTCTAACAACTTTGGTCTAGGGGCATTGACAAATAATATAATAAAGGCTAAAACATAGAAATTATCAAATACACTTGTTACTATACAGCAATGGCATATTGTCAACACTAATAGGATAATCCAATTTACCCCCCCCATTTTATATTTAGATATAATCCATGGATATCTTATCAGACAGGCTCCTAATGAAAACGGGAATAACATTTGCAAGAACAAGACTGGTATATAAGCCCATGAATTTGCATATAAAAAGACAGTACCAAAACGAGAGATTACATAACTACATACGATATTAAGCATTAGCGTTATTACTATAAATGCATACACATTAACAGAGTCAAAAATTCGCCAAATTTGTTTTGAAGCAAGTGCTAATAATGCATATGGCAACAAAAACCAGATTGTAGCATTCCACGTAGTATGATATCCAGTCATATTTGACAATACAGCTGATATAGAACCAGGATATTTGTCCATACCAAACATAATTGCTCCAATAGGAATTAAGCAACAAAGTGAAATCCAGTAATGGAGATATAACTTCTTTAGTTTTAATACAACATCATATTTACGCTTATGCTCTATCAGATACATGCCATAACCCGAGAGAATTATATAGAAAGGAACCGGTCCTGCTGCTCTTGTCAATATATACGTTAAAGGAACGCCATCTATCATTAGCAGATTATTACACACCATAGCATTATCCAAATTATTGAATAAATGCAGAAAAAGCATCAATAAAATGGCGATGCCTTTTAACATTATGGAAACTTCTTTCGACATAACTCTAACTACGAATCATTAATACAAGTTCAAGTACAACTGGAATAAAAGCAACCGTTATCACTTTCTTATTAAAGGGAAGAGGATTATACGGATTCATATATGGGTATAGAATAATAAGCGATATCAGCGACCAACTTAGCAATGCAAAACGATCGGCATATGTAACACGTATCATAACCAACCATAAACAGTTAACTATTATATATGTACATGACAAACGCATATAGAAAACATCATCGTACTTCTGCTTTAATATTATCCATCCTGAATAAATAATGGCAAGTGCAGAATACAGAATAAAATCAATACGGAACCCAGAATTACCATAATTATCAGCTGTTGTTTGATCAATATTGTACGCATATGATGCTATACGGTCACCAACCTCGCCCGTATGAGAAGCAAGGAAAGAAACTATCGGATTTAGGGCATTGACACTTGAAAGAGCAAGAAATGCTAACCATATCCAAATATACACCTTAAAATTAGTATAGTATTTCGTCAAGAAGAATGCAGCAACAAGCACCAATACTGAATTATGCACAAAAATAGCAAAAACAGACAAGGCTATATAGATTGCTTTTTTCTTTTCTACAAAACAAAGCGACAGAAAAAATAGAGATGTGGCAAAACCTGCTCGAATAATATTGGTGGCTCCACTCCAAAAACCTAAGCACCCCGCTGACAACAACAGATAATACACAACATACTGCTTGCCCAATTTACACATTCCTATATAATAGTATGAAAATACATATACAAAGGCCAGGACAAATAAATATAGTATCTCATTATTAAAACATAAGATATTTAATACTTTTGTCAAAAAAGTCCAACCTGGATCTCTTACATATTCAAGAAACGTTGCATATTTAAAAGATTCAATGTATCGTTCTTTATCTCCTCCTATCGGTGAAAACACAGATGCTACAATTAAATACAGAGATAGTATATAAGCCCAAATTGGACTTTTGGCTATCCATCGCTTACCACTATACAATGGTAAATAATTTAAACAAAAAAATAAAAAAACTACAATTGTAGATATAAGCAAAGTTATCGTCATTTATTTTTCTTAATTTACGGATCTTATTGATTATTTTTTATATTCCAATACATTAGTATCAATTTATACCACTCCTGATTATTGAAAAGCGTATAAACAAAGTAGTCAGCAATATAACATCAATATCGCTTATTTACAGTTTATTATTTCACTCTTTCTCATCAAATTGATAAATTACAATGTATCAGAATTAGTCGACCTATCCTTTATAACATCAACAATACTAAAATTTCTTTTCAACAATGTATCACTATATATTTGAGATGTATTACATATTTCATTAGCATTAGAATAAATACAATCTATTCCTTTGTTTTTTAAGTCAATTAACCTTGAACTTCTTATCCCATTCCTATAATAGGCAACAAAAGGCTTCTCGAATTTAAGAGAGAACATTATGGCATGAAAAGAATCAGTATATACATAACGAGCATGATAAAACATATCCACCCATTGTTCTGGTGATAAAGTTTCAAAAACCTTATCTGCGTATTTTGTAATATTACGACTATTGCAAGGTATAACTATGGCATACACCGGCAAATCGCCTACCTGTTGTTTTATCTTCCTTAGTGCAACATCATGTCCACCTTCTATCTCATCTCCTAATATATAAGTAAGGATATATGGTTCTGTCTGTTTTTGTGTTTTAAACTCATCATACGGATAAAGCAGACTTGGATCAGGAACAATCTGAGGGACTTTACCCAACACATTTTTAACTAATTGTTGGGTTGTACTATCACGAACTGTTATTAAATCGAATTTACTTAAGCACCCCTTAACTACGTTTCTTTGGCTTCCACGTAGATTTTTATGTGCAGAACAAGCAGCATAACTCATACGTTTGCCTTGAAATTGAGGTTTCCAGTCAATCATATAGACCATTGGGGCATCAAACAACGAAGTCCACACCTGATCACTTCCTGTGATAATCAAGTCGTATTCAGCATTGGCATAATCACCAATAGTATTTGAGTCGAGAGGTTTTGATATATTTAAATACGTTGAACGGAATTTATCAAATTCCTTAATTGAAGCATCGTTCAATGTTTTGTCAAATAGCACAGTTCTATGTTTGCAGATAAAATCAGACAAAGAAGACAATAATCCACCTATACTATTTGCTGTAGAGAATTTTGAATATAGTTTACACACTAATCCACGGTTATCATTGTGATGATAATCTATTACCTCTACCGTATGCCCAAGCTTCTTTAATACTTGCTGTAAAGCATAACATTGCAATATACCACCATAGTTGTTACCACGATGAAATGTCAATATTCCTATTCTCATATTATATATTTATCTTTAAATATTCTCGAATTATTGTTTTTGATAAGTCACGAACGATTTCCTTAAATGTAGGACGAGCTAAGATTTTTATACGGTCATGTACACTCTTATCCATCCCAAAGAACACCTTTCTATCTAATGGTTCTGTACATGAATGATAAGCTGCCGGATTAAACCTTCTTACTTCGTCGAGCGAGTATTGATTTTTAGAATTGCAGAAAGAACGACAGTATTCTGTTCCTTTTGATGTATTAATGATAAGCATAGAAACTCCCTTATTGTCATCTAAGGAACGGTTTAACTTACCAATACCCCAGAAATCAGCCAAGGTAACATCACTACCACTTCTAAAATTACGAGATTTACATGAATAACAACTAGGACGTAAAAATAGGTTCTTTAAGAAGCCACGCAAGAATAAATTCTTATTAAATGATGCATATGAGAGCGAAACCGAATTTTTCTCTCCTGCGACTGAAGCCTTGGAGAGATCGAGAGCAAAACCGTATTTTTTCCACCCGTTTCGTTTGTCACGGAAAGCAATGGACTTTATCTCCAACCCTTTACAATCAAGTCCATCACTTTCCGTGATAAGAGGAATACAAGGGTGCAAAACCGTATTTTTTCTTCCGCCCTTACGGGCGGACTCTTTATCTATTTCTTCTTGAAGATAAGTTCTAAACACACCTGGGCTTGGTACCCCATGGCATATAAAGTCAACCGCTAAAAGATTATCATAATCTTTACGCAAATATTTCTTTAATCCAGCAATTTGACAAGGAGTTCCTGAGAACAATACTTTTCGGTTATTTTTCAATAAAGCCTTTGCCTTCTGATAAGAATCTCCAATCTTACTTTGAACATATTTGGATCCTCTAAACTTCGCAAGTTCCTCTTTTGTCTCAACATAGTCATGCACTACCTCCCATCTGTCATTAAAGGTAGCACCGAACACAACGCCTCCTTCATCAATCACACGTTCTGCCAACAATGTAAAAACACCTCCAGATGAACTCTGCATTCTTATTGATTCATCAGGATTTTTTGCAGCGTAAACGGCCAATGGTTCACGATCATTGCCATAATTTATAATTGGGCAAACCCTTTCACAAAGATGACAATCTACACACACACTTTCATCCACACACGGATAAATAAAACCCTCACTATCTTCTGACATTGTTATGCAATGCTTGGGACATACTGAAGCGCAAGCACTGCAGCCACAACAGTCTTTTTTATCTTGTATATTAATCATATCTATTTTCTAACCACTCTTCTAATTATCAACAAAACTGGATATAACAATAAATCCTTTTCTTCCTTATTAATGCTAAATATTAAAAATAACGGTATATACAAGACCGTATACAATATAAGATATTTAGCAAAATCTAAAACCGTCATATTAGACGGTTCAAAATGATTTAACGCATATAAACCTACTACAATAAATACAGCTGGTACAATACTCATTTTCAATATTTCCCACCAAAAAACTTTTATGTTTATTCTTTGTTTTTTCTGATAATATATATTCATTATTAAACCTTGCCCTATTAGCAATGCCATACCTGTAGCAAAAGCACAGCCATACCCTCCATAGATTTGAGCAAGATAAATTGATAACCCTAAACTACATAATGCTATTACGATATATAGCATAGAACGGAATTTCATTTGATTACGTGCTTGTAATATAAGTATACCAAGATTTTGAATCAATGGTACAGTTAAGGGTACAAAAAACATCAATGTAAGATAGTATGCATCTGCATAATCATCGCCAGCCCATATAATTATAAATTGCTTACCAAAAACAACAAATGCAGAAAGGATATAAGCCATAACTATATATTGTATACGTCCTGTACGAATAAAAAGGTCGGAGATTTCTTCGTCACTTGAACCTTTAGTTACCATAGACGTAACCTTTGGCAAAAATACACTAGAAATAGCAGTTGAAAACATCATATACATACTCTCCAACTGTATGGCAACAGCATAAACAGCAATAGCAACAGACCCTTTGTATATGCCAAGCACAAACTGTCCTGTACTCCAATATATGCGGTCCATAATGGCATTAAGAAAAATCCAAAAGCTATATATAGATACTTCTTTTAAGAATCCCCACTTGAACTTTGCGAATCTAACCTTTATAGTAAGTCTGTATTTACTATACCACCAGTTTATCAAGAGGGTCGCAACATTAAAAATTGTTGTGACTACTACCATCGCTACAGCTTTATAGCCAACAACAAGCAACAATATCATTACAACTGGATTCAAGACTGAGCGTACTATACTGACAATACGTTGAAAGACAAAACGCTCATAAGCAGACATGATACTTCCCCATATACTCATTGGGAAAGTAAAGGCAAGGTTGAAGGTCATCAACCACAACATTATTCTTGTGCGAGACACTTCAGTATCAGTCATTGCGCGAGAAAACATATTCTCCACATTCAATGACAACACACTGCCAGCAATCATTGCTATTACTCCAATTCCTATATACAGAATAAAGAACATTCCGAACATCTCTTCCTGTTCCTTCTGCTTCCCCTCAGCCCTAAACTTGGCAGTATATCTAACGATGGCATTGCCAAAGCCCAAGTCCAAGACGGTTAAATAGGCTATGATGGATGCAGCCAGCGAATACAATCCATACTCCGACTGCCCTAACATTCTCAACATATAGGGGGTATATATCAACCCCACTACCATATTGAGACATATCGACACATAATTCAGTGCCGCTCCTGCTTTAAGTTGGTTCATTTATTTTCAAATAATTTTTGATTTTTATGTGATGTTGTAACTATTCAGCGAATGCCATAGCATAGCTGTCCGTGCTCTCCCAAATGGCACGGATAGCTTTATATGGTGATA
>CAKOZD010000023.1 GCA_934131175.1 uncultured Bacilli bacterium | reverse complement strand
GGTTGGTTAGACCTTAAACAGGCAAGATTTCCACTTGCTAGATTATTAACCCTTTTCTGGGCGCACAATTACTATTTGTCTAGCTAATATTATATTTAATAGTCTTCATAAAGTATTATATCATAATCCCATCATTTCTCTTACTATTCTATCTGAGATTTTTATAGTTCCTACTAAAACTAACATATTAAATATTAATTCTCCAACGTACTTCCAAACCTGCGTTACTGCTGCTGCACTTGAATCTACTACTGGTGGTGATGATGCAAATAAACTAAATATAATGCAAGATAATACAATAATCGCTCCTTCCAAACAAACTGCTGTGTAACTTTTCAAAAAAGATTTTCCAATATTACTGGTTGGTTCACCTGCAAAACTTGATAAAGGGATTGGGGCTAAAGCTGTATATAAATATAATTTAAAGAACCTACCATATACTGTCATTATCATAATAAATGATAAAACAATTACAACTAGTCCTCCAATTAATGTAACTGCCCATAATGGAATAGATTCAAAGAAACCACAAGACTCTATTGCTGTAATTATAGAATTAGGTAAGGTACTTTTTGAACTAAAAGTAATATTGGCTGTAGATATTATTTTTGATGTTATACCTTGAGTTATTTTAAATACATCTAGCATTAATGTCATTCCATAGGTAACAACTATCTTTGCCAAAACAAATCTAATAAATAATTTAAATACCTGTTCTGGTCTTTTAACTTCATCAAAAGAACCACATGTTTTGATCATTCCTACAAGAAAAAATAGAACTAGTAATCCTAGTCCTATTCCTTGCATAGAATTATAAATACCTTTAATTACATTCCATATTGCACCTCCTTTAAAGGTCTCTGGTGTAGTTGTAACTAAACTCCAAATTTCTGCTAATTTTGAGTTCCATGTATCAAGTGCATTTTGTAAGTTTTGAACAACCCAATTATCACTCATTTATAACAACTCCTATCCTAATATTTTTGTAATAATTGCTTTTGAAAAACAAATTATTAACCCTCCACCTATTGTCATTACACTACTTGCTCTTTGGCTTGCATCATGACTTTTAAAAGACATACCAAATTGGACAACACCAAAGATTAGCATTATTGCCCCTAAAGATTGAACCAAAGTAAAAATAAAATTTGTTAAATTGTTTACTGCTGCTATTGGATCATCTGTTGCATAAACAGTACTAATATTCAATAATGGAACTAAAGAAAGACCTATCATCTTTAATTTAGATTCAGTCTTTTTTAGTTTGTTTTGTTGCTTTTCTTTTTCTTTCATATTTTCCCTTTCTTTCTAAAAAATCATCTATCTCTTCTGAATAGATAACTTCATATTTATTTTTAATTTTTTCTATTTCATTAAATTCAGTATTTTCATCTATTAAAGAAATACTAACTTCTCCAATAGATTCATTAGTTGTTCCATGATAATAATTTTTTCCATTTCCGTCTGGAGTAAAATTAATATTTGGATGTTTTTTTATATCGAATTTTAAATCTATAATTGGTCTTTCACCTCTTATAAATAAAATACATTGTTTATTATTAATCATTCTTACTTCATCAGGCATAAGCAACTCTCTTCCTGCATTTTGATAGTTGGTAGAATAATTACCTTTTAATCCACTTGTTTTACCATAAGTATTTGTATCAATAGTTTCTTTTCCAAGTAATTCTGAAACATATTTAAAAGTTTCTTGCTCATTACCACCTAGATATAAAAACTCATCACAGTTACCAACTATAGATCCCCATTGTTTTTCAAAAAGTGCTTTTAGTTGTGCCAAATTTTGTAAAATAATGGATACAGATACATTTCTACTTCTCATTGTAGATAAAATATTTTCAAAATCATCAGGCAAACTTACATTAGCAAATTCATCCATTAAAAAATGCACATGAACAGGAAGTGCACCATTATAAACATTATCTGCTAAATAAAATAATTGCTGAAATAATTGAGTATATAAAATACTGACTATAAAATTAAAAGACTTATCTGTATCAGGTATGATTGCAAATAAGGCTACTTTCTTTTCTCCTAATGAACCTAAATCTAATTCATCAGTTTGAGTAAGTTTACTCATTGAATCAAGATTAAATTTTTCTAATCTACTTATTAAAGTTATTTGTATAGATTTTAATGTTTTACCAGCACCAGATTTATATCCTTTATAATATTTTATAGCAATATGATCTGGCTCTCTTGCTTCTAATTCATTAAATAGCATATCAAGAGGACTTACATAATAGTCATCATCTTCTTTAACATCTCCAGCTCTTATCATTTCCATTACCATAGGAAAATTCTGTTCTTCTTCGGGTGCCTCATACTTTAAATAAAATATTAAAGCAGAAAGTAACATGGAAGCGGCAGTATCCCAAAATGGATCTTGAGATGTTGCACCTTTAGGAGTGGTACTCTTAAAAAGATTTGTAACTAATCTTTGAACATCATTCTCATCTTTTATATAAACAAATGGATTATAACAATGAGATTTTTCCATATTAATTAAATCTAACACTTTAACTTCATAACCTTTTTGTTTTAATAAATTACCTTCTGCTCTAGTTATTTCACCCTTAGGATCTAATATTACAAATGATGTATTGGCTTGCATCACATTAGGCTTAGCATAAAATCTTGTTTTACCAGCACCACTACCACCAATCACAATAGTATTTAAATTTCTCATATGCTTATGGGCATCATACCCTATAGAAAAATTTCTACTCAATATTTTATTAACTTCAAATGGAATTTGAGAATATCTCTTATTTAACTCGTGAACATTTCCCCATTTAGCTGAGCCATGTTCTTCTCTTCTTCTATAATTCTTTTTATCCATTAAATATATTGTTATTCCAAATACATAAGCTAAAACAAAAATAAATACTACTGGTATAGTATTTTTACAAAAAATCATATTAAACGGATGGCTTATAGCATTACTAAAACCTTCAATAATATTAAATAGTCCATTAGAAGATATTGGTGCTATAAGTACTCCTAGCCATATGACTGGAATAATTCCAAATATATAAATTAAATAATTATCTTTCTTCAATATACTTCCTTGGAAACATTCTCTTTTTCTCTGGTAGATTTAATACTTTTAATAATAATTCGTCTACAAAAGTTGTATCCTTACCTTCCTCAATTAATTTATTTCTAAATTCATTTAATGCATTTATGATAAGTCCTTCTTCATATTTATCTAATTCTAAAACTTTTACATCTTTCATTTAGTTCTACCCTTTGATTTATTTATATTTTTATCAATATTAATCTCTTTACTTACAGATCTATCCTTTATTTCTTTCTTATAATCATTTAACTTTGCTCTAACTGATGGCTTTTTACTTTTTAAGTTGTTACCCTTAATTGGTGAAGTCTTTTGCACTTCTGAGAAAGGCTTTGACAGAGGGCTTTTTTCTGTCTTTGCCAAATGGGGGTTTAAAGAATTATCTTCTTTCTTTTTGACTCTTGATTTTGGATTTTGCTCCTTGCCTTTATTAACACTCTCTCTATTTTTTTCGATGCTAGATATAATTTCTGCTTTATTAAATTCTGCAAATTTAAATCTTTCTACTATTCTATTTATTCTTGCTGAATCTTCCTTCCTAACAACTATATCTACTATTCCATCTTTAGATTTATCTTTTTTATCTACCAATGCACAATAAAGTATTCCATATCTTTTTGCTTCTTGCTGAAACTTTGCAAGATCATCTTTTTTAATAGTAAAAATTGTAAGAGGTTTACCACTTTTTAGCATACTTGAAAGTTTTGATTTACCACTTGTTTGTTCTTTATTTTTCATGATGGTATATAAAAGCACTGCAATATTTTTAGCACCACTTCCTGTTACTTTAGCAGCGACCTCAAAGCCTTCTAAACTCATTCTTACAATTTGTTCTGCAGCATCACTTGACTGATTCATTTACTCATTCCTTTCCTTTTGATTTTCTTTTTCTAATCCATCGATTTTTTCTTTAATGGATTTAGATTCAACATTTATTTCATTACATAAATCTATTTCTTTTTTTAATTTAGGTAATTCTCCATTTATTTCTTTTATCTTTTTCAAGATTCTTATTTTTTCTTGTTCATTATTAATACTAGAAAATTGTTTTCTTAACTTCTTTCTAATGTTAATTAAATCATCATATTTATTATTTATCATAACTTCATACTTTCTAAATGATTCGTCATCATTTATTTGTTCTCTATCAAACATTCTAATAATTGAATTGTATTTTTCTAACTTAATAACATCATCTTTGATATAGGTATAGTTATTATATTTTTTATTAGGATAAACTTTTAATAGATAACAATAATATCTATATAAAGCAACAATTCCGTGATGCCTTTGATTAAAATTTTTCTTATAAAAGCTCTTATTATTTTGAGATACATCGTCAATATATTCTTCCTCTAATATTCTTGATTTAATATTATCTATAGAATATTCTTCACCAAAGTATCTCTCAATTCTAATATTTCTTTTATAATCTAAATTTCTAACTGAAAGTTTTCCATATCTATTCTGAACTTCATAATTCATAGAAGACAGTATTTCAATAAATTCTTTATAATTTGATGATTTAGCTATAGCAATATCTATATCTTTTTTGTTTTTTTTATAATAGTTATTTCTGTTAGTATTCTTAAGATAATACGGAAAGTAAATTCTACCTTTAGATGTTGGCTTTTCATCTAAGACTGATAATCCATATTCTTTACATAAATCATCACTAATTTCTCTTAATCTTGCTGTTGATGATCTATTAGAATAAAATTTCATGCCATCAACAAATGAAACTGAATTAACAATAAAATGATTATGAAAATGCTTAGTGTTTAAATGAGTTGAAACTACTACTTCAAATCTATCACCCCACATTTCATTTGCTAGTCTAACTCCAATTTCATGAGCTAATTCTGGAGTAACTTCTCCCTCTTTAAATGATTGATAACCATGAAATCCTAAAATACCTTTTGTTTTATTAAATAATCTTTTAGTCTGATTCATTTGCTGTAAAGCTGTAGCTATTTCACAATTAATTCCAGATACATAAAAAAATTCCTCAGTCTTATCTTTATTCATTGCATAATCAATAGCAACATTTAAATCAATAAGATTGGAATTAGTCTTTTTTCTATCCTCTGCATAATCAATAGTTCTGCCTAAATTACTCCCTATTTTCCATAATTTTGTTACTGCTATAAAATCACCTTCTTATCCTACCAATATCTAAAACTTTATCTCTTATTTCTAAAATTAGTTTATCTAATTCTTTTTTATAATGTTCTAAATAAATATAATTAACATTTCCTGTTTGATTAGAAACCTTTGCTATTTGATTTATATTAATTCCTATCTTTCTAATCTCATAAGTTAATTTATTAATTTCTTTATTAAGATTAGTATTAGGCATATAGTCATTCACCAATGATCTGAAAAATTCTGACTCAGTAATTCCTAAATCAAAACATTTTTTTCTTAACAATTTTTCTTCTTCACTTGTTAGTCTTATGTTCTTCTGTCTTGTTCTTTTCATAAGATACCAATTCTAAATCAGATTTTTTGGAAATAATACACATACACATTAATGTTATACCTGATAATCCTCCTATCATTAAACCTAATAGAAAAAATAAAAAATTACTCATAATTCTGTTCCTTTCTATATTAAGGGGATTGGGGTTTCCCCATATTTGAATTTGAAAGCACCTTCAAGGGTGCTATACAAATTCATTGCTTGCTAGTAATGAGGATATTACTCCTCATCTTCTGTTTCTTGGTCATTATTTTTTACTGACTTAATAGTTATCATAGACTCAGTATCATTTTCTTTTAGAAAATCGCTTATAGCTTCCATAACTGCACGATCACTGCTATCAGCCTTAACTACATAACTATTGTACGATTCTGCAAATATTTCTACAGTATATTCTTTCATTATTTTCTCCTTTCTATAAAGTTAAAGAGATGAAATTATCTTTCATCTCTTGCTTCTTGTTCTTTACTTCTACTTGATAGAAATGTTACCTTTTCTGCAATAACATCTGTTGAGAATCTTGTTTCTCCATCTTTCTCATAAGAGTTAGATTGCATTCTTCCTTTAACACCTACTATGTCTCCTTTTTTACAATATTCAGAACAATTTTCAGCAACTCTATCAAACATTTTTGCTGAAATAAAATCAGTTTCATAAACACCTTCTGCATTTTTAAATGTTCTAGGAATTGCTAATGTTACTACTGCATATTTATTACCATTCTCAGATTCTTGTAATTCAATATCCTTAGTAAGTCTTCCAACAAATATAACTTGATTTAACATTTTCCCACCTCCTTTCGTGCTATTTTTTAAACTCATTATCTTTATCACCTTCTTTCAAAATAAAAAAAGTCATAAAATTTTTGTTTCTTATGGCTTCTCTCAACAATTTAATATTTTTAATATCATCAGTTGTTATACCTTTAATATTAAAAATGTCATCTATTTTGATATTTCTAATTTTCTCATCAGAATCTATTCCATTTTTTATTAATTTTAGAATAGTTTTATATCTTAAATTAATTATTTTATTTTCCAATCTATCCTCCTATACTAGTTCTAATATCATAACTATTTGTTTTTCCGTATTATGCCTACAAGTAATTAAAGTTAATGTTGTTTTAGATAAGTTTCTTTTAATTTCAACTTTACCATTCTTATCAACATCATAAATATTAACTACTTTATAGGTATAAGTTTTATCTTTGTAATCAACTGTTGCCTCATCTCCAACTTCTAATTTATCTAAATTTCTAAAATAAGAAATTCTTGCATTACCAGAGTGAGCAGCAAGTATTAAGTTACCACCAACAACATCAGGCATATTAGAACCTTTTATTATTTGTACATTATATTTAACATTATTCAAATAACTAGATTCATCAACTAATCCTCTAACTAAATTTATTTTATTAATTTTAAGCACTGCAATATAATTAGTTTTTTTATTTTCTGCTTGTTTATTATCTGAAGCACTTTCTATATTTTCTTGCTCAGTTTCTTCATTTGATAAATCATCTTGATAAAATTCTTGAATCATTTTTTCCTCTTGCTTATCGTTAAAATAATTAAGGAGCAATTTATAATTGCCCCCTATTATTGCGAATAATATTAAAATAATTCCTATAATTATATATTTATTAAATTTTATTTTTTTCATATCGTATCCTTCCATACAAAATAAAAATAGAATACTAATCTTTGTATTCTATCTCCATATAATATTCTTCTGATATAAGATCACTCTCATCCATTGTTGCAACTTTATCTTCGTACAATATTGATTCTTTATGAAGTTGCTTAATTAAATCTATAATGGATTTATCTTCATATCTATACTCATAATATGAATCATTTATTCTAAAATTCTCTGCTAATAATTCATTATAAATATTCATTTCATGCTCTAATATTTTTCCACTTGCAAATTTAAATACTTTAATATATTTAATATCATTTATTTCTTTATTATCTTCAAGTTCTAATTTAAGAAATTTATTATTTAATATTTTATATATTTCAGTTAAGATTCTATTTTCCTTTATACCATCATATTTTTCATTATAAATCATCCTTACTTTTTCTAATAGTATTAATTCGTTTAAATTTATTGTCTTTCTAACCTTCATATTCTCACCACAAGAACATGATAACATTTAGCTTATAAAAATAAAAATGTGTAAATTTTTATTTTATACATTTATTAATGTTAATTATTTTTTTCTATTCTTTTTTACTCCATAAGCAATAGTTCCTATACCTGCAACACCGACAATTATAGCAACAATTACATATTGATTTTTATCAGTAATATAAGTATTAGGTACTTCTACTATTTGGTTGTCTTTCATAACTGATTTAACTATTTCTCCATCTTCCTTTATTTCAAAGAACATTTTATCAGGATTAATCTCCCATCCTTCTTTTGCTTCTTTTTCAAGAATATAGTATTTGCCAACAGGAAGTCTGTCTATTATAATTTTTCCATTTTCATCAGTTACACCTGTAAAAACTAACTCATCATTTTCAGTATATATTTCTATTTTTGTATCTGGAAGTGGTTTACTAGTTGAAAAATCTATTTTAGTAAATTCTAATTTTCCTGATGCCAAATGATTTTTAATTGAAGTAGTATATTTGATTGTATCAGTGTATTGATCTTTATACCTTAATTCAAATTCATATTGAGTTTTATCCAATACATGATTTCCAACAGTTGCTATTTCTTGCAAATAATATTTTCCTAGATGAAGATTATCTATTTTAATATTACCATCTTTATCTGTTAATACTTCTTTTACTAAATCACCTTTTTTATAAATTACTTTTCCAGTTCCATCAGTGATGTTTTCATTAGCATATAAACCGAATTTAACTCCTTCTAATTCTACTTCTTTATATTCATATCCATTTTCTTTAAGCTCTACATTTTCACCTTTCTTATTTACTTTAATGGTTCCTTTTACTTCTTTATTTTCAAATTTAACCTCAAATAATATTCCATATTCATTATCGTTAATTAATTTTGAATCTTCACCTATAGTGAATTTTTGAGATTCTTTATTCCATAAATATTTATCGATTACTTGATCAATTTCTTCTAATTTATAATTACCACTTTCTAATGGATTAGGTGTGATTAATTCACCATCATTATTAGTACAAAACTTATCAAGTGTTTCTTTCTTAGGATATGTTACTGATTGTGATACATATTCATTTTTATCTGTATTGAATATTCGAAAACAAATATTAGATCTTTTAATTACTTCTTTAGTATCTTTATCTATCTTAACAACTTTTAATTTTGCTGTTATTTTAGCATTAGAAATTGTGTAATAAATTTTACTACCACTTTCCCTTACATCTAAATTAAAATCATCTACCTTAGTTGTATCCTTTGAAGTTGTAAGTTGTTTAACTGTATAGCTTCCATAAACCAAATTAACTGTAAGTTTTCCGTTTTTATCAGTAACTCCTTTAGTAAATAATTTCCCTTTATTATTGTAAAATCCAAATTCAACATTTGGCTCTGGTGTCATTATTTCCGATTTGTTTATTGCATATACTTTTGTAATTTCTACATCTCTATTAATAACTTTTTCATTAACTGCTATTTCATTATCAATATTTTTTAAAGTACTTTCAAAATAATATTTATTAGTATCTAATTCATAACCCTTAGATGGGAGAATCTCTTTTAAGTAGTATTTCGCAAATGCTGGTAAATGTTCTAGTTTACCTTTTCCATCTTTTCCAGTTGTAACTTTAGAAACTAATGCATCAGTTTCAGCATTATATATTCCATAAACAGCTCCTTCTAAGGTTGCTTCACCACTTGGAATTGTTGAATTGTTATCTCTATCATACTTTGTAAATTCGACTTTACCTCCAAGTGATTCAATATTAACTACTGATAGTGCTGGATCTACAACCCCTGATGACATCATAGTTTGTTTACCACTTGAGTAATAAACTAAATATTCTCTATCAGTATATAATCTCTTTTTGAATTGTAATGTTACTTTACCAATCTTAGTTGTTTTAACTATTAATTTGTTTCCATCAATTCTAACTTCTGCACCATTGCTTGCTGATACATAATAATTTGATAAAACATTGTTTATATCTGTAAGTATTACTTCTTCTCCTACTTTTGCATTAATAGTAGTTCCATTGAATGAAGGTCTTACATAATGATTTCTTACTAATCTTTCTATTTCATTTCTTTGAGTACTAATATCATATATAGTACCTTGTGCCCATCTCCTTGATGAAAATACAGTTTGATCTGCATTTATTGTTTCCCATAAAAGAGCTTGAGTTGCTGCTCTATATTCAGTTGTTTGATGTCCAGTATAGTCATAACCATAATATGCAATTAACATTATTCTTTCTTTTTGTTCATTTGAAATATTATATGAATCTAAATTTCCAGTTTGATAAGTATCTCCTTCTGGAATACCTGGTTGAATACAATATGCTATTCTTCCATTAAATTCATACCATGTTAAATGCCAACTATGATAATTTCCATCATCTGGTTGAATTCTTTGCCACCACCAACCACTATCAGTCATTTTTAATGTGGTTGATTCAGCGTTAACTGTGTGAGTGCCTACAACTAATCCTACAACTGAAAGTGTTAGTGCAAATACTCCCATTAATATTTTCTTTATTTTCATTCTGCTTTCCTCCTTAATTTGAAAATAAAAAAAGCACTAATTTCTTAGTACAATTTAATAACCTTTATATCTATCACAATTTCCAGATGTACATTTTAAATATAGATATGCTCCTAATACTTTTCCATTCTCGTCTTGAACTTCCATACACCACGATCCATATATATCATTTACATCCATCATTAAATATTTCTCACTATTTTTTTGACATTCGTCTAATGATGAAAAATCTATGTGTCCGTGATGAAATGAATAGTAATAAGAATTAGGATCAGGAACATCTATATAATGTTTTTTATCATCTGTTTGTTTTTTAGGTTCTTCTACTTTTACCTCTACTTCTTTTGTTTCATTATTAGAATTGATTGGTGTAGAAGTATTTTTATTATTTGTTGATGAATCTTTTGTTGAACTATTCTTTTTATTTGTATTAGATTCTTTAGAAGATTTAGAAGTATTATCACCTTCTCTTTCTTCTTTTGTTATTTCTGTTTTTTGTTCTTCTTCTGATGCATCAGTTTTTGTTTCTTCTTTAGTATTTATTTTTTCTTCTGTCTTCGTTTTTGGTGTTTCGGATTTGTGAGTAACTTTGATTATAATTGGTATTGATATAATCATTAATAAAATAGCAAATAAAATTACTTTCTTTTTCACTTTGTATCACTCCTTTGAATCATTTTTACATAAATTTAAATTAATTTAAAATGTGCGAATTTATCTTTCATTATCACTTTTAACATTTAAAATGTCATCAAATAAGTCATCACCATATAAATCAGTTTCACTTTTCATATACTCCAACTTATTTAAATTACTTTTTAAAGCATTATTAAAATAACCAAATTTATTAGAAATTTCATTTCCATCTTCATCTCTAAATTTATTTAATTTGATTTTTGATGTAATGTAATGAATAGAAGTATAAATATCTTCAGAAGAATACTCTTGCATTATATTATTAAACAATTCATAGTAGTTTTTAATATCATTATCCTCAATCGTTATATATCCAGACTTAATTAATTCATTTAAAAATCTAGAATTATTGACGTAAGTCGATTTATCATATTTATCATATTTTTTATTATTTAATTTATTAGTATTTAATTGTTGCTGGTTATCCAACGTTGGATGATCCATAGCTGGAAAATCGGGTCCTGGATTATTTTTTTCTAAAATGTATTCCTGAGGAGTATCAAATACTTTATATTTATAAACGAATAACCCTTTAGAATTTTGTTCTTTCAATATATCAATATAACCAAATCTTTTCAATTCATTAATTGCTGATCTTACTGCTGACTTACTTTCTGAACATATCGAAACTAATCCATTAAATGAATAATCCCAATCAGGTGGTAAGCTATACATTTTGCATAACAACCCAACGGCTTTTAAAGATATTTTTTTATTTCGTAAAATAGAGTTATCTACAATCGTATAATTATTTTTTCTATTAATTTCAAATTCTTGTGCATTCAATTTATTGTCTTCTCTCATAAAAAGATTTAATTATCGCTCTCTATCTCTATTTAAATGCCTACTATAATATTCAACTGCTTTTACAATAAAATCTTCCATATTATTTACTTTATAATTTTTAGGCATCACTGATTTAATCTTATTTTCACTAATTTTAATTTTAGTTATTTGATTAGGCTTTTCTTCATTCATTAAATTTTCAATAAATTCCTCTGTTAACCCATTTAACTCACTCTCTTTTCTTAATTTTATTGCTTGTGCATGAGATGGAGTTGCATCAGAATATTCTATTGAATTAAAAAGCATTTCTTGTTCATCCTTAGATAAATATGATATTTCAACTGCTGGTCTCAATGCTATTGCTGGTTTTTCGTTTAAAACTGAATTATCTACCATTTCTAAAAGCTCTGGTATCAATTCATTCAAACGTAAATATCTTTGTACTTGTCTTCCACTTTCTGAATTTTCTTCACCTAGTATATCTCTAGTTCTAGCATTGTGGCCCAGTGGTCCACCTTTAATATTTTTTATTGCATTCATTTTCATCTTATAGGCTTTTGCTTTTTCACTTGGAAGAATATTAGTTCTATGAAGATTTGAATCTACCATATATACTATTGCTTCTTCTTTTGTCATATCTCTAACTATACATGGTATAAAGTTATTACCTAATAATTCAGAAGCAAATTTTCTCCTATGCCCTGCAATTATTTCATATCTATTATTTTCTTTTTTTCTTACAATTATTGGTTCTAATACACCATTATCTTTTATACTTTCTTTTAACTTTGATAAATCTTCATTTTCTTGTACCTTAAATGGATGCTCTGGAAAATCATCTATTAAAGATAAATCAATTATTTCTACTTTTTCTTTCTTATCTTCATCTCTGTCTTCTTGAGTCGAAAAGAAATCATCTAACTTGAATGTTGTTAGGTCTATGTTTTTCTTTTGTTCCATCTTTCAATACCTCCTTTGCAAAATTCTCATAAGCAAGTGCAACTTTACTATTTTTATCATATGAAAATATACTTTGACCCTGTGCCGTTGATTCAGCAATTTTTATTGCTCTTGGAATTTGTGTATCAAATATTTTAAATACCATTCCATAAGTGTCATTTAATTCTTGCCTAATATTCCTAGCTAATCTTGTTCTCTCATCAACTAAAGAAAGTAATATTCCTCCTACTTCTAAGTTAGGATTAATTTTCTTTCTGACTTTAATTACTGTTTGTAACAAGTGTCCCATACCCTTAGTAGCTAAAAACTGACTTTGTACAGGAATTATAACTTTATCTGCACAAGCAAGAGCATTAATTGTTATCATTCCTAAACTTGGCATACAATCAATTAGTACATAATCATAATCTTTCTTTAAACCATTTAAGACATTTTTCATCGTATATTCTCTACTCATTGCATTTACTAAACTTACTTCTAATGAAGAAAGCTCTAGATTAGATGGAATTAAATCTACACCTTCACTATGGTGAAGGATTGCTTCTTTTGGATTCACATCTTTATCAGTTATTGAATCTTGCATAAGTGTTGCTAAAGTAATAGGTATCTCATCTACATTATGCCATCCCATATAAGTTGTTAAATCTCCTTGTGGATCAGCATCTACTAATAAGACTTTTTGTCCTTTTTTAGCAAGTGCTACTCCAAGACTAAATGTAGAAGTTGTTTTTGCTGTTCCTCCTTTCTGATTAGAGATTGCTATAATCTTACCTTCTTTCATCTGCTCACCTCCTTCTTTTTTAGCCATCTTGATAATGGCTATGTATCCCTTTTTTGGGGTATAAAAACGAATAAAATACAATTTGCATTTCGTTAGTTATGATATGTTTAAATTTATAAGTAATCTATTTGTTCATCCTAGTCCGCATAAAAAAAGATGCCATTAAGACATCTTTAAGGTAGTATGTGCAAACATACCATACGCAAACTAGGTTATATATTTTTTTATAATTTTTCTCAATTTATTATCAAAAAAAATGAAATTTTTAAGATTTGAAATTTTACAAAGTCCTTATTTTATAAGGGTTTTACGACATAGCACAGACACGCACTCAACGTGGAATGTTCTTGGAAAATTGTTAAATGGTTGAATATATTTTACCTCATAATTTTTACTTAATTCTTTTATATCTCTTGCAAGGGTTACTGGATCACATGAAGTGTATGCAATCATTTTAGGGCTTATCCTTATTAAATTTTCTTTTGTTTTTTTATCAAGTCCTGCGCGAGGTGGGTCAACAACAACTAAATCAATATTTTTAAATTCGTTAATTCTATTTTCTACTTTATCACAAATAAATTCTATATTTTTAACATTATTTAATTCTTTATTTTTATTTGCGTCTTCTATATTTGACTCATTGTAGTCAACTCCAACTATAGATTTACAATATTTACTTATATATATACCAATTGTACCGGTACCACAGTATAAATCTAGGACATTGTTCGGACACATAACTTTTGCTACATTTAATGTCTCATCATATAATTTTTTTGTTACGCAACTGTTTACTTGAAAGAATGACTTTGCTGATACATGGTATTTATAATTTCCAATTTCACTAATTATAGTTTTCTTTTTAGTGATATACTTTCCATTTATAATTAATACGTCAACAATTGATTTTAATAGTTCAATATCAGTAATACTTCCTTTAATATCTAAAATTACTTCTTTTTCATTATTGCTTGTTCTAATAACTGCCTTTTCTATATTTTCATTAACTTGATTCAAAACATTTATTATTTCATTTATCTTGTTATTTACAAGTAGACATTCATCAACTTTTATAAGTTCATTACTTTTATTAGTGTATAAACCTAAGACATTATTCCTACCATGTAGTGTTATTTTATTTCGATATGACAATTCATTGAAACATTTAATATCTCTTATTACTGAGTCATCTAAATCGGTAAATTTATTAATTATATTTTTTATTTTATTTTGTTTATATTTGTTTTCTTCTTCTATTGATATATGATTTAGATTACATCCTCCACATATATTTGTATATGGACACATTTCATCTATTCTTATTTTTGATTTTTCAATATACCTTATTACTTTTCCTTCATTATATTTTTTATGTTCTTTTACTATTTTTATTTCTACTATTTCATCTTGTAAAGCATTTTCTATAAAAGTAATTTTATTATTTATATAAGCTATTCCTCTTCCAAAGTCATCTAATCTTTCTATCTTTACTATCATAGTACCCCTCATTTCTATTTTATTATAGCATATTTACATAATATTTTAATTATTATTCATACTAATATTGGTGATTAGTATGATAATTAGTAAATTAAAAAAAGAGATTACTTCTAGTGATTATATTTTTAAAGATGTTGTTGTGTGTGGCAAAAAGATTAATTTAATATTTAATGAAGTATTAACTGATGGTGGCTCTATAAATGAATTTTTGTATTATCTTCTGACAAAAGTTAATAAAAATGATTTAAATAATTTTAATTTTAAAATTCCAAATAGTAATTCAATAATTATAAAATATGATGATATTATTAATTATTTAAATTTAGGATATGTGATTATTATTTATAAAAAGATTTATGCAATTGAGATTAAATCTCATGATGGTCGTGGAGTTCAAACAATAAATAGTGAATTATCAATTGGTGGTGCAAAGGATAGTTTTTGTGAAAATATTAATACTAATCTTTCTTTAATTAGAAAAAGAATAAAAAGAGATTTAATAGTTAGAACTTTAAATATCGGAAGAATTAGTAAGACTAAAGTAGAAGTTTTAGGTGTTAGTAATATTGTATCTAACAATTTGATTGATTCTGTTGTTAAAAGACTTAAGAATATTGATATTGATGGAATAATGGATTCTAGTTACTTAAAGTTTTCTTTGGAAGACGGAAAAAATTTATTTCCTACAATTATGATGAGTGAAAGACCAGATAAATGTAGTATGGCGTTACTTGAAGGAAAAGTTGTTATACTTGTTGAAAACTCTTGCTACGGATTAATACTTCCAAGTTTCTTTTTAGATTTTTTTCATACTACCGATGATTACTTTCAAAAGAGTTTTAATACTACATTTATTAGAATTATTAGAGTTTTTGCTTTTTTAATTGCTGTTTTTTTACCTGCTCTTTATATTTCTGTTACAACAAGAAATTATGATTTAGTACCGTTTCCTTTACTTCTTATGCTTAAAGCTGGAAGAAGTTTCGTACCGTTTCCTGCATATATTGAGGCCTTATTTATGATTATTGCTTTTGAAATACTTAAAGAAAGTGATTTAAGAATGTCAACTACTAGTGGGTCGGCTGTTTCCATTCTTGGAGGATTAATTTTAGGTGATGCAGCTGTTTCGGCAGGAATTGTCTCTCCTATTATGATTATAATTATTGCGATATCTTCTATAGCTGGTCTTATTTTCACATCTGTTGAGTTAGTAAATGCATTAAGAATTTATAAAATATTTTTATTAATTCTTGGTACTATTCTTGGAATATATGGAGTGATATTTGGGGCTTTAATAATGTTTTTAAATATATTTAAGACAAAGATATTTGGATTTAAGTATTTAGAGTTTGATAAGAATGAGATTAAGGATTCTATTATAAAAATAGATGATAATGTTAGAAAAAGAAATTCTAGATTAACTAATAATGTTTTGAGAGGAAGATATAAATGAAAAAATATGTGTTAATTATAGTAATTATTATTTTTATGATGATTTTTATCAAAATACCCGATTACGTTGAATTAAATAATTTAGTTCTTGTAGATGGAATTGGTGTTAGTTGTAGAGATAATTCATATGTTTTATTTATTAAAGAAATAATTCCTAAAAAGAAGGATACTGGTATTGAGTATTCATATAAGGTATATGAAGATACAAATTCTAGTATTGAAGGTGCATATAAAAATATTTCTAAAAAAGTAAGTAAAAAAATATATTCAAAGGAAGCGAGATACATTATTACTGATTGTGATAAGTCGGATACGATTATTGAATATTTTAAAATTAATCCTAAATATATAAAACATACTAAGAAGAGTATTGAAAAAGAAATTAAGTAATACAAAAAGAAGAGTTTTTTACTCTTCCTCTAATGCAGTTATTTCTTCTTCTGTTAGATTAGTAAGCTCAGATATTAAAGATTTATCCATTTTCT
>CAKOZD010000022.1 GCA_934131175.1 uncultured Bacilli bacterium | reverse complement strand
TTTGATGTTACTAACAAATTACTTTACTGACATTCTCTCAAAATGAATTTACTGACATTTTCAAAAAAATTTGACAATTAACTACAACATTTATAATTATTTTAATCCCAAAACACTACTTAGTAATATATTATAATTATCTTTCATTCTTTCTTTAGAATGATTTTTTAAACAAAAAAATCAATCCTTAGATTGATTCTATATATTAAGTTCAAACTAAATAGTTCGAACAGATTCTTCAATGGAGCCTTAACTTTTCTTATATTCGAAAAATTATATTCCAAAGACTGATTATATCATCTAAATCGATTATATCAGTTTTTGATATTATTTCAATAGGATTATAGAAGAATATGCCTGAATATAGTATAATCTTATTGAGTGATTAGTTTGTAGATTAAGGATGTTATTCAAATGAACAAAAAGAGTTAGTTTTTAGCAAAGAAAGTATAGCGAAACAACTTTTAATAACAAAAGAAATGTATATGGAGATGAGATAGAATGAGAATATTTTTATGTGGTGGAGGTTGTGGATACAAAACAGTTGATGCAAATAAGAAATTAAATGAAGTTATAGATCATAATAAACCTATATTATATATTCCACTTGCTATGCCAAGTGAAAGATATCCAAGCTGTTATGAATGGATTAAAGATGAATTAAAAGGTGTTGATGTTCCAAATATAGATATGGTTGTTTCGGGTGCTGATTTGTTTAATAAAAATTTGGAAAATTATTCTGCATTATTTATTGGTGGTGGAAATACATTTAAATTACTAAAAAATTTGAAAGATAGTGATTCATTTGAAAAAATAAAAGTTTTTATTGAGAATAATGGTATTGTTTTTGGAGGAAGTGCTGGTGCTATAATTTTAGGACAATGTATCGACACATGTAAATATGCAGACAAAAATGAAGTTGACCTTAAAGATTTAATGGGGTTTGATGTAGTAAGCTATTTTTCTTTTCTTTGTCATTTTACAAATCAAGATAAAGAAAAGACTGAATTAAATAAAAATTATTTGCTAGAATTATCAAAAAAAGAAAAAATAATAGCTCTCCCTGAAGAAGATACTATTTATTATGAGAATGGTAAATTTGAAATTATTGGAAATAGACCATTTTATATTTTTGAAGAAGGTAATATGATTTCGTATAATGTAAATCAAGATAGGTTAACTGAATTTTTAAAGTTAAATAGTGATACTGATTTAATGAATTTTATGAATCAAAATATTACATATGGTTGGAAAGATTGTAATCAAGATTTGCATTTTAATAACTTAAAAGGTTTTAGAGAAAGTTATAGAATTAGTTCAATTAATGAAATATTGGAAACAGGATTAGGTACTTGTATTGAGCAAGCAAAATTAATAAAATATTTTTTTGATAAAATTGGTTTAGAAAATAAAATTTATTGTCATAGGAGATATGAAACAGAAGAAAATGCTGATAACGAAGTAAGAATGCATTGTTTTGTATTATTTAAATATAATGATTATTGGTATCATTTCGAGCATTCAAACATACCTAAAAGAGGTATTCATAAATACGAAAGTGTAGAGTCAGCAATAAAAGATATAACAAGTGGATTTGAAATAACTGATATCAGAAAATTAACTGAGATATCTGAAATCCCAGACGGATTAACTTTTAAAGAATTTAATGAATATATAAATCAATTCGATAAAGAAAATATCAAACTCTTATAAGAAATTTTTGATGATAATGTAATACTAAAAATGTAAACTAAAAAAAAGACAGTTCTATGTCACACCGACCTAGAATTGTCTTTTTCTTTTTTGTATGTCTTTATCAAAATTATTAATATTATCTTGCATGGATTTTGCTATTTCTTTTATATCTTTACAATATTTGTCATACTTACGAATTTCTTTATTCTTGTAAGTGTTTTTGTAGTCTATATTTTCATCTAAAGTTGATAATCCATATTCAGCACATAATGAGTCTGATATATGTCTTAACTTAGCTAGATTAGTATGTTCAATAATTCGTAAGAACCCTTCGTAGATTTTATATTTCTGCTTACTAAATTTGCAAGACCGATTGATTTTGGTTTTGAGTTCATCATTAATATTGATTTTCTTCTTAATTATTTTAATCACATCACACTTTTCTTTGCAATAACGCACAAAAAAATCAACTATTACTAGTTGACTTAATCATTAACGTCACATTAGTGCGACGATTTTATCTTATGGAGCGAACGAGGGGAATCGAACCCCCATCACAGCCTTGGCAAGGCCGTATTCTAACCATTGAACCACGTTCGCATATAAATTGGAGGGGCCTACCGGATTTGAACCGGTGATCAGGGTGTTGCAGACCCACGCCTTACCACTTGGCTAAAGCCCCGTTGCAATTAATATTATAGCAAATCTGTTTTTTAATTTCAACTAATTTATTATTATTTTATGCAAAAAAAATTGGAAGATTAATCTTTCTTCCAATAATTATAAATATTTTTGTAATTATATTTTAATTCATTACTTTCTAATATCATTCTTAATCCTGTATTATCACTATAATTATAAACTATTCCATCACTTATTAATATTATATTATCCCCTATTACCATCCATTCATCTACATCTTTTAATTCAAATAATAATACTTTGTTTTCTTTTTTTATTTGTCTATAAAACTTATTATTTTCATAGTAATAATAATATTTACTATCTTCATATTTTTTATTTTCATTATAATTTTTAAATAATATATCTTCTTTAAAAAATTCTGTTTTATTAAGTTTTTGAAAGTTATCATTTTTATAGTATAAATAGTTTACATCATTATTATTAACTTGTTCTATTTTTTTTGTTTTTATATTTAATTTATATTGTTTTTTTTCTTTTCTATCTGTTAAATATATATAATTTTTATATGTACCGTTTATATAAGAGTCTTTTGATATTACTTCATTTAGCTTAAATTCTTTTAGTTTTTCTTTTTCTAAATCATAATAATATACTTTTTCTATTCCATTTACTGACGTATTTTCAAAAAGTACATAATATTTATCTACAATAGTTGACATTATATTATCATATAAATCTTCATTTAATATTTTTTGATAGTTGTAACTATTATTTTTTAATATATATATTCCTCTATAATCCCATATTGTATATACTTCATTATTACTAATATTTTTATTAAAAATTGTAAGTTTTTTATACTCTTTTTTTGTATCACTACTATTCAAATTACTTATGTTATATTTTTTTACTTGTTTTAGTATTTTTTTATAATTATCATTATCTTTTAAATAATAATTTGATACTTGAATATTATCTTTTGTACAATATAGATTATTTCCTATTTTTTTAGTTTTATAGATTGGAATAATACAAGTTATATTGACTTTTTTATAAGTTTTAACTTCTTTTATAATTTGCTTTTTTTTATGAATATTATTATTTAATATAAATGAATAAGTATTAGTTTTATTTTTTATTTCTAAAATATATGTATGTACCTTATTCTTATATTTATATGTTTCACGTATTTTATATTTTGATGTTTCATAGTTTATATCATGTTCTTTTTTTATTATGTTTCTTATTAACAATATGATTAAGATGATTAATATTAGTAAGATTAATAATTTTATTTTTTTCTTCATATTATCACCTAATAAAATTATAAAACAAAAGAAGACTTTATTCTAGTCCTCTTTTATTTCTTCTCTAAGTCTATATTTTTTCTTTTCTTCCATCATATAACTTGAAATTTGTGTTTCTATTTCAGTTAATGCTGATTTACTAATATTTGATAATGTGACAAATTCTTTTATAGTGTCAATATAAACATTTCCCCAAATAATTCCACTTGATATTTTTAAATCATTAAACATATCAGGTGTTATTGAACTTAAGAAGTATCCAAATACTACTCTTTTACTAGCAATTAATAATCTTCTATTTGTTAAAGCAATTACTGCTGTTGTGATAATATTAAATGGATTATCATTTTTTTGTGCTGCAAAAGCATATATTACTTCTTCTCCTGGATTTAAATGTTTTTCAATGATTGCTGAATGTTTTTCAAGTCTCCATGCGATTGTACCTGGGTGTCTATTTTTAAACGCTAATACTTGTTTGTAAACGCTCTTTGCCATATTATCCCACCTTTAATCTTCTTTTATATATCCATATTTTTTAAAGAATTCTGTATAATGTGCATTATCAGTTAATCCATCTACTGAATCAACTATTTTATTATTTGATACTACTAATAATAGTGGTGTACCAAATCCATTTGTAAATGTATCATCTGAATTAACTAATTTTTCTTCATCATCATCTTTAAATTCATCTGTATTTAAGTAATTAATATTTATATCATACTTGTACGCTATATTTTGAATAATTGGTTCTGCTATTTGACAATAATGACATGTAGGTCTAGCTATTAATATTAAAGTATTTTCTTCACCTTTATAATACTCTAGATATTTGTCTACATCAATTTGAGTAAACTCTTTCTTTTCACTATCTTTTACTGCATCACTTTCTTTTTGAGCATTTGCAACTATTGTTGATGCATCATTTGATGTATCATTTAAATCATTTGATGTACCTTTTTTTTCTCCAATTGTTGAACAAGCAATTAATAAAATTACTGCTAAAATAACACCAATAATTATAAATACTTTTTTCTTTTCCATATTATTACCTCTTTTCAATTAAACTATACTAAATATCTTTTAATACGTCAATTAATTTTCTTTATTACTTATATATTCTTCATATGGAATAGTTCTATCTATTATTGTTCCGTCTGACTTAATTTCTATTACTCTATTAGCAACTGTACTATTTAATTCATAGTCACGTGATGTAAAGAATAGTTCTCCTTTAAAGTTTACCATACCTTTATTTAATGATGTTATACTTTCTAGGTCTAAATGGTTTGTTGGTTCATCTAATATTAAAAAGTTTGGTTCTTCTAACATCATTTTAGATAACATACAACGTGCTTTTTCTCCGCCTGATAAAACATTTACTTTCTTGAATACATCTTCTCCTGAAAATAACATTCTACCTAAGAATCCTCTTAGTATTGTTTCATCTTTTATATCATAAAATTGACCAATCCATTCCATGATATTTTTATCTGTATTAAAAAATTCATTATTATCTTGTGGTAAATATCCCGGATTTATAGTTTTTCCCCATTCAATTGTACCTTTATCATACTTTTCTTTTCCCATTAAAATATTAAATAATGTTGTTTTTACCATATCATCTTCAGCGATAAAGCATATTTTATCTCCTTTTAATACTGTAAATGAAACGTTATCTAATATTTTTTTACCATCTACTTCTTTTGTTAAGTTTTCTACTTTTAATATTTCTTTTCCAGCTGGTTTTTCGATTTTAAAATCAATATATGGATATTTTCTACTAGATGGAACAATTTCATCTAATTGAATTTTATCTAACATTTTTTTACGAGAAGTTGCTTGTTTTGACTTTGATGCATTTGCACTAAATCTCGCAATAAATGATTGTAATTCTTTTATCTTCTCTTCTTTTTTCTTATTAGACTCTCTCATTTGTCTTTGTAATAATTCACTAGATTCATACCAGAAATCATAGTTACCAATATATAATTTAATCTTTGAATAATCTATATCACATATATGTGTACATACTTTGTTTAAGAAATGTCTATCATGTGAGACAATGATTACTGTGTTATTAAAGTTAATTAAA
Source organism: uncultured Bacilli bacterium (assembly GCA_934131175.1). Taxonomy (GTDB): domain Bacteria; phylum Bacillota_I; class Bacilli_A; order RF39; family UBA660; genus UBA3789. Next base: position 11,539 of record CAKOZD010000022.1, on the reverse strand, counting down.
AATTCTTCTAACCATTTGATTGCTTCAATATCTAAACTGTTTGTTGGTTCATCTAATAGTAAGATGTCTGGATTTCCAAATAAAGCTTGTGCAAGTAAAATTTTAACTCTTTCTTTTACTGGAAGTTCTTTCATTGTCATATAATGATATTCTTCACTTACACCTAAATTATTTAATAATTGTGCAGCATCTGGTTCAGCATTCCAACCGTCTAAGTCCATGAATTCAGCTTCTAAATTAGCAAGTTTCATACCATCTTCTTCAGTAAACTCTGTTTGATTATACATCTTGTCTTTTTCTTCCATAATTTCATATAACTTAGAGTTTCCCATTATAACAACATCAATAACTCTTTTATCATCATATTGATAATGGTCTTGTTTTAAGAAAGAAAGTCTTTCTCCTTTTGTAATTGTTATTTCACCAGTAGTTGTTTCTAATTCCCCACTTAGTAATTTTAAGAAAGTAGATTTACCGCTTCCATTTGCTCCTATTAATCCATAACAATTTCCATTAGTAAATTTAATATTTACATCTTCAAATAAAGTTCTTTTTCCAAACTTTAAGCTTACATTTGATACTTGTATCATTTTACCACCTCAAAACTTATTATATTTTACTATAATCCAAAGAAAAAGACAAGTTTATATCGCTTGTCTATCTTTTTATATTTTTTTAATTAGTGTTTTAATTGAACTGTTATCTTCTAAAATTTCCTCTAAATAATCACTATAGTATGTAGAATCATCTTTTAGACTTAACAGTTCTTTCATTCTTTGGATAGTTGATGCAGGTATATGAGATTTATTCATATCTTTTATAATTAAATTAGTTAGTAAAATATAAAACTGATAATTATTTAATTTTTCAAGTTCTTCTGTACTTCCAACATCTAATACCCTATATTTGCTTGGATCTGTTAAATATAGTTTTCCATTGAATGTTGTGTTTTCTGGATTAATTCCGTTTAATAATACTTTTTTATCACTCAATGTTCTAATGTCATCTTCTATTATTTCTACATTTCTTATTAATTCATCTGTTGGACAATTAATAATTTTCTTTTGTCTTGGATCTTTTTTTACCAGTTTCATAGAATAACCTTTAAAACCATTGTTATAGAATAGTAATTTATTTGGTAATATTATTCTATCTGTTCTTATTCCTGTTAAATATTTTGCTGTTTCTAAATCAATTATATCTTCTGCATAATTATTAAATACTTTTATTGCGTAACCATTACATTTAAAAACATTTCCTGTTTTTCCTTGAGCAATTCTTGTAAATTTCTTTTCATTAAGATTTATATCTTTATTTTCTAACCTGTAACCCATAAAGCCTCCATATTGGCTATATTATACCATGTATTTTTATTTTTTGTAAAAATTTGATATAAATTTAGCAAATTCATAGAGAACGATGTTACTTTTATTAATTGCAAAGCTTTTTCCTATTGCTTTTCCACCTATTGTAATTGATGCTATTATAGCAGCTACTGTAATTGATGTGAATAATGTATTGAATTTAAATTGAGTTACTAATATTGCAGCAATTGTTGTTCCTGCGGCACCTGATATGATACCACATACGTCACCTATAACGTCGCAACAAAAGCTTGAAACTTTATCAGCATTTTTTTTGAATTTAACTGCAACATTTGCTCCTTTTACTTTTCTTGAACTCATAGAGTGGAAAACAGCTTCGTCGGCTGTTGTTACTGACACACCTATGATATCAAAGAATATTCCAAGGAATATAAAGAATAATGTTACTAATATTCCTAACCATAATGATAAATTTGGTATTGTCATTTCAGATATAAAAGATAATGTGAATGATGTTAAGAAAGCAACTATTACTACTGTTGCAATCCATTTTTTATCGACATGTTCTTTTTTTACTTTTTCTTTTTTCTTGGTTACCTCAATTAAATTTTCTAATTCATTTTTTTCTTTTTGTTGCTTTTTCAGCATATACTTATACTCTCCTTCATATATAAAAAAAAGTAGTTAAACTACTTTATATTCAATTTAATTGTTTGGCTATCAAAATAGTAAACTTTGGGCCTTAGGTCAAGTAGGATTTCCCTAATTCTTACATATCCGTTACCAGATAAGCGGTTCCCCTTTACAAGAATTAATATGTCGTCTCCGATTCATACGACTTGATTGCCACTTAGTGCCCACTGCAATCCTATATTGAAGTACACCCTAGGAGATTTCCTCTCCAACACTTTATTATTAGTCCTTTTTTGCAAAAATAATTTCAGAACGCACATTTATATGAGCGGCCTGTTCATATAAACTTGATCATTCATCCCAATATTTTCACTCAAGACAGGCTACGCTGTGGATAACTTTCGCCACCGCACAGGTTTAATCCTATTACGTACTAAATCCATCAGTATTCACGTATAGGTTTAGCACAAAAATAGGTCTCCACGGATAGTGGGTCGGGATTCATATGCCATTATGAGTCGCCCAGTATCCTTCATCTCCAGCATCCACCCCAAACTGGGCGTAAGAAGCAGACACCAAAGGTTTCACAGATATGCCCTTTAACGAATTTTTAAGCTCGTCTTCCTAATAAAGTAATTGACTAGAATAATGTGCCATCAATTACGTTTCTAATTATATCACTTATTTTGTATTTTGTCAAATTTCGTGGCTTTACTAAATTACTTAGTATATTGATATGTATAACTATTTTGTCCATTATATCCTAGTTCTGATGAGAAATATGGATGTCTTGGTGTATATGTTTCATTCAAATAATCTAAGTAACTATTGTATGCGTTTTCCTTATTTATTAAAGACAATATTCCTCTGTAATAAAGGTATATTTCATATTTTTCTTCATCTTTATCTTCTTGATAAGTATATGTAAAATAAGAATCTAGAAAACTCATCATTTTATTATATTCGTCATCACTAATTTTAGTACCAGATTCATATTTTTTAAATATATTTTCTATTGTTTTAAAGAAGTCTTTTGTCTTTTGTGTTCCTGCTATATCTTCTACTTTATTTTCAATAGTTTTCATATTTCCTTTTGCAAAAGTCTTTCTAACATTGTCGCTTCCAACCATTTCACATAATACTTTTACCATTGTTACCTCAAATGGATATGTTGTTTTTTCATCATAATGTAATTCGCTAACATATTCGTTTATAAGTAGTTCAGTCATTCCTTCAGAAAAATAATCTGGTAAAAATTTTGTAAATAAATTTACATAAATACTATGAACTATTTCATGACGTAACAAATCTTTATTTGCTGTTTCTCGTGACTCATATACATCTATTATATTCGTTCCTTCGTTGTATCTTGCTTTTGTACTATCAGCAACACCTATCGGCTTTTCTACATTATAATTTATTTTTATTGTTCTTAATGCTCTTTTTGCTTGATTTATATCTAGATATTCATCTTCTATTATTAGTTGTTCTAATGTATCTATTAAATCTTTATCTTCTCTTGTTAAATTTTCATTTTGTTCAATAGCATCTAACAATGAAACATCCTCATCCATTGTATCTGCTCTTGCTATATTACTTGTTATTATTCCAATATTTTTTTGTGCTTTATTTAAAATAATATTTGTAGCATTTGATGAGCTCATAAGTGTTATTCCAAGATATAAGGCTAATGTTCCTGGAACTATTTTTTTTATTACTCCTTTGATATGACTATTTTTTTTCTTAGAATTTTTTCTTGTTACTTTTTTATCTGCTTTTTTTGTTTTTACTACTTTATCTATTTTTTTGTTATTTATTTTTTGTTTTTTATTTATTCTTTTTAAGTTTAATATTTGATCTTTTTTTAATGTTTCTTTTCTTATCATGATACCACCCCAAAGTGTCTCTAATTATATCACTATTTTATTTTTTTTGCAAAGAAAAAAGTATGTTTTAAACATACTCTTATTAACTTGCTCTTACTTGAGATACATACCAGTTAATTTTACTAACCCAAGTATTACTTTCTGCATACTTTGGTCCTATTTGTTCAACTGTTGTTAATCCTCTTGAGTAATAGTTTCTATATAAGTTATCTATAAAGCCTACTAAACCTTCATCTATTGAATTATATGCTTTATATGCTCCTCCATTGCATCCTGGAGAACCTTTTTGTCCTCCAAAATTATTACAACTTCTTGCTAGTTTAGAACATGAATACTTACAACCTGTTTCATGTAATAATATTGATACAGCAACATATGGGTCTACACCTTTATTAATACATTCTGATGCTATTAAAGCACCTTTTCCAGCAACTAAATCATTTCCTAAACTTCTATCTAACTTTGCTGCTAACTCTTCTAGAGTCATGCCTTCATATACTTCTATTCTTGGTGGAATAATTACTGAAGCTGGTGCAGTTTCCATTTGAACTTCTGTTAATAGTAAATTTGTACTTTCAGTAGTCTCTTCCTTTGATTCAGTATCTTTTACTATCATGTTAGTACTTGCTGCCATATTTTGAATTTTAAAATTACTTATGTTGACATTCGTATTTATTTTTGACATTGAATCTTCTTTTTGAATAATCATTCCAATAGAAATCATCATAATAGCCACAACAAATGTCATGCCTGTAATTATTTTTGTTTTCTTCAAATTAATTCACCTCAAATGTGTTAATTGATATATCAATTTTACTCTAAATAAATTTCTTTGTCAAATTTAGTGATTTTTAGCGAGTTGTTTTCTTGGTATTTTATTATATTTATTATTTATAGTTTTGTTAATTTGATTTATAATTTTATTGGTGATTAGATGAGTGAAATTGATAAATTAATTGAAATGATTAAAGATAGTAAGAAAATTGTATTTTTTGGTGGTGCTGGTGTTTCTACTGAATCTGGTCTAAAGGATTTTAGAAGTAGTGATGGACTTTATAATGAAAAATATAAGTATCCTCCAGAAGAAGTTCTTTCTCATAGTTTTTTCATTAATCATACTGGTGCGTTTTATGATTTTTATAGAGATAAATTAAATCCTAATAATTATAAACCTAATATTACTCACTACGTTTTAAGTAAAATGGAACATAATAATATGCTTAGTAGTATTATTACTCAAAATATTGATGGATTTCATCAGGATGCTGGTTCATCTAATGTTTTAGAGTTACATGGTTCAGTTAAAAGGAATTATTGTATGAAGTGTCATAAATTTTATAGTGATGATGCTGTATTCAATTCTAATGGTATTCCTAAATGTGATTGTGGTGGTATTATAAAACCGGATGTTGTCTTATATGAAGAAGGTTTAAATGAAGATGTTATTGAAAAGACAATAAATGAAATTTCAACATGCGACTTGTTGATTATTGGAGGAACATCACTAAATGTTTACCCTGCTGCTTCTTTTATAAATTATTTTAGAGGAAAATATTTAGTCTTAATAAATAAAAGTATTACTCAATATGACCATATATGTAATTTAGTTATTCATGATAGTATTGGAAAAGTTTTTGGAAACATTGAAAAAAGCCTTTTTTTGAACTGAACACCAAAAGTTGGACAGTTTATAAATAGTTTCTAATTAGAGGATTGTAACCTGTAATTCACAGGTGACAGTCCTTTTAATTTTACTTTAATTCTATCATAATTATAATAATTAATATAGTCATCTATAGCTGTAATTAATTCATCTAGTGTTTTATATTTATCTTCTTGGTCGTAGATCATTTCAGTTTTAAGTAGTTCAAAAAAGTTTTTCATCATACCATTATCCATACTATTACCTTTTCTAGACATGCTTTGTTTTATCCCCTTTATTTTTTAATCTTTGCTGCTATGATTCGTGTTGATATTGCCAACCTTGATCTGAATGAAATATTAATCCATCAAGTTTATTGTTTTTATCGAAGGCTTTATTTAACATGTCATTTATTTGTTCTAGATTAGGTGATTTAGAAGTATTATAAGATATTACTTCTCCATTATATCCATCTAGAATTGGTGATAAATAAATTTTTTCTCCACGAAGATTAAATTCTGTAACATCTGTATACCATTTTTGATTTGGTTTATCTGCGTTAAAATTCTGTTCTATTAAGTTATCAGCAATTTTACCAATTGTCCCTTTATATGATGAATATTTTCTTTTGTTTCTTTTTAATGGTTTTAATCCTAATTTCACCATTATTCTATAAACTTTCTTATGATTAACATTATACCCTTGATTTCTTAGTTCTAATGTAATTCTACGATAACCATATCTTTCTTTATTATTAATAAATATTTCTTTTATTTTATCAATTATTTCTTTATTTTTATCATCTTTATCATTTTTAGATAAAGTATAATAATACACAGATTTAGCTAAACCTGATATTTGTAGAAGAATCATCAATGGGTATGTTAGCCGAAGTTCACTAACAACATTTACTTTTTCTTCTGTTGTTGATTCTTCCTTGCTTGAACAACGGCTCTCAATTTTTTTGAGTATTCTAGCTCAGCTTTTAAATATAAATTTTCTTCTTCTAATCTTTTTATTTTTTCTTTATCTGTTTCATTTTCTTTTTTCTTTGTTACTTTAGGCATAGTTGGTCGACCTCGCTTTCGTTCAACTATATTATAATCCATTTCTTTGTATTTTTTTATCCAATTAGCAAGAATTCCAGGATTTAATAAACCTTCATCAATAGATACTGAAGTTATTGATTCATTATTTAATAACACACGATTAATAATTTTTTCTTTTTGATTAGAGGAATAATATTTATTTTTAGTTGTTCTTAAAACATTATAACCATGTACTTCAATTAATCTATAAATATACTTTATTGTTGTTTTTCCAACTTTATATTTATTAGATAGTTGTATTGTTGACATTCCATTCTTTTTATTAATATATATATTTATTTTATCTTCATAAGTTAATTTTGACATATAAAAACCTCGTTTCCTATGTCCAAGAAACGGGGTTCATATCATTTTAGAGCTTTTTTTCTTCTTTTAAATTATTTAATTCATCAATTGTTAATCCAGTAGACTTAGAAATTATATTTAAATCTACTCCATTATTCATAAAGTTAATAGCAACTTCTCTTATGGCTGATTCTTTTCCTTCTTGTTTAGATATTTCTTTCTCAGTATTAGTTACTCTTCTCATTTCTCTTTCAAAGTCATATTCTGGTAGAAAATCTTCTTCTTTAGAAAGTTTTTTTAATTCATCCATAATAGCTAATGCCTCCTTTTTGCCGCATGCTATTCTTTCCATTTCTTCATAACTATTTGCAGATAAGAAAGATAGCATAGCGTCTAATTCATTAGCCTCATTATAGCACAGACCTTTGTATTTAGATAGATACACTTCATATATTTTCATATAATTTTTCTTATATTTTCCACTTTCATCAGAAATCATATAACAAATATTTCCAACTTCCTTATTTTCTTTAAAATATCCATCATTAAAATTAATTTGAACAATTTACTTTTCAAAATATGTTTCTCCTTGTTTTAAAGATTTACTAAGTAGACTAAAAACATATGAAAATGATTTAATAGAGTCAGTAGAATGATAATTCTTATACATTTCAATATTAATTGTCATTCCAAGTCTTTCATCTTGATCATTTGGAACAAATACTAAATCAAGTCTATAATCTTTTAAATTATTACCTGAATTAATTTCATTATCATATAAATGATAATTACTTAAATCAATTGTTGTTAGATACTTAATTAATTTAATAAAATAGAATCTTGCAGTATCACTCTTCCAAAGATATTTAAAAGTCGTATCATATAATGGTGAAATAAATCTAGTCAAGCTTATACCTCCTTTCAATTATATTATTAAGAAAAATTTTAAATACACATAAAAAAAATGTAAACTTTCGTCTACATTTTAATGATATTTCTAATTTAATTTAAATGTTTGTGGTGCTATTTTATAAACTAAGACTAAACTTATAATTATATAAAGACATGAAAATATTATTCCAAAGATAGATAATATATTTATATTAAGAACAAGGCTAAACATCTGATAGCAAACAATATATGTAAGTAATGTTGTAACCGAATAACTTATTTTCTTCATTTCCATATTTTTATTATATGGTTGTAATAAATAGTAAATTACTAAGTAATGAGTTGAGAAGAATATACTTAAACAAATTATGAAAATTATCATACATATTATTGTAAGTATACTTGTATTATTTAGACCTAATATAACTGCATTTCCAATACCTATTGTAATTGCAGGTAATAAATTAACTTTTATTACTGTTATTAATCTTTTTTTAAATAGGCCTAATAATGTTTTTGGTTCTCTATAAAAATTATAACTTAACATAGCATGATCACAATTAAAAAACATTGCTTGAGTAATAATTGCTCCTCTATTTACAAAATACATAACAAATACAAATATTGCTAATCTATTATTTAAAAAATTAGATATTTGTTTTAGATAGATGTTATTAGTATAACAAATAAATATTAGTATTATATAAATTAGACCTAGAATTAAAGCATATTTCTTTGCACTTCTTAATAATATTTCTTTATGTCTTTCAAAGAATATGGTATTAAATAAATCAAATCCCTTTTTACCTTTTATTTTTTTAGAATCTAGTTCTATATCTTTTTTCTTAACTTCTACCATTGCTTGTTTTAAATAGGCTTTTTCATTTTCACTATCCATTACATTTACTTTATTATTTAATCTTTTATACATTAATTTATAATCTTTAATATTAAATAGATATATAAGTGATAAAGTTCCTATAATTATTGTGAATATTGTTACTAATTCTATAATGTTAAATGGTATTGTTATATTTATTATTGGTAGTAATGCAAGTCCTAGTATTATTAGTAATATTGTAAAGTATAATGTTGTATTACTGTACCACATATAGTCATATTTTTTATAAAACATGATATTTAAACTTTCTCCAATAAATCTTATAAATGTTGTGAATAACAATAGAGCTATTGGATAAATCAATTCAAGTGAAAGGGCTTTAGCAAGAACAAATAAACAAATACTATTAAGAGTAAAATTTACTATAGTATTCCAAAATATGTTCGCTTTATAAAACTTTGTTGCATCCATATTGAATAGTATTATTGAAAAATATTTTTTTTTACTTGTGTTTAATAGTTTATTATTAATAAACATCCCGAGAATTGTTAATAAAAAATATAAATGAATTGTTGCAGCCACATAATTATTTGGACACATTGTTTTACATGTTATATAAATTACAAAATAATAAAACGCTTTAAATAGTATTGCTCTTGATGTTGATAAAACTATTCCAATTATTCCTATAATTATTTTTAATACTTTACTGCCATATGCATCATCTGTTAATAAATCTTTTAATATTGGTAGTTTTTTTAGAGAATATATTAATGAGTTAACTGCATATACTATGTCTATTTCTAATGATTTAATTAGTGTATTAATCATTTTGTTCTTCCTTTAATTGCTTTATTATTTTGTCTTTATATTTCTTTGTATTAAGATTGTTTTTTTCAATAAGTTCTAATTTTTTATTACTTAATATAACTATTTCATCGCAAAGGTCTGTTGCTAGTTCTAGTATATGTGTTGAGAGTATAATTATATGGTCTTTTTTTAATGATTTGAAGAGTTTTTTCATGTCTTCTTGTACAACAATATCAAGCGATGTCAATGGTTCATCTAATAAAATCACTTTAGGATTTGATATTATATTAATTAGTATTTGAATTTTATTTTTCATACCATGAGAGTATTCTTTTAACAACTTATTTTGGTCTTCTTTTTTTAGTTTTACTAAATCAAAATATTCATCAATTCCTTTTATATCTTTTATATTATCTTTATTAACATCTAGATAAAATTGTAAAAATTCTTTTCCTGTTAAAAATTCTGGTACAATTGGAGTTGATGTTACATAGCCAATATCTTTATTTTGAATAATGTTTTTTCCATATTCATTATCTAGAAAGAATTTTCCTGAATCGATAGAAATATCACTATTTATAGAATTAAAGAAAGTAGTTTTACCTACTCCATTTCTTCCTAATAATCCATAAATTTTTCCTTCTTCAAAAGTAAAATTTATATTTTTTAATACTTCTTTGTCGTTATAACTTTTACATAAATTTACTATTTCTAACTTCATAATCTTTGTCCTAATCTACTTCTTTTTGTAATAATTTAAATAAATATTCTCTGACATTTTCGTCATCTTCTTTTTTTATTTCATTGCATAAATTTCTTAATTTAGTCTTTTTTTCATCATCGATATCTAAATAATCAATCTTTTCTTCAAACTCTTCAATTTCTTCAAGTATAGATGGTTCCTCTTCGTCGCTTTCAATAATCATTGTTTTTAACATCTGAGTTTGTTCTAATTCTTCTTGGAATCTATCACTTTTACTACTCATATACTTTACTCCATTTCTTTGTTTTTTAATTTATTTATAACTATATTATATACCATAATTACAATAACTCCAAATACAGTACATATTATACCCCATTTTAAGAGTGGAGATGAATTAAATTTTGTAAATATTGTATTCTTTTTTATAATAAAATCAATTACTAAAGAGGTAATAATAGTTTCTATTCCTGATGTTGCAAATATTATGCCTAAAGTATTTATTACCTTATGTATTGGTCTTTTTAAAATGAATATAATAATTGTGTTTAATAAAAATAATGCTGTTAATAAAAATCTAAACTTTATACTTATAAATGTTTTGTATCCTTTCAATATAGTTTTTTCAGTTGTTGTCATACTATTACTTGTATTTCTTATTTTTTGTTTTATATAAATATTTGTATCGTTTTCTTGTAATGTTTTACTTGTTTTATCAATCATTTCATCAGTTATTTCTATTCCACTAGACTTTTCAATTTGTTCTTTATTATTTTTTAAATAATCAATTATATCTTTTTCAAAATCTATTTCATCAATTTTTGATGGATCTTCTAAAGAGCTAATTGTTGTATTCAAATAGTCTTCTATTAGGCTTTGTACTTCATCACTTTCAAGTATTTTATTAATTGTATCATTGTCCGTTTTTACTAAATCTTTTGTCGTTTTTGCATTTTCATTTATAATTATATTAGGTTCTTTATATGATGTTTTTGATATTTGTGTTTTTATAGTTTCTTTTAATACTCCATTTATTAACACTTTTTGAAAGTTACAACTTATTATTAATCCTGTTAATAAATTTATATTTATTATTGTTAAAAGTACTATGATTATTTTTTTTAAATATTTCATCAAATCACCTATTTTTATTATAACACATAGATATTTTTATATTACATATAAAAAGAAGAGCTTCTTACTCTTCTTCTAATGCAGTTATTTCTTCTTCTGTTAGATTTGTATATTTTTTTATAAGATTAATATCTACGTTGTCTTTTAACATATTCTTTGCTATTTCTATTTTTTCTTCTCTTTTTCCTTCAATTCTACCTTCTGTTTTTCCTTCGTCTTTCAATGCCCATTCCTTGTCATAGGCTTCTCCAAATCCATCTTCAAAGCTTACTTCTTCTGC
>CAKOZD010000021.1 GCA_934131175.1 uncultured Bacilli bacterium | reverse complement strand
TTTTGATGTTACTAACAAATTACTTTACTGACATTCTCTCAAAATGAATTTACTGACATTTTCAAAAAAATTTGACAGTAATTCAACAAAATTACCGCTTTAAACTACTATTTATTTAAATTATCTACCTCATTCATAAAGAAATCATCAGTCATACCAGCAATAAAATCTATAACTTTTCTCTTATCAGAAGTATTTAAATTATACTCATCAGATTGACCATTTAAAAATATTGTAAAAATATCACTCTCATAATTCTTATTTCTAATATCATCAAGATATCTAGTAAATAGTTTATTCATACCAATAGAATAATATTCTTTCATCTCATCTGTCATACCATATTTATAAATATGCTCATAATTAAATTTTTTTAAATCAAATAATGCCTTAAATACATCATCACTTAACTTTATATAAGGCTTATTTAAACTATTATTAACTATATCCATAACAATAGTATTAATAATTTCTCTATTAGTTGTACCTAATACATTAGAAATTGAATCAGGTAATTCTTCCCTTTTTATAATTCCTAACATAATAGCATCTTCTATATCCCTACCAATATAACCAATTATATCACTAATACGTACAACACAACCTTCTAGTGTCATTGGTCTAAATGTACGAGAAGTTTTTATATCTTTATAAGCTAAGTTATATTCTCTTAAAAATTCTTCTTTTGTTTTACTAACTGGTCTATATATAGGTTCTAGCATCTCACCATTATGACACATTATCCCATCATATACTTGAACTGTTAAATTAAGTCCATTACCATTATTTTCTATAAACATCAAATCTCTTACACTTTGAATATTATGTGAGAAATATTCTCCCAGTTCACGTAAAGAAATTTCGTTTAAAAAAGCCTCTCCTGTATGTCCTAGAGGAGTATGTCCAATATCATGTCCTAAAGCCATTGCCTCTATTAAATCTTCATTTAAATTAAGTGCTCTACCTATAGTTCTAGCAACCTTACTAACTAATTGAACATGTGTAATTCTCTTACTAACATGATCATTATCACTCTTTGTAAAGACTTGTGTTTTATCAAGATATCTCGTATAACTAAGTGAATAAATTATTCTATCTATATCATGAAAATAAGGTGGTCTAATATCATTTTTATCAGTAAGTTCAAAATAACGTATCGCGTCACTACTCTTAGTTGCAAACTCACTTAAAAATTTTTCTTTATTTAAAAAATTACTTTTTAAAACTTCAATATTATTCATTTAAATCCCTCTTTCTAGAAACAATCTTAATCATTGAATACTCTGGAATATCAATAAGTGTATCTAAATATAAATAATATATATTATCAGGATGTCTTGCTACATCAATACTTTCCATATCTTCATTATATAACTTCTCTAAAGTAAATTCTAAATGTGCCCCATTTGGAGTAAATACTTCAATAACATCTCCAACCTCAAAATAATTTCTTTCATAAAACTTTAGTAATTTATTTTCCATATCAAAACTAATAACTTGTCCTAAATAATCTTGATTAGAAACTTCTACTCTTCCAGTATAATACTGATCAGTATAATCTGCTTCTTTTAAGAAATAATGACTAGTAGTTTCACGATTAGCAACCCTATTTAGCCTTTCTTCAAAAACTTCCATCATATCAGGCGTAAGTGTCCCATCATAATAATTATCAACAATATCTCTGTATGTTCCAATAACTGTTGCTAAATAATATAAAGACCTCATTCTTCCTTCTACTTTCATACTTCTAACACCAATATCAATTAAATCACCAATATGCTTAGACATATTCATATCTTTTGTTGCCATCGTAAAATCTTTTTCTTCTTGACTCTTAAAAGCAAATCTACATACTTGAGCACATCCTCCTCTATTCGCATCACGATTAGTAACGTAATTTGATAAAGCACATCTACCACTAAAACATGTACACATTGCTCCATGAATAAACACTTCAATATCTACATTAGTTTTCTTAATAATATCACTAATCTCAACTTTTGAAAGTTCACGAGCAAGTACTACTCTATCAACTCCCTCTTCTTCAAAGTATTGAACTGCTTTATAATTACTAGTAGAATTTTGTGTAGAAAGATGCACTTCAACATCAGGATATGTCTCTTTTATATAAGAAATAATAAATGGATCACTTACAATAAATGCATCAATTCCAGCATTTACTACATCTCTTATGTATTCTTTAACTCCTTCCATATCCTCATTATGAAAAACTATGTTTAAAGTTAAATGAACTCTTTTACCAAGCTTATGTGCAAATAGACAGCCCTCCCTAATTTCATCTATACTAAAATTAGTCGCATTAGCACGTAAACTATATTTTTCTCCTCCAATATATACAGCATCTGCTCCATATAATAAAGTTACTTTTAATCTTTCTAAATCTCCAGCAGGAGACAACAATTCAATTCTCTTATCCATTCTTCTTCACCCTATAAATAGTTTTCTTAAAAAAGAAATTTGTACTATCCCCTAACTTTTTATACTTCAAAACATATGATAAATCACTACAAGAGTCTTTAATATATTCCATAGTATCATTAACTAATTCTCTAAAATTATCAATTCCATACTCCCTCATAATAATATAAGAACACCCATTGTCATATAAATCTCTTATAATACTAGTACCATTTGTAATTAAATCTAAAAAGAACACTGTACCATTACTATCCTCTTTAATATCAAAATTTAAATTACTAACTTTTTCATTAACAATAATCTCATTACTTCCATCAATACCCATATCTTTATAATAATTAGAAACTAACTTTCTTTTAGAAAAAGCAACACTAGGTTTACTAACAACTTCTACCATACTTGTAATATCACTTAAATTTATTATTTCTAAAATTTCATCTAAAGTTATTTCTTTTCCAAGAAGAGCATATTTTACTCCTTTACTATAATAGTAATTACATGTCTTATAATTATTAACCATATGAGTTTGATTCCAAACTAAATCAATATTTAAGTTAAGTTCTCGCTTTAACTCTAAAACAGCTAAATCATAAAAGAACACTCCAGTTATATTCATTTTGTCTAATTGAACTAAAATACCTTTTACAAAAGAAATATCATCATTCATTAAATTTTTATTTAATTTTACAAATATTTCTCCATTAAATGAATCACGTATATTTTTAATTTCATCAAGAGTAAAATATGTATTAGACTCTACTGCATAATCTTTAATTGCTAGTATTAACCCATCACAATTAAATTCTAAATTTTCTTTATTCATTGGTTCAACTAAAAGTTTCATTTAAACACCTCGAAAGTATTATAACACAAAAATAATAAAATAAAAAAAGCATTAGATTCATACCCAACACTTATTTTTAAACATGTTTTATTTAATCATTTTACTTTTTCTCAGATTCTGCTACTAAAATTTTAAAACTATCATCTGTAAAATAATTTTCTTCTCCATATATTGAATAGAATACAAATGGTTTATATGCATACAAATCACCATTTTCTACATAGTAAGAAACATTTTCAAGATAGTCATCTACCTCTCTATACTTTAAAAAGCAATTATAATCACACTCATCACTTGCATAATATTCATTATTTACAATATCTTGATAATAATATTTAAATCTATTCTCTATAATTCCACTAACATTTGCATAATCTGTATTAAATAATGCAAGTAGCGAATCATTATTAATTACTTCTTGATTACTTAAATTAATATTATAACTTCTAAAATAAACTCTAGGAGCATACTCAGTATTATAATCAACTGCTTTTAAAAGAACAGACATGACTATACCACTAATATTATATTGATAAGAAATAACACAATTATCTTGGTCTTTAAAGTCCTCCATAAATAAATCTATATCCTGATTTACTAAATCTACAGTAGAAGACTTTATATTTACAAATGGAATATATTGAACATAATTTCCTTTTTTTGTTTGATACTTTGTATATATAATAAATTTATTTTTATCTATTTTTATTTTTTTATAATTATCTCCACCTCTTGATATAAGAGCAAAAGTAATTATAAAGATTATTAAAAACACACTACCAGCAATAATTAATGTTTTTTTACTATTACTATCCAATCTTCTTATTCTATTCATAAAAGAGGACTGGTTTCTTCTTCTATTAACCATACTTCCTCCTAATTAACACCATTTATTCTCATAATTCCAAGAATTGCATGAGATGAACATTTTTTATAATCAGAATCTCTAACTACTCCATAGTTTGTTCCCTTAGCATGAATAAGTTCATTACCATTTCCTGTTAGAATTCCAACATGACCATCATACATAACTAAGTCTCCGGCTTTTATTTCTCCAGATACCAATGTATATGAACTCTTATCGGCCCACTGAGTATATGTAGTTCTTGTAAGATTTATTCCATTATGTTTAAAAACTCCTTGAACAAAACCACTACAATCTGTTCCCGTATATGGAAGTTCACCATTCCAAGTACCACCCCAAACATATGGTTTACCAACAAATTGACTAGCATAAGAAACAATTGCTTTTCCCTTAGCACTACCTTGACCAGAACCTGTTGAAGTACCACTTCCAGAACTATCACTCTTAGGATTTCCTTTCTCATACAAACTAGAATCTGTAAGTATTGGAGATGTAGTTTCTTCTCCATTTATTGGAATATATTTATTATTTAAAGTTCTTAAAACTTCTGCTGATATCTTAGCCTGTTGCCAACATGCAGTAACACTAAAAGTCTGTGGCATCATACTTAATACTGTATTTAAAATAGTTGGTATAAAAAACACAATAATTGCTGCAAAAAACTTATTATATAATCCTTTAGTTAATTTCTTCTCTTCTGGATTAATAACCATTTTAATAAGTTGATAGGAACACATAACAATAAGAATAATGGGAATTATTATCTGAAATAAATTAAGCATTTTTCTTACGGTATCTAGAAGAGACACCAATGCATAATCATTACAACAAGTTCCTAAAGTATCATTACATTCAAGTATTTGTGCCAAGCGCATAAAATCGCCTCCAAACTATTTTCTTACACTTATAGCTATTCCATCACCAACATCTAAAAACTCAGTCTCATAATTTTTATTTTCTAAAAGAAAAACTTTATAATCCTTAACTTTTCTTACTAACTGACGAAGATTTCTACTCTCAATCTCACTCTCATCTTTAAATACTAATCCATGAAAATTCATATTATCAGTAATAATTGTTCCACCATCACATAAATTTCTTTCAAATCTTTCAAAAAAATTAGTATTTTGAGCCTTAGCGGCATCTATAAATATAAGATCATATTTTTCATTTAAATTGACTTCTAAAGCATCTTTATAAATTAAATTAATTCTATCTTCTAATTTAAACTTTTTTACATTTTTAATAGCTTCTAGATATCTTTTTTCATCTCTTTCTATTGTTGTTACTACAATATCGTCTCTTACTAAACACATCATAATAGCAGAATAACCTATTGCAGTACCAATCTCTAAAATATGTTTTATATTATGTTTTTTTATATAATTTGTCAAATAATTTATTCCAGAATCTTGCATAATAGGAACATTATTTACAGTTGCATATTTTTTTATCGATTCAATTTCCTCTTTCATTTTCACCATTTCCTATCCATTCCATTTACCACTACTAATTAAATCCTGAATTACTTTATTTTGCTCATCACTAGTTCTTGAATAATAAACCTTTCCATTACTATCAGCAACAAAATATAAGTAATTATTATTAATTGGATTAATTGCTGCTTGAATACTTGTCAAATCTGGATTACATATAGGTCCTATAGGAGGTCCTACTTTACTAGTTGGTCTAGTATTATATGGATTTGCTGTATTATATTGTTCACTTGTTAATTTAGTTGACATTGAAGCTTGAAAAGCATAATAAGTCGTAACATCACTTCCTAAATGCATCCCTGCACTAATTCTGTTATTAAAAACACCCATTATATTTTGTCTATCTTCTAATGTTTTTCCTTCTAGTTCAACAATTGAAGCCATTGTTAAGTAATAGTGAACCCTATCTCCTAAACTAACTCTATACTCAGTTAATTCTTTATTCATTTCATCAAGCATTCTCTCAATTATTTCTTTTGTTGAAACATCACTATCTTTAAAATAATAAGTATCTGGAGCAAGATATCCTTCAAGTGGATAATATATTCCATCTTGTAAAATATCATTAGTTAAAAACCAATATTTATTTATTAACTCACTCATATAATTCTTATCTTTAAAAATAGCAATTACATCTTCATAATTATTATTAGTAGAATCAGCAATAACTTTAGCATAATCAGTAATTCTTTGCCCTTCCTTAAAAGTAAGTTTTAACGTACTAGAATCAAATTTACTACCCTCTTCTAACACTTCAACAATCTCACTTAAACTCATACTTCTATTTAGAGTATAATTACCTGCTTTTAAAGTTTTATTACTATATAATTTTATATATACTTTAAACAAAGTTTTACTTCTAATTAATTTTTCTTCTTTTAAAATATTACTGATTTTTACAACACCAATACCTTTTGTAATCTCAACCTCAATATCCTTTTTATCATTTTTATCAACAGGACTAGCTAAGTACACCCAGCTAATACCAAGAATAAGTAAAATCACTGCTAATAATACAACTAAAAGTAAAGGTCTAGGTTTAACTTTAACTGTCATATTACCTCCAGAAAAAATAAAGAGCTATTGCTCATTATTATTATTTGCTTTATTTCTTACTTCTTCTTGTAAAGTATCTAAAATAGTTTCAATAACTTTCCACTCTTTATCTGTTTTGATTGCTTCTAATCTGCTTTGTGGATCATCAGGATAATAAATTGATGCATATACCTCAATATTTCCTGTCTCATCCTTTTGATTATCAGTATAAACTATATAGTTTTTATGAGTTTCTTCACTTTCAAAAGTAAATAAAACATCATATACTACCTCATTCCCATTCTCATCTAACATTGAAAAAGTATTCTTCTTCATCTTCTTCCACTCCTATCTAAATATCCTTGTAATATTATTGTTGCAGCTACACTATCAACAACTTTTTTTCTGTTTTTTCGAGACACATTACCACTTATTAATACATTATTTGCAGTAACAGTAGTAAGTCTTTCATCTTCTAAATAAACTGGTATTGATAAAATATTTTCAAGCTTACTTTTAAACTCTAAACTAAGTTCACCTTTAGGTCCTATAGTATTATTCATATTTTTAGGAAATCCCAAAACGATAGCTTCTATTTCTAATTCATCAACCAATTCTTTAACAATATCAAGTAATTTATCATATTCCTCATTATGCCTATAGGTACGATAAGTAGTCGCAATAAGACCTGTCTTATCACTTACTGCAACACCTAAAGTCCTGCTCCCTAAATCAAGTCCTAAATACTTCATTACTTATTTTTCTTTTGAAATTCATTAAGTAAGATTTCTACAATCTTTGCTCTATCAATCTCTTGAATTCTACTTCTAGCATCTTTATAACTAGAAATATATCCAGGATCACCACTAATTAAATAACCAACTATTTGATTAGTAGGATTGTATCCTCTTTCTTCTAATGAATCATATACTTCCTTTAAAATTGTTCTTGTAAGTTCAGTATCAATTTCTGATAAACTGAATAAATTGGTTTTTTCTTCTGGCATAATAATTTCACCTCACTATAATATTAACTTAATTTTATCATTTTAAATCACTAATTACAATAACTACTAATTATTTTAATTTACTAACAATATCTTGAATAAATAAATCACGTGCTGCGATACCCTTAATTTTCTTAGTAAGAACATATCTATTATTATTTGCTTTATGTAATATTCTTTTCTTATTAAGTAAAATGTCTCTAATCTTAGTTCTTGCTTTTAATGAAATTTTAATAATTTCTTCATCACTTAAAGCCTCTAAGAAATCATTATCAATAAAATCCATATTCTCTTCTAAACAAAATTCTTTCTTTACAAGTCCTTTTATTCTAGAAACATTATGTGTAAGTGCAGCTTTCTCAAATATTTCTTCCATCTCAGGAGTAAGATTTATAATTTCATCATTTGTTAAATTATTAAGTATTTCATCATTCAAAGTAAGTCTTGTATAAAAATCAGGATTTTTATCAATTAATTCTTTCATCCTAATAACCGAATAACTGTCTCTTCCATCATAATTTCTATTAATCATATCTTTTTGATAATCACTAAGATTAAGTAAAGTATCAACTCCAAGTATCTCTAAATTAGAAGGTGTTACTAAGTTTCTATAACTAAATTCATCTATATATTGATTCTTTTTCTTAGAAATCATTGGATTAATTCTCATTAAAGAAACAAAATCACTCATAATTTTATCTCTTTCACTATCATCGTATTTATAAAAAACTTCAATATTAATTTTAGGGAGTATTTCTTCTAATCTATTATTGATATAAATTCTCTCAGTATTACTTAAATTACTAAATAATAATTTATTTCTAAGTTTTTCATATTCTTCAAGTAACTCTTTTCTGTTAGTATAATTAATTTTTTTACTTTCAACATTCATTAATTTATTATAAAAACTCTTACATTCAGCCCCACTACATTTTAATATCGAAACTAATTCATCTTCATTAAAATATTTGGTAAAATTTCTATCTAATGCATATAAATGTAAATTACCACTACTATCTTCAAATTTAAAATTTTCATCAACTAATTTTTTAAGTAAATCTAAATTATCATTATAAATTGCATAATAATATAAAACCAATTTTTTTAATTCTTTACGCTCATCTGATGAAATACCACTGTTTACAACATAATATTTATCTTTAGTTTTAGGATTACTCATCTTTGCATCATACATTTTATCTAATTCTTCTTTGATTAATAAATCTATTTTAAAAATTTTACTATAGTCAAACTCTTTTACGCCACATTTAACTGTAGTTCTAATGTAATCTAATCTTTCTTTTACAAAATGTTCTCTAGACTCAATCATTATAATACCTCTATCTTCCTGCCATAACTAATCCCATATACATAAGGAATCCTAAGAATATAGCACAAATAATCCAACCATTAACTTTCTCAAAAGTACTTGATTTATCTTTTACACCTAGAGCCATTGTAACAATTGCTCCTCCAACTAATCCACCTATATGAGCAAAATTATCAATACCAGGTGATATAAATCCTACAAATAAGTTTAATAATATCAATGGAATTATTTGACTTTTAACAGCATTTCCAAGATAAACTCTATAATAATATCCAAAGTATACTAGTGCTCCCATTAAACCAAATATAGCGCCACTTGCTCCAATAGAACCAGCGTCTCCTCCCAAAATAGTAGAAAGAAGTGCACCAGTTAAACCTGAAAAGAAATAAATAACTAAATACTTAAACTTTCCTAACAAACTTTCTATTTGAGAACCTAAAACATATAATGAATAACAATTACATAATAAATGAATGATACTACCATGTAAAAATATACCAGTTAATAGTCTATAATATTGACCAGCCCTAATACTAGGTCCATGAATGCAATACATTTCGATTATATTATTATAAACATCAACACCAAGTAACATAGGAACAACATAAAAAATAACATTTACTGCAATTAAAAAATATGTAATATAAGGAACTTTACTCTTAAAAACTTTATCTAATCTTTTCGCATCTTCCCTATTATGCTTATTAATATCTCCTGTAATCTTCATAAATAAATCAACCCCTTTTTCAGAATACTTCATCTTATCAGCTAAATCTGGAAAAACTTCTTTTACTAATTTATTTTTCTTTAAATCTTTCTCACTCTTAGCATTAACACACATTAACTTAGAATCAGAATTAATATCTTCTGTAATATTATCTCCCATATCTAAAAATATACTTAACACATTTAAATTGAATGTAAAAGTTTTTTTCTTAATCTTTTTTAATATTCTCTTAGTTTTAAAAGTATCAAATTCAAACTGTTCATCATTATGAATATATTCTGAAACAATTCTTACTACTTCACAATCAGAATTTAAATTTTCAAGCCAAATCTCATTATCAACACCTTGTAAAATAATAGGATTATAATTCTTATCAGTAATAAAATAATGTAATAATTTCATAGTAAGAATATTTTTCTCATCATTCATTATGTCTTCTTCCATCAATTTCCCTCCTAAAAAACTAATAATATTATACAATATAACATAAAATAAGAAAAGAGGAGATGATTAAATGTTTAAAAAGGGTATCATTTATATTTTCTGTTTAGTACCATGGTTTTTATCATCAATAATTAAGGTTGATTACAATTATTTAAAAGAGATTAAAACACCATTCTTCACTCCACCAACAATGTTTTATCCAATTGCTTGGACAATAGTATATATACTAATCGCAATAACTATTTATAAAGTAATAACAACTTATAAATTAAAAGAAATACCTATATCATATAAAATAAGTCTACTAATAAACTATATATTTAACCAAAGTTTTACATTATTATTTTTTGGATTAAAAAATAATTTTTTAGGATTCATCTCATGTCTTGGAACATTTATAAGTACTTTATTTCTTTATGAAGAAACATCTCTTTTACAAAATAAAACAAAAATATTATTAAACCCCTATATATTATTATCACTATTCGCAAGCATATTATCACTTACAATATATTTACTAAATATTTAAAAAGAATCAAGCAAAAGATTCTTTTTATTTTAAGAACAAAGGAAAAATTAAAATTGTTTCTGCATAAGTTTTCCTCCTACCTTATTATTAGAAAAAAACTATTTATTTTAAAAAAAAGATTACAAAGAATCTATGGAGCAACAGGATTATGCTCTGTATAGTTCTTCGCAATCTCTAAAACCTTATTATATTCATTAGTAAGTTCATCAAAATGTTCATTAACAAAACTTGAATCATTCTCTTTACTTTTAAGTTCATGTTGATATGCAATATCAGCTAAAGTCATAAAACCTAAATACTTACAATCACTCTTTAAAGAATGAACCTCTATTGCATAATCAGGCATATTATTAGTATTCTTATACTCATTAATTCTAGCCCACTTAGACTCAACCTCAGCCATAAAATCACTAATAGTCATATTATACATATCCATATCACCAAGAAGTTCTAATGCATGATTAACATCAACTCCATTATCTTCAAGATAACTTCTATCATATTTAATTTCTTTTGTATTATTTGTATTATTTAAATTATCAAGAACACTAGAATCAATATCCTGAACCTTGGTAAGTGGCTCAGTTATATTAATATCCATAACAGGAATTAAATCAGTTTTTACATTTTCCATAGAATTATTATCTTCTTCTAATGTTTCTATTTCTTCAATATGATCAACTCTTACAGGTTTTAATTCTAAAGTATTATCTTCTCCTCTTTCAGACAAATCAAGTTTTGAGCCTAATTCGCTTTCTATATTACTTTCTACTGGAATTATTTTATCTTTTTCTTCTTTAGGAAGTTCTGCAACACTTACAACATTATCTCTAATTGGAACTTTATATTCACTAGTAGAAGTTATTTGTGGTACATCAATTTCTTCTGTAATACTTCTACCTAATACTTGGTTAATTACTTGAACTAATTGGTCTTTGTCTATAGGTTTTGCTAAATAATCATCAAATCCGTCTGCCAAATATTTTTCTCTCATACCAGTAATAGCATTAGCAGTAAGTGCAATTGTTGGAACATTAAATCCAGGTATTTCTTTTAATTTTTTTAGTGTTTCTACACCACTCATTTTAGGCATCATATCATCAAGTAATATTAAGTCATATTGTTCACCACGCTGTATCTTTTCAAGACAAGCAAATCCACTATCACAAGTAATAACATTATCAGCATTAAATCTTTGTAAAAGTTTAGTAGCAACTTTTAAATTAAGAGAAGTATCATCAACAAGTAAAATTCTAATTCCATGTAAATCTAATGTTGTTTTATACTTTTTAGCTTGTTTAGCAACACTCTTATCAATTCTTTGATTAACAACAACTGTAAACTTAGAACCTTCACCATATATAGTATGAACTATTATCTTACCACCCATTAATTCAACTAACTGCTTAGTAATAGCAAGGCCAAGTCCAGTTCCTTCAATTGTTGTATTTCTATCTTCATCAAGTCTTTGAAATTTAGTAAACATTTTATCAATATTTTCTTTCTTAATTCCACGACCTGAGTCTTCAACAGAAATAATTAATTTTGAAACATCTTTTGTGTTAACACAATTAACTTCATATCTAACAAATCCCTTTTCAGTATACTTACTAGCATTACTAAGTAAATTTGTAATTACTTTCTTTAAATTAGCATGATCTCCATATAAATTATCAGGAATATCAGGTGCTATATAATAAGTAAAATCTAGACTCTTTTCATTCATCTTAGGAGTAATTAATTTAGCAAGTTCTTCAAATGTCTCACGAGCATTGTATGTAGAATTAACTATTTCAATCTTACCAGCCTCAATCTTAGATATATCCAAAATTCCATTTACAATTTCAAGTAGAGTTTGTGAAGCATTTACTATATCCTTAGCATTTTCCTTTGCCTCTCCTAAACTTTCAGCATCCATTATACAATCACTAAATCCAACAATAGCATTTAATGGAGTTCTAATTTCATGAGACATACTTGATAAGAAATCAGTTTTAGCACGATTAGCTTTATCAGCCTGCTCACGAGCAACTTGTAACTCTTGAATCATTTTAACATCTGGATTTTCTATAGTGAAATACATTAAAGCAGTCACAAGAGATTCACAAATTAATAACAAATGAATAGCAGGATTGAACTTTTGTACAATAATAGCTATAGAGCCAATAATCAAAAATAAAAATAATGGAATATACTCTTTTCTCTTTATATTAGAAATATTTAACAATATACATAAAATCATTACCGTTAATTCAACACCAGATAATAAATAAGCTAAATTAACACATAAACCATATGGATATATTTCATTAGAATTATATTTTAAATGAATAGGTAAAAGAAAAGTAGCTAAAAAAGTTAAAAATAGAAAAGTTATACAAAAAAGTTTAAGTCTACTTAGAAAATTTTTTTCATCAGAAATTTTCGATTTAAAAGAAATTAAAATAACATATATCATCATTAAAAATAACCAAACATAATAATAAAACATATTTATCTTTGTAATTATTTCATTAATAAATGATGAAATAGAAAATGTTTTGAAACATATAAAACCACCAATATCTATAAAACATCCTAAAATAGTAAAAATTAAGAGAATTGAATATACTTTATTTTCAGGAAGACTAATGCGTTGTTTAAAAAAATAAACAAAAGCAAAAATTATTAAAAATAGTAAACTAGTAATTGAAAGATAAACACTTTCCATATAAAATACCTCCTATCCTATATATGTTAGTATACATCAATAATAAAATTTAAACTACAAAAAAATATAATTTAATAATTATTAAACTATATTTTTCATATTACTTTTTTAAAGTTTTTTCTTTTACATAGCTTACACTATACTTTTCTAGTAATTTTTTTGAATCAACTTTTCCACCCAAATTTCTAGGAAAATCATCAACAAAAATTACATCATATGGAATAGAAGTTTCCTCAAGATTTAAAAAGCAATCATTAAGAATCTCCTTTTTAGCTTGCTCTAAATCACACTTATCATTTAGTAATTTTACAAAAGCTACAGGTACCATTTGCTCATCAGGATGTTCAACACCAATAACAATACTAGAATCAACAATTGATAAAGATTCTAAATAATCATTTATAGCAGAAGGATGAACATTAAATCCACGTCTCATAAAAATATTTTTTATTCTGTCTGTAATATACACTTGCCCATCATTATCCATTCTTCCTAAATCGCAAGTGTGCAACCATATTTTTCCATCAGAATGCTTTTTTAATACTTTTTTTGTTTCTTCCTCATTTTCTAAATATTTTGCCATAACAGTTGGACCTGATATACATATTTCTCCTATCTCATCAGTACTTAATTCTTCATCAGTTCCAGGTTTAAAAACAGCCATTGTTTCATAAGCCAATGGAATTCCAACACCACCAAATTTATATGCACCTTTCTTAGCATAAGTAGCCGCTCCACCATTTTCAGTACAACCCAACCCCTGTCTGACGAAAACATCTTCATCTTTAATTAAATTAACACTTTGATTACTAGGGTTATTTAAACTATTTTCTACTTCTTTTGATAATGAAGCACCTCCAGAGACACAATTTTTAAGTTTAGGTAATTTAGTTTTACCTTTTTTAATATCTTTTAATAAATTTTCATAATGAATTGGTCCACCTGTAAAATGAGCAATATTTTCTTTGCTAATATAAGGTAAAATATGGACAACAAGTTCCGGAATCATGATACTCTCTAAAGAACATACTCCAGAATAATGTGTAACAGCAATTCCATAACCTATAGATTGAATCAAAATATCCAATATTTTATCACCTTTCTCAAAATTCATATCACCATATAAATGTTGCAATGCCATAGCATTTAAATTTTCGTTCGTCAAACATACACCTTTAGATACACCCGTAGTACCACTAGTACCAATAATAGTAGCAATACTATTTGGTTCATAATATACCTCTAAATTACCCATATAATTATTTGCTTGTTTTTCGAATAACTCAAAATTCATATTTCTATAATCTTCTATTATCTCAGGTTCAGAACATTTTTTAGACATTTTTTGCTTAATACCATATAATTTAGAAAAAACTTTAGGAAATGATTCTGTTCCATTATTGATAACAATATTTTTTACAGTATTAGTTTTTAATGATTCATAATATTTTTTGTAAAACTGATCAAAAATAAATACATTTTCTATATTATTTTTCTTTATAACCTTATTTAATTCATCAGGAGCCATCATAGGGCTTATTGGATAGGAAACAGCACCAATCATATTAATAGCATAAATTAATTCTCTACATTCTGGAACATTTGGCAACACTAATGCAATAATGTCACCTTTTTTTACTCCCATCTTTAATAAAGCCTTTGCATATTTCTTTATTTTTTTTAAATATGTTTTATATGTGATTGGAAAATTAAAATATCTCATAGCCACAGAATTTAAATTATCAACATTATTTTTTTCTAATAATTGATACATGGACATCTTAGGAACATCAGAAGCAATAGCCTCTTCACTATAATATTTCAACCAAGGCTTATCTTGTGATGGTTTACCTGTAGGTGGTCCTTGAATTTCACCAGTAGCTAATTTTCTTAAATATAAATCATGTTTCTTTTCATCACTTAACATATCATAATTAACTTCTAAATTCTTAATCTTACTCATAACAAATCCCCCTTATTCTCCATTATATTACTTCTTCATCTTTATTATCTACATCTGTATCTTTTAATTTATTATTTTTTCTATTACCTACTAAATTATCTAATTTCTGTATTAATAAACCATATAATACATAAATAATTAAAATAACTAAAGTATTTATAAATACTCCAAGTACTCCATACTTTTCAGTATTCATATAAAAGTAAGGATAACTAGCACCATCTGCAAAAGTACCTCCTAATAATGAATAAATCATTACAAATACTTGATACCCAAATAATCCTAAACACCAATATATTACATACTCTTTCTTTAAGTTACCTTTTTTACCAAACATTACATAATCAAGTATTACCATTATTGGAACAACTAAATGTACTAAATTACATTCAAGCATATGATTTTTAAATATACCAGGATCTCCTGCTAGAATAAAATTATAAACAAACATTGTTAAAGTAATACACATAGTAACCATACCCTTAACAATATAATGAAGCTTATCTTCCTTATCCTTACCTAAAACCATCTCAATAACTAATACTAAGAAATATAATAAACAAAGTAAATTACTTAAATTAGTAAAATAAAGTATTCCTAACCTAAAAGTCATCAATTTAAAATTAACAAATAAAGCAATACTAGAAACTATAACAATTATAATTCTATAAATTAACGCTAATTTTCTTTTATCACACATACTACCAACTCCTTATAAAGAAAAAATATTTTTGAAAAATGCATAATTAAAACATATAATGCATCAATCAAAAATATTTCCTAGAAAACAATATTATATTCATCCGAATCATCCCTTACAATGTATACTCAATATAAAGTATACAACCAAACCCCTTAATTTGCAATTTTTAAGAAACAGACCATCTTCGTAATAAGTGGCTTAATTATAGCACAAATAAATAGAAAAGTCAACATTAACTACATTCGTGTTGTCTAACCTACTTTTGTAAGCACAAAACATATATGTTATAATATTATCAAGGAGGAAACAAACATGAAAAATATAATAAAAAAACTTCTAGTATATGCAACAACATCTTGTATACTAACCTCTTCTTATAATATTAAAACGTCAAGTAGCAACACAATAGAAAAAAAACAAATTACTACAACACAAGAAGATACAGCAAACTATAAAATAGCTGCACATCGTGGCTTTTCATCAAAAGAAATTGAAAATACAAAAAAAGCAATATCTCTTGCTAGTAAAAAAAACTATATAGATTATATAGAAATAGATGTAAGACTAACAGAAGATAATGAAATAATACTATCTCATAATGATACATTATATATTACTCCATATGATAAAAAATCAGTAAACACATCTACATATGATGAACTAACAAGTACACAATATATCCATAAAGATAACATATTTAAAGATATTCTTCTAAATGCCGCTTCATACGATTTTGAAAAAGTAGAAAGACAAATAAAATTAAATAATAAAACCTACAAAATATGTAATTTAGAAGATGCAATAAAGTCATCAAAAGACAAGAAAATATTATTAGACATCAAATTTAACAATAATATTAAAGTATTCTCAGAAACTCTTTTACAAAAACTTCAAAGATACGAAAAAGATAAGTTTATCATTCAAAGTTCAAATCTTACAGGATTATTATATTTAAAAAATCTTGCACCAGACTATGAATATCAAGCAATCATTTCTAAAGAGTCATCTCTATCATATGGAGAGTTATTTGATGATGTTTGCTTAAAGAAAACAATTATTGATTACGATTATGTAAAAGAAAAACTAGATGAAGATAAAAAAGTATCTGTTTGGACATTAAATTCTAAATGTGATATTGATAATGTTACAAGTGAATTAAATGATTTATCTGAAGAGATAATTTATATAACAGATTATCCTGATATGGTTTACAAAGATTTAAATAATAAAACATATTTAAAAAAGTAAAAGAAGAGATTTTTACTCTTCTTCTAATGCAGTTATTTCTTCTTCTGTTAGATTAGTAAGCTCAGATATTAAAGATTTATCCATTT
>CAKOZD010000020.1:2500-23167 GCA_934131175.1 uncultured Bacilli bacterium | reverse complement strand
GAAAAGGCAAAAATCAGTATAGTAAAGATTAATATAGGCTCTAACTAGTTATCTAGTTAGGGCTTATTTTTTGTTTTTTGATATATTTATGTTTTTTTACGGGTTTTATGTTTTATAATAATATTTAATAAATTTATGAAAGGAGTGACTACATTGAGCAATAATGAGATATATGATTATGCTACATTTGTTAGAGAAGTAAATAGATATGCTGAACAACAAAGAAATAATAGTAATCAAAAAGTATTTAAAGCTTTACAAGATACGATTAAAACACTAGATTCAATGAATAAGTTAAATCAAGAAGAAGCAAATATGTATCTTCAAATATTATTTGCATCACTTACTGCATCAAATATAAAAAATAATTAATCATGCTAAGTGAACGCACCTATATTAATTTTACAAAAAAATTGACCTCTGCAAAGCCTTATAAATCAAGGGCTATTTGCAGTTATAATGGATAATAAACTATTGTGGCGCAGAAGGCGCCGAAATCGTATACTCCCTAAAAAGTGATGGAACCTTTGCCAATATGGCTTTAGACTACATAGGCGAAGCCGGCCAAATAAAAAGAAAAGCCTACCAACGTAGACTCCCAGAAAATCCAAGCCTGGATTATTACTATATTATAAGAGATACAGGAAATGCCGAAAGTGTTTTAATAGAATACGGATTTATTGATAACAAAAATGATGCAACTAAATTAAAAAATAATTTAACAGACTTTGCTGAAGGCGTAGTAAAAGCAATTGCAGAATATTTAGGAGTACCATATACACCACCTGGACAAGACAATCCAACGAACACATACACAGTAAAAAAAGGTGACACATTATATTCAATATCTAAAAAAACATCTGTTCCAATAGATACAATAATAAGACTAAATAATTTAACAAGTTCATCATTAAAAATAGGGCAAAAATTAAAATTATCAGAAGATAATAGTAATGATACTCCTGTAGAAAACACAGATATTTATCAAGTAGAAAGAGGAGATACACTATACTCTATAGCACTAAAATATAATACTAATGTCGACACTTTAAAAAAAATAAATAATTTATCAACCAACACATTATCAATAGGTCAAAAAATATTAGTACCAAAAGATTCTGATATCAAAGAAGATGAATATGATTTATATATTGTTCAAAGAGGAGATAGTCTTTGGTCAATATCAAGAAAATTTAATATAACGGTAAATGACTTAATAGAATTAAATAATTTAAAAAATCTCACTCTTCAGCCAAATCAAGGATTATTAGTACCAAAACAAGAAAATACAACAGATACTCCAAGTAATGTATACATAGTACAAAAAGGTGATACATTATGGTCTATATCAAACAAATTAAATATTCCAGTACAAACTCTAAAAGAATTAAATAATATAACTTCAAATCTTCTATCAGTAGGTCAACAATTAATTATTCAATAAAAAAAGAACTTAGTTCCATTATAAAACTAAGTTCTTTTTAGTTAGCTTTTCTTGCTTTATAAATTCCAAATCCAATTCCACCAGCAACTACTATAATAGCTAATAAAACTAATACATCACTTGCGTTAGAATCTTTTTTAGAAGTTTTTGAATCATTTAATAAAGTCATGATATCATATCTATCTTTTACATCTTGTGCATAAACAGATTTAATTTGATTAATCATATCTTCTTCATAAGATGAATCAAAACCATTCCAAGACTTATCACCAATTATGATATAAGGAACTCCTTCAGCTTCTTCACCTCTAGCATCAGCTACTTTTTGCATTAAATCAGAATTATCAGTGTTATACCAAACTTCATAATCAACTAAATTGTAATATTCACTATATTCTTCTTTAATACTATCAAACCATTCTTCAGCTTCTGCACAATGAGAACAACCTTCTCCTCTAAAGAAATAAACATTAACCTTTTTACTATCAGAACTATCATTTGAACTTGTCTCTTCTGTAGTATTTTCATCATTATTAGATGCTTCTTCTTCAGCAAAAACTGCAAATGGCATAATTAAAAAAATTGCTAGTAAAACTACTAAATACTTTAAACCTTTCATTTTTTAACCTCCATAACATAATAATACCACAAAAAATTAAATTATTGAATAAAACATAAATATTAAAATAACATTTCACTAAAAATTCACATTAAATTATATCTTTATTAAATTCAGGAATAAAACTTTCACTAGCTGCTTCTCCTTCTTGTACAAAAGCATTAGTAACACCTAAATCAATTGCATAATTTACAACGTCATCATATTCTTCATCACTAACTTTTCTATTTAAATTATCAAACTTACATTTATTAATAGGAGTATATTGATTCATAATACTTATAAATATTTCATCTTTATATGTTTTATATAAATATTTAATTATATTTTTAGCATCTTCAACATGTCCAGGAAGAATTAAGACTCTAACAACAAGGCCTCTTTTTATCATTCCATCACTATCAAGTAAAATTCCTCCAACTTGTCTATACATTTCATCAATTGCCATAGTAGCAGTTTCAAAGTAATCCTTACATAAAGAGTATTTTTCACCTAACTCATCATCATAATATCTTAAATCCGCTAAATAGATATCAACAAGACCTTTCATCATCATAAGAGTTCCAACATTTTCATAACTACTAGTATTATAAACAACAGGTATATTTAATTCTTTATTTTTAATCTTTTTTAATACACTAGCAATTTGTGGAACATAATGAGTAGGAGTAACTAAATTTATATTATGTGCTTTTTTCTCTTGTAACTCTAACATAATTTCTTTAAGTCTTTTCATAGATATATATTTTCCATATCCATCTAAGCTTATCTTTTTATTCTGACAATAAACACACTTCAAATTACAATTTGAAAAGAAAATAGTACCACTACCATTTTTACCAGAAATAGGTGGCTCTTCCCACATATGTAAACTATAATAAGCAACTTTTATTTTATTATTAGCTCCACATACTCCAAATTTTTCATATCTATTTATCCCACATTTTCTAGGACATAACATACAATTTTTTAATAATTCCATAATAAAAACCTCTAAGATATAATATCATAATCTCTCATTTTAGTAAAAATATAAATAAATGTTTTGTAAAACAGAAAAAAGAAAAAGTGCTCTAAAGCACTTTAAAAATAACAACCATTAAGCATACAAAACAAGTACAAAGTACTAAGCAACAAGAAAGCATAACTTGATTAGTAAATCCTTCTTCATTATTTTGTACAGACTTAACAAAAGTCTTAGGTTTTTCTAAAGAATTTGAATTGTTGTTTGTACGTATTTCTTCATTATTAGAAGTGTTTTCTTCATTAAACATTGCTTCTAAATCATCACTTTCATCTTTTGCTTTACTAACAACAACCTCATGAGTTATTTCTTTATCTGTTTTAGATAACTCTTTAATTATATTAACTTTTTCCATATCAATTTTATCTTGTAAAAATTTAATATCATCTAAATCTTTTTCATTTCTTGTATAACTTTTTAATAAATAAACGAACTCTGGAGCAGTAATAGTCAAATTATGTCCCTCAAAGTTAACACTATTTTCACTATCACCATAAATTTCTTCTGCTAATTCTCTAGAATAAGTTTCTTTTCTAACTAATACATTACCATCTTCATCATGATAATATCCTTTATTTATTATTGTTCCATCTTTAAGTTTTTCAAATGGAAATGCTCCTATATGAAAATCACTTTCATCAGTAGTAGCAATTATTTCATGTTCACCAGACGGAATTCCATTTTTTAAAACTCTAGTAGTATTTAAACGATTGTCTTTAAAGTTAAGCCCCATCTCTCTACATATAAGTTCTAGTTTATCAATATCTTTTTCATTGATACATATATCTATATCATCATGTACTCTATGTGACTCTTCTCCATATTTAATATATCCACCAAGAGCACCTGCTAATTGATAGTCAACATTATTAGCATTAAGAAGAGCAACAAACTTTCTTAATTTAGAATATATTTCTTCATGATTTTCTCTAACCGCATTCTCATCATATCTTTCTAAATATTTAGAATGTCTATCTTCAACGATTTTTGCCATTTCATCATTGATTTCTTCTATAGACAAATCCGAATTTAAAAATGAAGTTAAAGCTTTTCTTTTTAAGTCGGCAATATTTTCATTTCTTAAAAAATCACATGCGAAGTAATAAGTTTCTACAAGACTTTCAATCTGTGTTTTTCTATCCATATCATTCATATTATCACTCCCTATTATAAGTATATCATACTTTATCTTTAAAAAAACAGAAAAATGTGATATAATAGAGCCATTATATTTATGAAAGGAGAAAAACATGCAAGAAAAATATTTAGTTATTAATGCAGGAAGTTCCTCTTTAAAATTTTCTTTATTTGATGCTAAGACAGAAAAAGAACTAATTAATGGTTATGTCGAAAAAATTGGTAGCGATGACAGTTTTTATACTTTAAAGTTTAATGGTAAAAAGATAAAAAAAGATATGAAGATAAGTAATCATGTACAAGCAATTGATTGTATGCTAAACGAATTAATTGATAACGGACTTATAAATAGCATAAATGAAATTGTTGGCGTAGGTCATAGAATACTTCATGGTGGAGAGTTCTATGGTGATTCAGTTTTAATCGATGAAGGTGTATTAGAAAATATAAAGGCTTTAACAAAGCTTGGACCACTTCATCATCCTAGTGAGATAGCTGGAATAGAGAGTATTGAAGCTTGTATTCCAGGAGTACATCAAGTTGCTGTATTTGACACAGCATTTCACCAAACAATGCCAGAAAGAAATTATATGTATCCAGTACCTATAGAATGGTATGAAGAAAATGGTGTTAGAAAGTATGGCTTTCATGGAACAAGTCACAAATATATTACAGAAACAATGAAAAAACAATTAAAAAATGAAACACCTAACTTAATAATATGTCATATTGGTAGTGGAGCAAGTATCACTGCTGTAAAAGATGGAGTAAGTTACGATACAACAATGGGACTTACACCGTTAGATGGTTTAATGATGGGGACAAGAAGTGGTTCAATCGACCCTTCAATATTAGAATATATATGTAGTGAAAGAAATATTTCATTAGAAGAAGCTACAAATATATTAAACAAAAAAAGTGGATTACTAGGAATCGCTGGAAAAAATGATTTAAGAGATGTACAAGAATTAGCAAATGCAGGAGATGAAAAAGCCAAATTAGCTATAGAAATGTACAAAAAGAGTATAATTGATAACATTGCTAAATATTATTTTGAATTACAAGGTAAAGTTGACGGAATAATTTTTACAGCCGGTGCAGGAGAAAACTCTATTGAATTAAGAGAAGCTATCTTAGAAGAGATTGCCCCAACAATTGGTATAGAGTTAAACAAAGATAAAAATGATGAAATTGCCGGATATAAAGAAAAAAATTCTGGATTAATTACTACTGAGACTTCAAATGTACCAGTTTTTGTAATTCCAACAAATGAAGAATTAATGATTTTTAAAGATACAAAGAAAATTGTAGAAAATGAATTTAAAAGAGGAAAAACTTATTTTATTGCATAAAAAAGAACTAACAAATATGAAGAATATTACTAAAAGTAACTTCAATATTTGTTAGTTTTTATTTTTTATAAATCAATTCCATAATAAGCATCAATTAATATCTTTTTAAGTTCATTAACTAAAGGTAATCTTGGATTTGCTGTAGTACATTGATCTTCAAAAGCTTTATTTGCTAAATCATCAATCTTACTCATATAAGTTTCTTCATCAAGTCCAAATTCTTTAAATGAATTTTCTATATTTAGATTGCATCTTATATCTTTAACAAATTGAATTAATTTTTCAATTCCGTCTTCATCATCTTTTACATCAAGTCCTATTTTTTTTGCAAATTTAGCATATTTTTTGTCCGCTATAAAGTGTTCATATTTTGGGAATGACACAAACTTAGTAGGCTCACATGAATTATATCTAATAATATAAGGCATAAGAATTGCAACACATCTTCCATGAGATATATGAAATTCTGCTCCAATTTTATGTGCTAGAGAGTGGTTTATTCCAAGAAAGGCATTTGTAAATGCCATTCCAGCAATACAACTTGCATTATGAACTTTTTCTCGAGCCTCTTTATTTTCACCATTATTGTATGCTTCGACTAAGTAATCTTTAATCAATTCTCCAGCTTTTTCTGCAAGGCCATCAGTATAATCACTAGCCATATTAGAAACATATGCTTCAATCGCATGAGTTAAAACATCCATTCCAGTATCGGCAGTAAGTATTTTAGGTAAAGTATAAACAAAACTAGGGTCAACAATAGCAACATCTGGAGTTAATTCATAATCAGCAAACGGATATTTTACATTGTTATGTTTATCTGTTATTACTGCAAAACTAGTAACCTCACTACCAGTACCAGATGTAGTAGGTATAGCAACAAACTTTGCTTTTAAACCAAGCTTTGGATATTTATAAGTTCTCTTTCTTATATCCAAAAATTTTAATTTTAATCCTTCCTTATCAACATCTGGATGTTCATAGAATAACCACATTCCTTTAGATGCATCAATAACGCTTCCTCCACCTAAAGCAATAATTACATCAGGTTCAAATTGCATCATATATTCAACACCACGATTAATCGTATCAAATGATGGGTCTGGTTCAACGTCACTGAAAACTTCATAGTGAACAATATTATCTCTTTTTTCTAATTGATATATAACCTTATCAACATATCCAAATTTTAACATTGACTGATCAGTTACAATAAATGCTTTAGTTATACCTTGCATTTTAGAAAGATATTTAACAGAACCTGCTTCAAAATATATTTTAGGTGGCACTTTAAACCATTGCATATTTACTTGTCTTTTTGCAACTCTTTTTAAATTAATTAAATTTACTGATGAAACATTATCTGTAGTACTATTACCACCAAAAGTTCCACATCCTAAAGTAAGTGAAGGAACATTTGTATTATAAATATCACCAATCGCTCCATGTGTAGAAGGAGAGTTAACAATTATTCTTCCAACTTTGACGACATTTGAAAAATGATTTATTACCTCTTGGTCTTCTGCATGAATAACAGCGGAGTGACCTAATCCTCCATATTCTATTAGTTTTTCACATAAATCAATAGCACTATCCGAATCATTAGAAGTATAGTAGGTAAGAACCGGACTTAATTTTTCTTTTGAAAAAGGATAATCATCACCAACTCCACTTTCTTTTACTATAAGTACTTTTGTATCAAACGGAATATCAAATCCAGCTGCATCAGCAATATCATATGGATATTTACCAACAACATCTGAATTTAATGAATAAGCATTATTTTCTTTATTAAACATGTACTTTAATAACAATTCTTTTTCATTATCGTTAGCAAAGTAGCAACCTGCCTTAATCATTAATTTTTCAAATTTATCTTTAATTATATTATCTACAATAACTGCTTGTTCACTAGCACAAATCATACCATTATCAAATGATTTTGACATTACTAGGTCATTTACACTAGTTTCTAGTTTAACACTTTCATGAATATAACAAGGTACATTACCAGGACCAACTCCAAGGGCGGGTTTTCCACAAGAATATGCACTTTTTACCATACCTTTACCACCTGTTGCTAGTATTAAATTTACTCCAGGATGTTTCATAAGTGCAGTAGTTGCTTCAACTGATGGTTTATCAATCCATAAAATACAATCTTTAGGAGCTCCAGCCTTAACTGCTGCATCTAAAAGAATCTTTGCTGTTTCAACACTACACTTCTGTGCAGAAGGATGAAATCCAAAAATAATCACATTTCTTGTTTTAGCTGCTATTAAAGATTTAAAACATGTAGTAGAAGTAGGGTTAGTAACAGGCGTAACTCCAGCAATAACACCAACAGCCTCGGCAATTTCCATAAAACCATCATCTTCGTTATCTACAATAACGCCAACTGTCTTATTATTTTTTATACTATGATAAATATATTCAGATGCAAAGATATTTTTAGTAATTTTATCTTCATAAATACCTCTTTTTGTCTCTTCAACTGCAATTTTTGCTAGATACATATGATTTTCAAGTACTGCCATTGCCATAGCCTTAACAATCTTATCAACTTGTTCTTGATTTAATTTGCTAAACTCTAAACTAGCCTTATGTGCTCTTTCAACCAAATCATCAATCATTTCATTAATATTAGTATCACTACTCATATATTCCCCTCCAATTATAAAAAGTATATCATATAAAAAGACTAAAACAAGCAAAAAATCCACAGGATATGTGGATAAAATTTAATAACCATTATGCATTCTATCTATAAGCATTTTTATAAATAACCAAACTGATAAAACAATAACAAATAGTCCTAAAATTTCTCTTTGTTCATGAGACTTACTAAAACATAAACATATAATCAAGATACCATCTAAAAATGTAATAATTAATTCATGCAAAAGTTTTTCTAATTTATCAATATGATTATTAGAATCAGAAAATTCAACTTTAAATTTAATTTCTCCATTAGATATAGAAGTTATTAAATTTGATACTTCACCAGGTAATTTTAATAATCCATTGGTACTATTAATTACAGTTTTTCCTACATTTTTTATTGTATCTATAGAAATAGTTTCCTTAAAACTATCTTTTTTAATTTTATTAGTTAATACTTCAACTAAGTTAATATTAGAATCTAATTTTTCAAGAACTGCTTCAATTATTCCAATACCTCTAACTAACATAGTTACGTCATTATCAAGTATTAATTTATTTTCTTGTAACATTTTAAACATATCTTTTATAAATTTAGTAATATCTATATCATTTAAAGAACTGCTACCGAAATTCATTAAGATACTTTTTATATCATTAACCAACTTCATATGGTCAACTTCACCTGATACTTCAGACATATCGAGTAGTATTCTAGCAACCTCATTATAGTCTGAACTAATAATTGCTTTCATACAGTTTTTCAATAATAATTTATTTTTTTTAGAAAGTGTTCCCATCATTCCTAAATCAATATAAACTATTTTATCATCTCTAACCATTATATTATCTGGATGTGGGTCTGCATGAAAGAAACCATCATCAAGAGCTTGTTTTATATAATTTTCACTTAAAAGTAGGGCAACATTATTTAGATTATAACCACTATCAATCAATTTTGAAGTATCATTTATTTTTAATCCTTCAATGTATTCCATAACTATAGCATTATCTCTACATAGATCTAAATACACTTTTGGTGAATAAATATATGAGTCTTTATTATTTTCGCTAAATCTTACTAAATTATTTACTTCATTAGAAAAATCTAATTCTTGAAGTGTTGTATTATATAATTCATCTAAAACTAAATTAAAATCAAATACTTTTATAAATTTATTTAGATGTAAACAACTTACTGCTTCTTTTAATAATTTAATATCTGTTTTAATTTTATCATCTATACCTGGTCTTTTTATTTTTATAACTACCTTTTCACCACTTATTAGATAAGCAATGTGAACTTGTGCAATACTTGCAGAGCCAATTGGCGTATGTTTAATTGATTTAAAGTATTTATCGACATCTCCATATGATTCATTAAGAATATTTTTTACAGTTTGAAAGTCTAAAGGAATGGCATTACTTCTAAGTTTACTTAATTCATTTGTATATTCTTCTGGTAATAAATCAACTCTAGTAGACAAAATTTGTCCTATTTTTATAAATGTAGGTCCTAACTCTTCCAAAATTTTACATAATTTTACTGGATTAATTCCATGAGTAATATTGTTTTCTTTAAGAACTTCTATTATCTCTTTTAATCTATCTTTCACTATATCACTCCTATCATACTTATATTAATTTTACCAAATTTAACTTTATTAGTAAATAAACATAAAAATAAAAAAAGAGGTGTAATCCTCCTAATTAAGCAGATAATTTATTTGCTTAGTGTACTTAGAATAAGTTACTAATAAGCTAGTAATATTTTCTATAAAAAATTACTAAATAAAATACAAAGTATTGAAATAATACTTTATTAATTTAAATTGTTTGTATACTATTATCTTTTTTTATATATCCATCATTAATTATCATATACTTTGTTGTTAGTAAAAGTCCTGCTATTGATATAGCATTTTTTATACATTCAGCAACTACTAAATAAGGATCAACTATTTTTGTTTCAAAAATATCTTCATAAGAACCATTATCTATTTTATATATAAATTTAAATTCGGAATTTTTAATATTGTTATATATTAATGATGAACTTATTCCTGTATTTTCAATAATTTTATTAAATGGTTCAGTAAAAGCACTTTTTACCATATTATTGTATATATTATCGTCTAACATATTGGCAATATATAAAAAACTAACACCTTCTCCTGGAACAACACCATTATTTGCAACTTCAAGTGCTGAAACTGCATCTTCAATACGCATCATTTTTTCTTGAATCTCTGTACTAGTATTTCCTCCAACATAAATAGTTGCAATTCCATTACTTAATTTAGCAATTCTTTCGTAAATATAATCTCTTTCATAATTACTTTTGCAACTTTTTATATCTTCTTCAAGCTTATTAATCAAAGTTTCCACGTTAACATTACTCAGAAAAATAACTTCATCTTTTTTTATAATAACATTTTTAATTATTCCTAAGTCATCAAATGTTATATAGTCATAATCTAAACTATTAATTTTAGAATTACTCAAAAATGCAATATCTTGTTTAATTATTGTCTTTCTTGAACCATAATCTAAAAAGTTAAATATAAAAATTTTTATACCTTCTTTTAAATAATAAGATATTAAGTTATTATTTATTTCGTTGTTGTAATCATCAACTAATATTATTAGAGTTTCATTTCTATCAATCACTTCATTAATTACCTCAGAAATATCTTCTAAACTGTTTAAATACCCCGTAGTAATTAACACATGACAATTGCTTAAATTAATTTTTTCATCATCTTTGAAGTAAATTGGTGAAATATTATTTATTGCAATATTATATCCTTTATTAATTTCATAGTATGTTGTAGTACTTTCTCCTTCAACTATTTTTATTGCAGATTTAGTCTTCATCTTAGCAAAAATTTCAGAAATAAACATTCCAAGATTTTTATCATTTGCAGAAATAGAAGCAATATTTTCTAACATTAAAGTAGAAGATTCTCTTTTTATACTTGATAAGTTATCAGTAAGAGTATTAAGTATTTCATTTAATTTATTTTTAAGTATTATAGGACTAATCCCATTATTTATTAATTTTATTCCTTCATCATATAAACTTTTTACTAATACAAGAGTAGTGCTAGTACCATCACCAACTTCTTCATTTGTTTTAAATGCTGCATTTTTTATAATATCTAATATTCCATTAATTTCTTCATCATCAGATTCAATAGCCTTCGCAATAGTTACTCCATCATTTGTTATATAAGGAAGAGTCTCATCACTATTAATTAATACATTATTTCCAATAGGTCCTATTGTTGATGCCACTGCATTACATATTAAATCTATTGCGTCTTTTTTCTTTTTATCAAGTTCATCACCAAAAATAACTCTCTTCATTTTTCATCCTCCATTTCAATTATGTATTCCCAATATTTTTTAGGCATAAAATTTATTTGAACTTTTTTATTTTTTCTCTCATTAATTCCTATAGTCTTAAAAAAAGATTTCCACAATTCTTGTTGAAAAAGTTCTTCATCATCATCCACAAAATTTTTTCTTATATTAGATTCTTCATAAAAAAATAAAATATTCTTTTTATTAAAACAAGCATAAATATTCCTTTTTACATCTTTTATTATGAAATATTCAGAAGAAAGCCTACGTTTAAAATGCTGAGCAACCAAAAATATAATATTATTTGTAGGAGAAAATTCTGCATAATAAAAATTTCCTTTCATTTTTTTAAATCTCATAAATCCTTTAAACTTATGTGTCTCTCTTCTAACATAACATGAAAGTTCATAAGCCCTATTAACACAATTTAAATTTCTTAAATAAAATACTTTATCATGATAAATAAGAGCATTTCTCAAAAAATAATATATAGTTAAATCTTTCATAGAATCATTTGATAAAAAGATATAAAAACACATTCTCTTAACTCTAGATGAAAATTTATTTAAGAAATTTATATAGTCTTCTCCTTCTAAATCAAGTTCTATTAAATTATCAAATAAAGTAATTTGGTATGTCTCTTTATTAGAAATATTTGCTACTTCATAATCATTTTTAATAATTAAATTGATTAATTTAATAAGTTCATAGAACCCACCACTATATATAAAAACATTATTCATCAAATAGTCTCAACTGCTCAAAGTTTAAACTTTCA
Organism: uncultured Bacilli bacterium; assembly: GCA_934131175.1. GTDB lineage: Bacteria > Bacillota_I > Bacilli_A > RF39 > UBA660 > UBA3789. Next base: position 10,786 of record CAKOZD010000020.1, on the reverse strand, counting down.
TTTTTTATACTATTTTCAAGAAGAAGACATTTTTCTAAAATCTTTCTATTAAAGTCTGTACTGTCAAAATAATATTTTCCATTACAAAGAATAAAATATTTACTTTTTTTTAAAGAAATATTCATCTTCTTTAGACTATTAAAACTAATTTTAAAATATTTTCTAGATGAAATTATTTTTTTAGCAGATTTTGGACCTATACCTGGAATCTTTAATAATTCATAATAAGATACTTTATTAATTTCTTTAGGAAATTCTTCTAAATGTCTAAGTGCCCAATCTGTTTTAGGATCAAGTAAAATATTAAAATTTTGATTGTACTCATCTAATAAGTCATCAACTTTAAATTTATAAAATCTAAGTAACCAATCCGCTTGATATAATCTATTCTCTCTAACTAGAGGTGGAACTTTTATATTTGGCAAAAATTTATCATGATTGACAGGAATATATGCTGAATAAAAAACTCTTTTTAGTTTAAAATTATTATATAAATCACTGCTTTTTTTTAGAATTTGATAGTCACTTTCTACTGTTGCTCCAACAATCATTTGAGTACTTTGCCCTGCTGGGACAAAAGATTTATTTTTATTCTCCTTTACATATTTCATAATATTGGTAATTTTGTTTTGATTTTTATTTGGGGCTAAAAGCTTTAAACCGTTATTTGTAGGTAGTTCTATATTTGCACTAATTCTATCTACTAAAAGTCCTAGTCTTTTTAATAAATAATTACTAGCCCCAGGAATAGCTTTTACATGAATATAACCGTTAAAATTATATTTTTTTCTTAAAAGAGTTATCGCATCAATTAATAGTTCCATTGTGTAATCAGGATTTTTTATTATACCTGAACTTAAAAAAAGACCCTCTATATAATTTCTCTTATAAAAATTAATTGTAATTCTACAAATTTCTTCTGAAGTAAAAATTGCTCTTACAACATCATTACTATTTCTATTAACACAATATTTACAATCGTATATACAACAGTTTGTCAGTAAAATTTTCAGAAGAGAAACACATCTTCCATCACTAGAATAGGAATGACAAATTCCTGAATATGCAGTATTACCAAGTTTTCCTTTATCATCCCTCCTACTTCCAGAGGATGAACAAGATGCATCATATTTAGCCGCATCGGAAAGGATAATCAATTTTTCTTTTAAATCCATAAAATCACCATAATAACTAAGTCTTATTAATAGTATTATCAATTTAAAAATATTTATAAAAAAAATAGCAATTAATTTTTGCTATTAAACTGATATCTTTCTCTATTGAATAATTTATCAATAGAGAAATCTTTATATATTGTTAGAAGTGAACAAATAAATGTTGTAGAAATTAAGTTAACTCCATTCTCCCAATTTGAAATAGTTGACTGAGTAGTATTCAATTTCTTTGCTAATTCTTTTTGAGTATATTTATTATTTTTTCTAAGTGTTTTCAAATTATTGACTACATTTTTTTTATTAATAGTTATTTGACAATATTCAATGTTTCTATAGGTTAGTCCAAACAAATAATCCAAACTATAATTATAAAGATTTGCATACTTGATTAATCGTTTAATTGGTATTGTATCTTTTCCTGTTTCCCAACCAGAAACTGTAGAAAAATGCACATTTAATATAGTTGCAATATCTTTTTGTTTTAAATCTAATTCCTCACGACTTTCTCTTAAATTTCTAACTAACATGTATTCCACCTAGTTTTTATTATTCCAGTTAGAAAAAAACTTATTCATAAACTAGGGGTAATACGATATTTACTTTAATTTTCAAACAATTTATTAATAACAATTATGATAATATTCTCTTATGGTTATTTAGGTGGTAAGTGATATTATGGATAAAGAGAAGATTGGTAAATTCATAAGAAGTTTAAGATTAGAAAAGAATATGAAACAGCAGGACTTGGCTAATACAGTCTTCGTTTCAAGACAAGCAGTAAGTTTATGGGAAAGAGGAAAAGCAATACCTGATTCTTCAATTTTATGTTTATTAAGTGATTTCTTTGGTGTTTCAGTAAATGAAATATTAAAAGGTGAAAAAGTAACTCGTGAAACAAAGAAAGATTTAGAAGAAACAACTTTAAAGATTATTGATGAATATAACAAAAAAGCCATAAATATTAGGAAACTTGTCAAAATTTCAGTATCTACAATTTTAGTTTTAATTATTTCTTTTTTAATCTATTATTTTGTTTCATCATATAACACTATAAAAGTATATAAAGTAGAAGGAAGCAGTAAAAACTTTTTTACAAACAACGGAATAATAATTAATACACGTCAAAAATCTTATATAAGACTTGGAAAACTTCAAAGTTATATTGATAATGATATTGAAAATGTAAAATTATATTATGTTAAAGATAATAAAAAAGTAAAAATTTATGAAGATACTTCAACGGATATTTTAATAACTGAAAATTATGGGTATGATGATTATTTTTCAAAAGATAAAGTTAAATATATTTTAAATAATCTTTATTTAGAAATAGAATATAATAAAGATAAAAAAGAAAGACTAACTTTAAAAGTAACTAATGATTTTTCTAATAATAAAATTATATATTTAGATAAATTTAACTCTTCATCATCGGAAAATAATATTTCTGTATTAAGTGAATTTAAGAACAAAATACTAGACTCTTCTATTTATAAAGATAACAACAATTATAAAAAGGAAGATAATAGTGAAAAAATTAATTTTGAATTAAATGACAAAATTTTAATAGTTAAATGTATTACAAAATCAACAAACATGGAAGAAATTTGGTATATTTCATTAGTGGACAATACGTATATAGAATATAGAAAGTATAAAGAAGAAAAAGAAATAATGCATAAATATTTAAGAGAAGATTTTTTTAATAAAGATAAAGAAAATGAATATAGAAAACTTATAAAAATAATGACAAATTATTTAGAAAAATAAAAAAGCAAGTAATACTTGCGTGACATTTTAAAATTATACATTTATATTTTTAGTGAAAGGAGGAAACGATTATGTCAAAAAGAAAAGCAGTAGTTATATTATTGTTAATTGCTATAACATTTTTCCATGGAAAAAATTTAGTAAATGCTGAAGAAATATATTTTACTAATGAAAATGGTGTATCAATGACTGAAAAAGAATATAATTTTTTTAGACAAATGTATAATGATAATTATCCAAAAATAATATCACAAGATGTATATGATATATACAAAAATGGTAATTATTTTGATGGAAATATAAAAGTTAATACATATACTGAAGAAACTAAGTCAAACGCCAGAGGAACATTCCATAGTTCTGCAAATAAAAGTATTAGAATTGCTGCATCATGTACAACTACTTGTGCAGTTGCTATTAGTGCAAATTGGATTAATAATCCGACTATTAGAAGTTATGACGTTATAGGAGCTTATTTATATAATGTATCTACTATTGGTTCTATATCTACTCAAGCTGCAAGCAACACTAAAAATGTATTTGCAACAAGTACAAAAAGACAAACAAATGGACATGGTGCATCAATACTTTTACCGTCAGGCTCAAATATTGGTATATTCCAAACTTTTACGACAAATAAAGGCGGAAAAATATATGCAAGTTATCAGCATGCTATGAAAAATACAACACTAGCAGTAAGTCAACAATTTAATATATCAACTGTAGGATATGGAAATGTTTTTAAATTCTATGGTGATGCTGCAAATATTTATGACAACATGAACGGCGTTGATATAGACGTCTAATAAAATAATTTACCACGGAAAAGAAAATAGTTATTGAGTTATATGCAATAACTATTTTTCTATTGATAAAAAACAAAAGTCTTTTTAATTGTAAAATATTAAACACAATGTATAATAATTGCATATTTAAATTTATAAATTTCTGTGATAATATTTTCCATAAACTTTTATTTAAAGGAAGATATTATGGATTTAGAAAATTATAAATTAAATACAAGTCAAGTTCACAATAATGGAGGGACATTATATAAGTATAAAAATGCTTTATACAAGTTATATGATGAATTTCCATATTTTATAGATGAAAAAGAAAGAAATATAAGATTGTTAAAAAATTTAAAATTATATCATATTCCTAAAATATTAAAAATAATAAAAAAAAGAAGAGAATTTAATGGATATGCTATGGAATATATTTCAAATTCACTAACTTTCAGACAAGCAATGTATGAGAAAATCTCTAAAGAAAACAAGATATCTGCTATAAAGGATGTGTATACAACATTAAAGCAATTGCACTCTTTTGATATTTGCATTGGTGATATACATATGGATAATTTTTTATATGTTGATGGGAAAGGCTATACAATAGATTTAGACGAAATAAGATTAAAAGGTGATGAATTTAAGTTCAGAGAGTGCTATCTTTTAAAAGAAAATAAAAATTCTATGTCATCTAAAGTAGCAACGCCAATTACAGATAATATAAAGTTGGCAATAGTTTGTTTATCATTCTATTATGGAGTAGATTTAGAGACAATTGCATCTAACGATTCACTCACTGAAGTAAAAGAAAAATTAAAAAGTATTATTAATAATAGTGAAGAACTTGAAAAAATATATCAAGTTTTAGATATGAATAATTTGAATTATCTTGATGACATATTATTTTCGGAAAAAGAAAAGACATTAAAAAAATAAAAAAGCAACTATATAAGTTGCTTTAAAATTCTAAATGGCAGGGGATGAGAGAATCGAACTCCCAACAGTGGTTTTGGAGACCATTATTATACCATTTAACTAATCCCCTAAATCGAATATGTTCAAGAACTGAACAAATCGATTATAACACAAAGAAATTAGTGTTTCAATAATTAAATAACATTTTAGTAACTTTTTCCGATGGAATGATTTACTTTAAAAGTTGCTTTTTCATTAAATGAATCAATTTTTCCGACCTTAGGATTAATTATTGGTTGAGATTCAACAAAAGTATTATTTTTAATATTGTTGAAGTTTTTAAGTTCAGAAATATCACTATCAAAATAGTTAGCAACAACTTCAATTTTATTATCAGAATTGGCACAATAAATCAAATCATTTCCAGAATCATAATTTTCTACGAAATGTTGTTGTCTAGCTAGTCCTTCTATAATACAATTTGCAACGACGCTAGCATCTGCGTTAACTGTACCAAAAGAAATTGTTACAAAACTTGCATCATTATTTTCATCTATAGCATTTTCTGTATCAGTAGGCTTTGTATTGGAAACATTTCCATTTTCATCTTGAACATAACCAACTTGGCTACAAAGGATTCCTTTAACAGGAAAACCATGTTTCTTAAAAGCTGCCTCCATACCTAATGCAAGAGCATCAGAATTACCTAATCTTGTATTATTAAATGGAGCAAAAATAACAGTATCAGAACCAGAAGCATATTGTTGATCAAGTGTTATAACAATAGTACCATCATAGTTAACGTCTTCACAATTTTTAGTTTTTCTGAATTGTAAGCCTTTTTCTTCTAATTCGCTACTTATTTTTTCAATAAATGCATCACTACAATCACTATCATTTATTATAATATTATTTTCATTTAGTTTCTCAATAGAGCATGTTATATTTTGATTATCAATAGTTGATGAATCGAATTCAAAATCGCTATTCAAGCTATCACCTCACATCTTAAGTATATATAAAACATAAATTAAAGTCAAAAATATAAATATAAACTTAACAATATTTAACATATAAAATGATAAATTAATTATATAATTTGAAATAATTTAATGATAAAATAATGTTGGAGGTATTAAAATGAATTTTGAGGTAGAATACAATCCAAAAAATAATAAAGGAAATACATCTAAAAAATATGGAAAACCTAAAAAAAGAAAAAATAAAAAGTCGGCAAATAAAAGAAAATTATTAATTTTAATATTAACCATACTCTTTATTTTTCTAGCAACTTCTATAACTATGTATTTCTATTTAAATAGTAATACACAGACACCAGTTGTTAAAATACCCGAAGAAAAAGAAGAAACAAAAAATTTAACAATTTTTGACGAAAATAGTAATGAGAGACCTATAGCAGTTATGATTGATAATAATGTAGGTAATAATAATCATATCGGACTACAAGATTCATATTTAAATTATGAAATAATTGTAGAAGGTGGACTAACTAGAATAATGGCAATATTTAAAGATAAGAATGTATCTACTATAGGACCAGTACGAAGTTCAAGGCATTATTTTTTAGACTACGCATTAGAAAATGATGCAATATATACTCATTATGGTTGGAGCACATATGCACAATCAGATATTTCTGCATTAAAAGTTAACAATATTAATGGTTTAATAGATGAAACTCCATTTTGGAGAGATAAAACAATTCAGGCACCTCATAACGTTTTTACATCGATTAGTAAGATAACGGCTTCAGCCTCAGAAAAAAATTATAAATTGACAACTAATAATTGGAAAAACTTTAATTATAATCCAGAAGAAATAAATTTAAGTGAGAAATTCAAAAATAATTCATATCAAGAAAATGAGTCAGAAAACAATAGTTATGTATTAAGTGCAAACAATATATCTATGAATTATTCAAACAGTCAAATAAGAAGTTATAAGTATGATAGTACTAATAAATATTATTTGCGTTTTATGAATGGAGCAAGTCACAATGACAAAGAGACTGGAGAAACCTTACATTATAAAAATATTATAATTGAAAAAGTATATAATCACTCAATTGATAGCTATGGAAGACAAGATTTAACAACAACTGGAACAGGAGAAGGATATTTTGTAACAGATGGTTACGCAGTACCTATAAACTGGACAAAATCTTCTAGAAGTGCTAAAACTAAATATACATATAAAAATGGTGAAGAAATTGAATTGAATGATGGGAATACGTTTATTCAAATCATACCAACATCAAGTAATATAATAATTGAATAGGAGAATGAAATGAAAATAGGATTATTTGGAACAGGGGCATACGGAATTGCCTTATGTAGTATATTATCACATAATAATCATGATGTTACTATGTGGACAAAAATAGAAAAAGAGAAAGAAGAATTATTAACAACAAGATGTAACAAAGAAAAACTTCCAAATTATAAAATCGATGAAAAAGTAAAAATCACTTCAGATATTGAAGAAACTGTTAAAGATAAGGATTTATTGATAATTGCAATTCCAGCGGCATTTGTAACATCTTTATGTGAAGAATTAGAACCATATATAAAGGATAATCATATTTTGATAGCTACAAAGGGAATTGAGCAAGGAACAGGATTGTTTATAAATGAAATTGTAGAACAAAAACTAAATACTAAAAATGTTGCAGTTATAAGTGGGCCATCATTTGCAGTTGATTTGACTACTGGTATGCCAGCAGGGTTAACGGTTGCAAGCAAAACTCCAGAAACAATATTGTTAACAAGACAAGCACTACAAAATAATTATATTAAGCTAAGAGATACAACAGATGTAATTGGAGTTGAGATTTGCGGATCTATAAAAAATGTTATTGCCTTAGCAGCTGGTATGTTAGAAGGCTTAAAAGCAAACGAATCAACAAAAGCTATGCTACTAACTGAAGCAGTACATGACATGGAAAATATTTTAGATGCCTTTGATTGTGATAAGAGAACTGTTACATCATTTGCAGGCATAGGTGATTTATTACTTACTTGTACTTCAACTAAAAGTAGAAACTATAGTTTTGGAAAATTAATTGGAGAAAAGCCTAATAAAGAAGAAATTGATACTTACTTGAAAAATACAACTGTAGAAGGATTTTACACTTTAGAATCAATATATCAAGTTTTGAAAAATAGAAAAGTCACAATTCCTATAATTGATTTAATATATGAAATTATTGTAAATGGAAAAGACCCTAAATTGTTATTACTTTTCCTAGTATATAAATCATAGTAAAAAACAATAGTAGTATTAAAAATATTATGTTATAATTTTGTTATGATAAAGGAGGAAATAAAGTGAGCAATTTAATGAAGAAAATGTTTAAATCATCATTACTTAATTCCATTATGCTAGTTGTTTTAGGTCTTTTACTAATTTTCGAATCAGAAGCAACAATAGTTTCAATTTCGTATATTATAGGAGCAATAATTATTGTATTAGGTGTAGTTGCCGGCTTAAAGTATGTAAAAAACATTAATAATAATTCTAGAAATGAGTTAGATATAGTATATGGAATTGTAAGTGTTGTTTTAGGTGTTGTTATAATAAAAAATCCTCATGCAATAGCAAGTATTATTCCTTTT
>CAKOZD010000019.1 GCA_934131175.1 uncultured Bacilli bacterium | reverse complement strand
TTTTCAAGAGTTGAGTTTTTAACTTATGATGAAGGTCTATGTGTTCAATGTATGCATTTGGGTTCTTATGATGATGAACCAGAAACAGTTAATTTAATGCACGAATATATGAAAGAAAATGGTTATGAATTAGATATAACTGATGAGAGATACCATCATGAAATATATTTAAGTGATCCAAGAAAATGTGAGGTTAATAAATTAAAAACAGTCATAAGACATCCAATCAGAAAGATATAGGAGTGATGAATTATAGCAACATCAAAAGAATATAAAGAATTTATATTAGAGCAATTAGATTTATTAAATAATATAACTTGTAAAGCAATGATGGGAGAATTTTTATTGTATTGTAATAATGTTTTATTTGGTGGAATTTATGATAATAGATTACTTGTTAAAATAGTTGATACAAATAAAAAGTATAATATGAATGAGCAAATTCCTTATGAAAGTGCAAAACCAATGTATTTAATTGATGATGTATATAATAAAGAATTATTAAAGAAAATTGTAATTGAAACTTGCAAAGGATTACCAATTAAAAAGTAAACAAAAAATTACAATTTAGTAATTAGTTAGGAAAATAGTAATTTATCTGGAGGATTTATATATGAACAAAAAAACAATTATAAGTATTTTCATTGCCATAATTGTAGTTGTAACAGGAATATTTATTTGTTGTAAATATAAAACAGAGTCAATAATTTTTGAACAAAAAGTATCAAATAACTATGCTTATATAGTATATAACGGAAATGAATATGTACCATATAGTGCAATAAGTTCGACTAATAGAGGAAAGTATTTAGGATATATAAAAGGTAATGAAACAGAAAAAGTTTATAAATTTAAAGATTATTCGCAAGATGAGTGGCTAATATCGTACTCTATGGGAGAAAGTATGCTATATAAAGAAAAAAATACTACTAAAATACCAGAAGGACTGGCTTCAGAATATGAGTGGAATAATTAAAATAAATTACAATTTAGTAATTAGTTAGGAAAATAGTAATTTGGTAAGGAGGAAAATTATTATGAACAATAAGATATATCAATTTAGTGAAAAAGAAGAAAAAATAAATGAATTGGTTTCAGAACAATTAATAAAACCAATGTTCAGTGAAGAATCCAAACGAAAAAATAGAAATTTTGGCATTAAATGCTTATTAATGACGGCTTTCTTTATTTTATTGGGAATAATCTTAATTGTGTGTTCTATAAATAGTAGTAGTTATACAGTTATAAAGGTGATAGGTGCTGTCTTGTGTTTAATTGTTGGATTGATAATTGGAATAGTTACTCATGCTGTACTAGTTCCGCCTAAAAATGTAAATGGTTTTGGAAAATTTGATAAAAAGTAAATCATAAATTACAAAATTTAGTAATTAGTTAGAAAATTAGTAATTTTTGAAGGAGAAAAGTAATGAAAGAAAAATTGAACAAAGTAAGACTCCCTAATAAAAGCATCAAAACTAAAAATAAAATATTAAGTACATTTTTGATATTTCTATTTGGAGTGATATTAGGAATATTCTCAAAATGGCTAGATAATTTAAGTATCAATGATTCAGTATGGTGGCAAAATATATTAGGAATATTGAATCTCAGTAATATATTTTCAATGTTTGGAATATGGATATTTATTGCTGTAACAATATCAGTATTTAGTAAAACACCACAAAGAGCAAGTATAAATGTATTATTATTTTTTATAGGAATGACTGTTAGTTACCATTTATATACCATATTATTTAGCGGTTTTAATCCAATGAAATATATGCTGATATGGTATAGTGTTACTCTGATTTCTCCATTACTTGCCTACATATGTTGGTACGCTAAGGGTAAAAGTAAAATATCGATGTTAATTAGTAGTTTAATACTTTGTGTAATGTTTATATCATCATTTAGTATAGGAATGTGGTATTTTGATTTTAAAAGTATTGTTGATTTATTAATATTTATAGGAACAATTGCAGTTTTATATGTGAATCAAAAAAACACTCTTTATAGTTTATTAACGTCTATAGTATTAGCGTTTATTATTAGTAGTATTGTAATATACCTTCCAATTTAGTAATCATTTAAATAAATATTAATCTAAATTAGTTTAAAGATTATATATACTTTTCTTTAATAGATATGTTAAAATGCATTGCTTGTAGCAACATAGTATTTGTCATACAATTTATTTAACGAAAGGAGAATTTTAAATGTTAAAAGATAATTTAAAAACATTAAGGAAAAATAAAGGACTTTCTCAAGAAGAATTAAGTGTTAAATTAAATGTTGTAAGACAAACAGTATCAAAATGGGAACAAGGGTTATCTGTTCCAGATGCAGAAATGTTAATATCTATATCGGAGATATTCGATACACCAGTTAGTACAATTCTTGGAGAAAACATTGCTGAAAAAGAAAAAAGTGATTTAAAAGTAATATCTGAGAAGCTAGAAGTTATTAATGAACAACTATCTAAAAACCAAAAACAAAAAAGAAAGATATTTGTTAATACTTTAATAATAGCTGATATTTGTTTGATTTTATTATTTATCTTACTAGCAGCATTAGGTAGTCCATATCAAAACTGGGATTATAGTAAACCAGAATGGTCAGTTATTGGAACTATATGGCATTCATTTGAATGGATATATTTTAAAGTGGCTCCATTAATAGTTATTGTTATAACAGCAATAATTGGAGTGACAGTTGCTAAAAGAAATAGATAATAATGGCAAGTACAAATCATTATGAAAGTATTTAAAAGATAAAAAATATAACAATTGAAAAAGATAAAAAAATGTAATACAATATTAGAGACATTAAATGCTGTCTAGTCTATGTCTGCGACTGGATGGTATTTTTTTATTTTTAAAAAAATACCTAAGACTTTTGTAAGAAAGGAGGAGGTATTATGCCAAAAACAAAGACTCAGAATTTTATATTTACTTTAATGACTGCTGTTTTAATGGCTTATAGTATGATTGTCTATAGTGTAGCAACAAATTCATCTGATGGATTGGTAAATAAAACATTTCTAATAGCTTTAAAAGAATTCCCATTAGAAGGACTTATTGTTTTTCTACTTGCATATTTCGTTGCAAGCCCAATTGCTAAAAAGTTAGCTTTTAGAATAGTAAATCTTAAAGAAGATAATAAAATGTTTATTATTTTATCAATTCAAACATTTACTGTACTAGTAATGGTTTCTTTAATGAGTGTATATGCCTTATTCGCAAGAAACTTAATAAATAGTAATATCATATGTAATTACATAGTACTATATTGTAAGAACTTTATAATGGCTTATCCACTACAAATATTTTTAGTAGGACCATTAGTAAGAAATATATTTAGAATAATTTTTAAAAAACAATTAAAAGAAGTATAATAATACTGTACAAATAATTAGAAAATAAATAAAATTAATCCTATAATTTTAAAATGTAAAATATATTTGATAGTAAAAAATTATAATAAAAGTTATATTTTTTGTGAAAGGAGAAAAAACTATGGATTTAGGCAAAAAACTAATTGAACTAAGAAAAAATAAAAAACTTTCACAAGAACAATTAGCAGAAGAAATTAATGTTACTAGACAAACAATATCAAATTGGGAAAATGGTAAATTTTATCCTGATATAGATGCTTTAGTAAGAATAAGTAAATATTTTAATATTTCATTAGATGATTTATTAAATTATGATGATAAAGTACTAAAGTATTTAAAGGATAGTACAGATGTTGTCAAAAGTAATAAACATTTAATTTATGCAATACTATTGAATATTGTAATAATTATTTTATTCATAATAATAGGACTAACTTTAAATGAGAGTACGACAATTATAATAATTGTATTTACTGTATCTATTATAAGTTTTTCTTATTTGTTTTATCAAATTATAAAGAAATTATAGGAGGAAAAATGAATCATATTTTATTAGCTATTTTTATAGCAATATACTTTATAGGAATAGTTTCTATAATATATCAAATTTATAAAATTACTGTTATTGATGCAAAGTCTAGAGAAATAAAACATCCTAGATTAATGGGCTTACTTGCATCAGGTACTCAGCAATCAGAAGGACTAATTTTCTATCTTTTACACAGAAGAAAATATCCTATAAAAAATATTACAGCAAAAGAACAAAAAGAAATCGATAAAAGAAAGAAAATTGCTTTAGTAGGAATCATATTTATGGTAGTAGGAGCAATCGGTTTTATTTTCTTTGTATTTAAAATATAAAATTATAAAAGGGTAATAATAAAAATTTATTATCTTTTTTCTTTATAAAGCACAAACTCAACCAATAGTATGTAGATTTTTTTTATTGCTCTATACTTAAATTAAATGTCAGACCCATCTATAATGCTTGACTTATGCAAAGAATTAAAAATATCTGTAAATGAATTATTAAGTAAAGATAAAATAGATGACATAGTAAACATTATCATTGAGTGTTGTAAGTCAATATAATGGAAATATATTAAAAAAAATAATACATAAAATTGCTTGGTATTCCAAAAATCTTACAAAAAGGTAAGTATCTAACTAAAAAGTGCATACTTACTTTTTTATTTGCAATGTTATAAGATGAATTTGTAAAAAGAAAGGAGAAATAATTATGAAAAATTATAAATTAGAACATACTGAAGGAGCAAGAACAGAATTACATGAAAAGTTAGGTTTAACAGGAGCAGAAGTAAGTATTAATAACTTACCTGCAGGAGCAAGTGTTCCATTCGTACATTCACATAAGGAAAATGAAGAAATTTATATTATTACAGAAGGTAGTGGAACATTTAAAATTGATGAAGAAACAATTGAATTAAAAAAAGGAGATGCAATTAAAGTATCACCAAATGGAAAAAGACAATTATTTGCAAAAGAAAATTCTGGTATTTCATATATTTGCATCCAAGTAAAAGAAAATTCATTGACTGAATATACTGAAAATGATGCAATAATTGATTAATTAAAAATTTAGTGTATTTATGTCATAAGATGCTATAATAAATGCAGGAAGTGATATAATGAGAAAACTTTATACAGATTGTCCAGTTGAATACACAGCATCATTAATCGCCAATAAATGGAAATTTCTTATATTAAGAGATTTACTTGATGGAACAAAAAGATATAATGAACTTACAAGATCTATTAAAGGAATAAGTGCCAAAGTGCTTACTGAAAATTTAAGAGAACTAGAAAGTGATGGAATAATAAATAGAAAAGTATATCCAGAAGTTCCGCCACATGTTGAATATTCAATGACTGATAAAGGAAACGACTTAAAACCTATAATTGATTTAATGCGTTCATATGGCAATAAATATAAAAATGAAAACAAGAAAAATTAAAAAACTCGTTGACAATTACCTAAAAGATATAATAAAATCTATTTTAGAAAAAAATTAAATTGTGTCATCGGAGGACTCGATACCGTAGTATCGTTTTTTATAAAAAACATGAGTCGAATTCAAGATGTCGAGTGAGCTCGGTTATTATTTAAATAGCCGGGTTTTTATTTGTTTAGATGGGAGATGTTATTATGAATAAAATTATTACAATAAGTAGAGAATTTGGATCAGGTGGAAAAGAAGTAGGTAAAAGATTAGCAGAAAAATTAGGATATGCATACTATGATTCTGAAATAATAAATTTACTAGTTAAAGAAACTGGAATGTCAGAAGAATATATAGAAAATATCTCAGAAAAAGGTATATACCCATTTCCATTTCAATTTGGAAAGACATTTACAGCAAGTTATCTACTTCAAAAAAATCAAACTGATATTTTAATAAAACAAAATAAAATATTAAAACAAATTGCAGAAAAGGGAAATGCTGTTATAGTTGGTCGCGGTGCCAATACAATTCTAAAAGAATACAATCATATGAATATATTTGTCTATGCAAGTATGGAAAGTAAAGTAAAAAGATGTAGAGAAAAAGCACCAATTGATGAAGAATTAACAGAAAAAGAATTAATAAATAAAATAAAAGATGTAGACAAAAATAGAAAAACATTTAATGCTTTTATTTCTGGTACAGATTGGGGTAATAAAGAAAATTACGATTTATGTATAAACACTTCAAATTTAAAAATTAAAAATATAATCGAACCATTAAAAGATTATGTTGAATCATGGTTTGGAGGTCATAAAAATGATTAGTCTTTCAGAACATTTTACTTCAAAAAAATTAATTAAGTTTACTTTACCAACAATAATAATGATGATTTTTACATCAATTTATGGAGTAGTAGATGGATTATTTATTTCAAATGTTGTAAAAGGAAATGCTTTTGCATCAGTAAACTTAATAATGCCTGTTATGATGATTATTGGTACAATTGGATTCATGTTTGGAACAGGTGGAAGTGCCATGATATCCAAAACGTTAGGTGAAGGAGAAAAAGAAAAAGCCAACAGATATTTTTCAATGCTTATATATTTAGAAATTATTTTAGGTATAATTTTTACAATCATTGGTCTTATATTTTTAAAACCAATCGCAATATTATTAAAAGCAACACCTGATATGTTACCAAACTGTCTTACATACGGAAGAATATTATTAATTGGAATGACAGCATTTATTTTACAAAATAGTTTTCAATCATTCTTAGTAGCAGCAGAAAAACCAACATTCGGTTTAATTATTTCAATAATTGCTGGACTAACTAATATGATTTTAGACTTTTTATTTATCTACGTTTTAAAATTTGGAGTAGCAGGAGCAGCACTCGCAACTATTACAAGTCAGTTTGTTGGAGCGTTAATTCCAATGATTTATTTTATTAGAAAAAATAAATCTCCTCTAAAAATAGGAAAAACAAAGTTTGAACTATCTCCAATACTACAAACATGCGCTAATGGATCAAGCGAAATGGTAACAAACTTATCAATGTCACTTGTAAATATTTTATTTAATATGCAACTTATGAGCATGGTAGGAGCAAATGGAGTATCAGCATATGGAATAATAATGTACGTAGGATTCCTATTTGTAGGAACTTATGTTGGATATTCAGTAGGATCAGCTCCAATAACAAGCTATCACTATGGAGCAGGAAATAAAGATGAATTAAAAAATCTATTAAAGAAAAGCGTAAGACTTTTAGGAATAATTGCTGTAGTAATGACACTCTTAGCAGAAATATTTGCAAAACCACTCGCAAGTATATTTGTAGGTTACGATAAAGACTTATTAAACTTAACAATCAATGCTTTAAGATTATATTCATTATCATATATTGTAAGTTGGTTTAATATCTATGCATCATCTTTCTTCACAGCTCTTAATAATGGTTTTGTATCAGCCCTTATTTCATTCGCAAGAACACTAGTATTCCAAGTAATAGTTATATTAGTATTACCAAAAATAATTGGAATAAATGGAATTTGGCTATCTGTTTTAATTGCAGAACTATTATCACTAATTATAAGTGTAACTTGCTTTATAAAAAATAAGAAAAAGTATGAATATGCATAAATTAAAGTATACATAAAGGCAGATTAGAAATAATCTGTCTTTTACGTTAAATTATATATATTTTACATAATTATAATTTAAGAATATACAAATACTATTCTTTTTAACTTTTATATTTTATAATAGAGAAAATAAATAAAAAGTTGAGGAATAAAATGAAAGAAAATAAAATAGAAAAAAATAAAACAAATAGAAAAGACTTATTAATAAAAATATCATTTATACTATACATAGTATTATTAACATGGATTATTGTTTTTAAATTTAGATTAAATATCAATGACTTAAAATATATAAGATCGATTAATCTAATCCCATTTAAAGCAAATAATATAGTAAATGGGCTAAAAGAAACTATAATAAATCTAATATTATTTGTACCATCTGGAATGTACTTAAAATATATTTTTAAAGATAAAAAATTAAGAAATATCCTAATAATTATTGGAACATCACTAATTTATGAAATAACTCAATATATACTTCACGTAGGAGTATCAGATATAACTGATATTATTATGAATACTTTGGGTGGATTAGTTGGAATACTATTAGTAAGTATAATTGTTTTATTAGATAAAAAGTTAAATAAAAATATCTTTACAAATTTATTAAAAATATTATTAATACTTCTTCCAATAATTATGCTTTTAGGGTTATTTATAATTTAATAAACTTATTTGAAAAAGGAGTAATTGTATGGATTTAAAACAAATAAAATACTTTATAGAAATAGTTGAATGTGGAAACTTTAGGGAGGCTGCAGAAAATTGTTATATATCACAATCAGCTATATCACAGCAGCTTCAAACTCTAGAATCAAATTTAGGATACAAACTATTAATAAGAGAAAGTCGTAAATTTGAATTAACTCCTGTTGGAAAATATTTGTATTATAAATGGAAAAAAATATTAAAAGAGATAGAAGAAATAGAAAAGAATGCTAAAATGATTTCTAAAACAGAAAAGTATTCTATTAAAATTGGATATTTAAAAAGTTATAATGGGAACGAACTTCAAAATGCAATTTTAAAATTTGTAAGTAAATTACCTGAAGTTGATATAGATATTCAAAGTGGTACTCATTTTGAATTAAGTGATAAATTATTCAATGATGAATTAGATATGAAAATAACAGATCAAAGAAGAACTTTTTCCAATGATTTTGTTAATTATCTAATATGCACATTATACTTTTTTATAAAAGTACCTGAATACAGTAAATTTGCAAATAAAGAAATAATAACATTAGATGAATTAAAAGATAAGACGTGTATTATTATATCATCAAAGGATGAGGAAGAGACAGAAATGAAGTTTTATCGTGATATATTAGGATTTAAAACAGACTTTATTTTTGCAAGAAACCTAGAAGAAGCAAATTTACTAGTAGCAAGTAATAAAGGCTTTCTTCCAATTGAGAAAACCTTGAAAGAAGAGGAAGATAATGGTCTAAAGATAATTCCACTGTATAATAAAAATACTCAAATGAATAGAAATTACTATGCTTTTTGGAAAAAATCGAATGATAATCAGTTTATAGAAGAATTTGCTAATATTTTAAGTAAAGAATTTTAAGTAGTATCAAAGTACTACTTTTTTGATAAGTTTTTCTTATCAATTTCGTTTATTAATTCAGATTGATTGAAAAAATAGATAACTATATAATCATATTAAACAAGAAAGAAGGAATTATAAATGAAAAAAGATGTTATTTTACTAGCAGGGGCAGGTCAAATAGGAATGGCCATTGCTCGTAGAATTGGTTATGGTAAGAAAATTATTATAGGAGATAAGAAAAAAGAAAATGTAGAAACAATTGCAAAAATAATGAATGAAGCAGGATTTGATGTAGAGCCAGTTATATGTGATATTTCATCTCGTAAATCCATTCTAGAGTTTATTAAGAAAGGTCAAGATTATGGAGAAATAGCATACTTAATTAATGCTGCAGGAGTATCACCATCTCAAGCACCAATTGAGGCAATATTAAAAGTTGATTTATATGGAACTGCTGTTTTACTTGAAGAAGTTGGAAAAGTAATAAAAGAAGGAGGATGTGGTATTACAATTTCTAGCCAATCTGGTCATAGAATGAAACAATTAACTCCAAGTGAAGATGAACAACTTGCAACAACTCCAACAGAAGAATTATTAAATTTAGATATTTTACAGTCAGAAAATATAGAAAATACTTTGCATGCATACCAACTAGCAAAAAGATGTAATGAAAAAAGAGTGATGTACGAAGCAGTTAAATGGGGAGAAAGAAAAGCAAGAATTAATTCAATTTCTCCAGGAATTATTGTAACACCACTTGCAATAGATGAATTTAATGGACCTCGTGGAGATTTTTACAAAAATATGTTTGCAAAATGTCCTGCAGGTAGACCAGGAACAGCAGATGAAGTAGCAAATGTTGCAGAACTTTTAATGAGTGATAAAGCAGAATTCATAACAGGATCAGACTTTTTAATTGATGGTGGAGCAACATCTTCTTATTTCTATGGACCTTTAAAACCAAATTCAAAATAAAAAGAAGATTTGATTCATTTCAGTTATAAAATAAAAAAATATTTATATTAATGACTACTTTAAAAAGTAGTTTTTATTTTTAATAAAAAAATATGTTATAATTCACTTATAAATTAAGTAAAGGAAGAAAACTACATGAATATAGCTATAAAATATAATGATAAAGAGGATGAATTTTCTGATGATTTAAATTTAGAAGCGAGATTAGAAAATTATATAAACAAACACTTTTATCCAGCAAAAGTAATATCAATGCTTTCAAAAACTTATCTAGTAGGTGGCGCAATAAGAGATTTAATACTTGCTAAAAAACCAAAAGATTTAGACTTTGTAGTTCTAGGACATGATAAAAAATGGATTCTAGAAGTTTTTGAAAAATTTAAAATTGTTCCAGAATACAATAGATTTGGATGATACAAATTTACCTATCAAGGGACAACTATAGATTTATGGCTATCAAGTGACCTCTTTCAAGCAATTCAATATAATGTAGATGGCTTACTATTTGATGTTGGAACCACTTCGCTAATATCTCTTACTTTTAATGACTTTCAAAATAATGGAATAAGACTTGTTAATCCTGAAAATAAT
This sequence comes from uncultured Bacilli bacterium, assembly GCA_934131175.1. GTDB lineage: Bacteria > Bacillota_I > Bacilli_A > RF39 > UBA660 > UBA3789. The sequence goes on along the minus strand of CAKOZD010000019.1, from coordinate 17,651 downwards.
ATAGATAATGGTCGTGAAAAGAAACTTATAAAATTTGAAGAAAACTTTAAAGATGAATAATCAGTAATTTATACTGACATTTTTATATTATTTAAAAAATGTGATATAATACCATATGTTAAAAATGATAGGAGGAATAATATGTGTACAGCTATAACATATAAAACAGAAGATTTATATTTTGGACGTACTCTAGATTATGAATTTTCTTATGGAGAAGAAATTACAATAACTCCAAGAAATTATAAATTTAATTTTAAAAATGGAAAAGAACTTAGAAATCATTATGCAATGATTGGAATGGCTCACGTTTCTAATGATTATCCTTTATATTATGAAGCAGCAAATGAAAAAGGGCTTTGTATCGCAGGACTTAATTTTGTAGGAAATGCATTTTATCACGATAAGGTAGATAATAAAGAAAACATTGCTCAGTTTGAATTTATTCCATGGATTCTTAGTGTGTGTAGCAGTGTAGAAGAAGCAAAAGACTTAGTTAAAAAAACAAATATTACAGATGAGACTTTTTCAAAACAATTTCCTGCAGCACAACTTCATTGGATAATTTCAGATAAAGATACTTCTATAGTAGTTGAGTCAGTAAAAGAAGAAATAAGAATATATGATAACCCAACAGGAGTATTAACAAACAATCCACCATTTGATAAACAATTATTTGCACTAAACAATTATAGAAATCTTTCTGTTAAGAACAAAGATAATACATTTAGTAAAAATATGAATTTAGATTCTTATAGTAGAGGAATGGGAGCAATCGGACTACCTGGAGATTTATCTTCACAATCAAGATTTGTAAGAGCAACTTTTGTAAAATCAAACTCTATATCATTAAAAGGAGAAAAAGAAAGTGTTAATCAGTTTTTTCATATAATAAATTCAGTAGAACAAGTAAGAGGTTGCTGTGAATTAGATGATAATAAATATGAAATAACAATTTATAGTTCTTGTTGTAATGCTACAAAAGGAATATATTATTATACTACTTATAATAATCATCAAATAAATGCAGTTGATATAAATAAAGTTGAACTAGATTCAGAAAGCCTAGTAAGATATTCATTAATAGATAAAGAAAATATTAATTATGTAAACTAATAAAAATAGCAATGTGCAACTATGCAAGTTATATTTGCTATTTTTTCTTTTTTGTGATATAATATGTAGCACTTTAAGGGGTGGTTATGTATGAATATGAAAGAAAGTTTAAACAAGGGAGTACCGATAGGCACAAGTGTCATTATAATGCAGAAAGATTTAGCAACTATAGTAGTAGATAAAAAGAATTTTGCTTCTATAGTAAACAAATATTTTAAAGACTATTTGAATCATATAAAAAAGTTTATTGGAACATTTGATTTTGAATTTTTTCAAACAATGGAAATTAGAATTGATGAAAATATGTTAGAAAAATATCTTTGTTTTGCACCATCTGGTCTATATAGTAGTTTATTATTTAATTTAAATATTGATGATGCAGTTAGAAAAATTAGTTCAAACACAAAATGTATTTTCGTAAATAATCCTGCTTTTTTAAACAAAATAATGAAAGAAAAATCACTAGAAAGAATAAATGTTTTAAGAAATTTAAATAGTCCAAAAGACTTAGAACAAGAATTTTCACTTTTATATAAGAAATTTATAGATAGTATAGAAATAGATTATGAAGTATATAAGCGTTGCATAGGTACAAATAATAATCATTTTAATGAAAATCTTACAACTGGTAATATTAATAGACAAATGAGAAGAAAACTAAATAAAACATCAAAGGCTTCAAAAACAGGAAAAATTGAAAGTTTTGAAGAATACTATCAAAAACATAGTAATTTAAAATTTAGTGAGTTCCAGAAAAAATATGTTAGTTGTATTACGAAACTAGTTAACAATTTGGAAAAAATAATAAATTTCATGATATCTCAAAAGATAGATTTAGATGGTTTAAATAATAAAGATAAGGATAAGTTAGAATTATATTTCGCATATAGATATTTAGATTTAGCAAAGCAAGCAGATAGTGAATCAAAACAAGATTATTTATATTATGTTTCAAATTATTTTGTAGAAAACAAAGATAAATTAAATAGTGATTTAGCAATTTATATTGGTTCAAATAAAGGAATATATATATCAGAGATAATTAATAGTAATAATGAAATAAAATGTATCACACCAAAATCTTTATATGAAGAATATAAAAAACTGTTGGTTGATAATCCAAATCTTAGAGATATAGATTTTTCTCATCTGGATTTTAAAGGAATGAATCTTCAAGAAGTTCAACAATTTATGAAAGAATATCTAAAAGATTTATCAGCAAATTGGGACTTCTTATCACCAGAAGATTCATCATATGAAGATGATGTTATAAGAAGAATAAGAGGAATAAGAAGACCTGGTAAAACAGAAGAAGAAAAAAGAGAACATCAATTAAGACTATTAGATTTATTCATGGAAAAGAAAAGACTATATGATTCTTCTGATCCTTTCTTTAGAGTAAAAGGTAAAAACACTTTTGATGGATATATAGGCTATGTTTATCCAAATGGAAGAGTAATATTAGATAAATTCTATGATGATTCAGAACGTAATTCATTAGCTGACGGACATGCAGTATATGCAATGAGTATTCAAGAGTTTTATGAGTTAAGTAAACTTAGTAAGAGTGAATTAATAAAAAATAAATTATGTAAAAGATATATTCACAAGGGTAATTGGGCTCAAAGAGTATTAGAAAATGAAATACTTCCATCTTCTAAAGAACAACCTAATGTTGAAGTGAAAAAACTAATAAAAAGAGGAGACATTAATCAGTAAATCAAAATAGGTAACAAAAGTTATCTATTTTTTTAATATTTGGTTGACCGATAGTCAACGAAATAGTATATTATTAATTGTAGGAGGATTTATTATGGCTACAAGAAAAGAAGAAGCATTAAAAACAAGAAAAAAATTAATTGTATCAGCAAATAAAATAATTAGTAAAAAAGGAATTAATAATACAAGTGTTGAAGATATTACAAAAGACGCATGCGTTGCGAAAGGAACATTCTATACATATTTTAAAAATAAAGAAGGAATAGTAAATGAACTTATATATGATTCAAAAGAAAAATATGCAGATGAATTTTTAAAAGAAAGTATTGAATTTAAAATAAAAGAATATAATAAGAATTTACAAGAAAGAATTACTTCTAAAGGAATAGAGGTATGTAGAAGCTGGATATCAAGTAATATTGTCGAACAAGAAAACAGTATATTAAAATCAGATATAGAGAAAATAAGTCAAATACTTGAATCTAGTATAAAGAATAATGAACTAACAAATAATATTAATGTTTTATCTTTGGCAAATTTTATTGTTAATGTAAATTATGGAGAAATGCTTAATTGGTGTATGACAAATGGAAAATATAATCCACTTACCAAAATTGATGAGACAACAGAAATAATAATAAATTCTCTATGTAAATATATTAAGGAGGAAAATTAAATGGAAAAATTAGTATTAAATAATGGTGTTGAAATGCCAAATTTTGGTTTAGGAACATATCTTATTAAACCAGATGATGCAGAAGTAACTGTAAGAGAAGGTTTGAAAATGGGATATAGACTAATAGACACAGCAAATGCATATTCAAATGAAAGAGCAGTAGGAAGAGGTATAAAAGCATCAGGAGTTGACAGAAAAGGAATTTTCTTATCTACAAAATTATGGATTACAGAGTATGAAAATGAAAATGCAGTAGATGAAACACTAGAACGTCTTGGCGTTGATTACATTGACTTACTATTTATTCATCAACCAGGTGGAAATTATATGGTTGGATATAGAATGCTAGAAAAAGCATACAAAGAAGGAAAAATAAAAGCTATAGGAATTTCTAACTTTGAAGGAAAGTACATTGAAGAAATATTAGAAAAATGCGAGATTAAACCACAAGTAATTCAAGTAGAAGCTCATCCTTATTTTACACAAGATGAATTGAGAAAGACTTTAGATAAAGAAAATATAAAATTAATGAGTTGGTATCCGCTAGGTCATGGAGATTCTAATTTAATGAATGAAGAAGTATTTGCCTCTTTAGCAAATAAATATAACAAAACTCCTGCACAAATAATATTAAGATGGCATACTCAAATGGGATTCATTGTAATTCCTGGAACAAAAAATGTTGATCATGTAAGAGAAAATTTTGATATCTTTGATTTTAAATTAACAGATGATGAAATGAAAGAAATAGAAAAAGTAAATAAAAATGAAAGATATTATATAAGAACAGATGAAGCTCTAAAACAATTTACAACATGGCAACCAGAATATGAAAAAGAATAGTTGTTAAATAGAAAAGCCCTTAAATCATTTTTATTGAATATTTTATTTGAAGCATGCTATAATTTAACTATAAATAAGGAGTAGTTATTTTATGGAATTAAAAGAATTAAAATGTAAAAATTGTGGTGCGAAAATTGAATTAGAAGAAGGAAAAACTGAAGCAACATGTAAGTATTGTAATACTACATTCAAAGTTGATGATGAATATAGTAAAGCATATAATTATACAAAAGGTGTTTTAAAAGCACAAAGTGAACAAATGCAAGAAAATTTAAAAGCATTCAGTAATAGCAAAACTGGAAAAACTGCTAAAAAAGTAGCATCAGCGATGGCTCTAATATATTTAATAATATTTATAGTTGCCGCAACTATAATTGGATCAGTTATATATAATATTTCTAGTTCAATAACAAAAAATAATAAGGCAAATATAGTAAATAAATCAGATTATGATGAATTTGATGTTGAAATGTTTAATAGTTCTTTTTCAGGATATAATGGTACAAAGCGAACTTTCTTTATCAAAAGTTATTTAGATAAAATTGTAACTAATAATAAAACTGAAAAAGAACACATAATAACAGTAAAATATCTTGATAAAGAAACATCAGACCCAGATGAGATAGCAGCAATCAAAAAATCTCTTGCAGAAGATGGTGAATACGAGTTGTCAATGGACTATGATAAAAATGGTTTCTTTAATAAATTAACAATTACAGAATAGATTAATTCTATTCTTTTTCTTTTCTTGTTATGTTAAAATTAAAATAGAGGTGAGTATATGGAAACAGTAGTTATTACTGGAAGCGCAAGAGGGTTTGGATTCGAAATGTTAAAATTATTTAGACAAAGAAATTATAATGTCGTAATTTGTGATATGAATGAAGAAAGCATAGAAAAAGCTAAATTTGAACTAGAAAGTTTATCGTTTAAAGGAAAAGTATTAGCGATTAAAGCAGATATAACTAAAGAAAGTGATGTAGAAAATCTAATTAATGAAGTATTAAAAGAGACTAGTAAAATTGATATTTGGATAAATAATGCTGGTGTTAATCAACCAAATAAGCCAATCTGGGAATTAGATGTAAAAACAATTGATAGACTAATCGATGTAGATTTAAAAGGAACAATTCTTTGTTCTAATAAAATACTTCCTATAATGATTAAACAACATCATGGTCAATTATATAACGTAGAAGGACATGGAAGTAATGATGCTACAATAACAGGTTTATCACTATATGGTACATCAAAAAGAGCAGTAACATATTTTACAGAATCACTTGCACACGAAGTAGAAGATAAAAAATGTAATGTTTGCATTGGAAAAATAACTCCAGGCATCATGATTACTAATTTTATAAATACATCATTAGGAGATGGAGAACACATTGAATTAGATGAAAAAACTAAAAAAGTCTATAATATTTTAGGAGATTATCCAGAAACAATTGCAAACTTCATGGTTGACAAAATAATAAACAATAAAAAGAATAATGTAAAATTTGCATGGTTAACAAATAAAAGAGCCACAATTCGCTTTATTACATCTCCATTTAGCAAAAGAAACTTTTTTAAATAGATATAAATAATTCTTATATATAAAATAAGCAAAATAAATTGACTTTATAAACCTATGATGCTAGTATAGACAGCGTTGAAGGAGAAGTTTTATGAAAATTAAAGATTTAAATCTCAGTCAAAAATGCAAAGACTTTCTTAAAAATAACCAGAAAATGTTATTAACAAGAGTGTTACCTATTGCAGTGGCAGGTGTTATTGGACTTACAGCATCCGGAATATCAAGTAGTAAAGTTTCAACACCAAAAGGTGAAAGTATCGGCTACACAAATGTTATACCAAACTTTGAATATGACATTGATGGAAATGACTTTGTTATTTTAGACGTAGGAAGTTACAAAAATTTAAAAGTATCTAAATTACTTACAAATTATAAGTTAAAATATTGTGATAAAAAAGATATAGATAATGGTTTAATTATTTCAACAAATGCAGATACTGAAGGTGAAATATTAAAAGAAGTTTTATATTTGAAAGACATAATGAAAGACTACGAAACAGAATTACCAGTATATTTAAATATTGATAAAATTGTTCAAAATAGCAGCTTAGATAATTCAAGAAAAAGAAATTTAATAACTTCATTTTTAGAAAAATGCACAGCTAATAATATATATTGTAGGGGTTACTGGAAAAGATACAAATCTTAAATTAATGAAAGATAATTTAGGAATAGACGACTATGACGCTTTAGTAATAAAAGAAAACGATACAATTTCTTATGATGGAAACTACAATTATTATGTAGAAAACAAAAAAATACACAAAAAAAATGAAGAATTAGATTTAGCAAAAGTAATTAAAGATAAAGATTTAAATAACAAAGACAGATTTAGAGAAGATGCAACTTACACATATCATAAAGGAGACAGCTTAGATGAGATTGCATTAACAACTGGAATGAGTGTAGACGATATTTTATATTACAATAATATACGCCATTTTCCCTCTCTCTTACAAGACTATTCAATTAGAGATTTAATTTTCGATAAAAACTTATCTGATGGTCAAAAATTATATATCCCATCAACAACAGCAAAAGCAAAGTCAATAAATGATTCAGAAAAGGTTGAATATGAAAAAAGTGAAGAATTATTAAGGGGTGCTGACATATCTGCATATAACACTGTATCAAATTGGGAAGATATGGCTAAACAGTTTCAATATTTAATTTTAAAGGCTGGAGAAGGAACGACTAAAGATCCAAAATATGAAAGTTTTGCATCATCTGCAGCACAAAACAATATTCCAATAGGAATTTATGTTATAAATACTGCTGATTCAAGACTAAATGAAGATGACATAAGAAAACAAGTAGAGCAAGAAGCAGCACTTGCAATAGAGCAAGCCTCATACAAACAAGTCGATTACCCAATATACATTGACTTGGAAAAAGATAAAACAGAAGGAATAAAAGACAGTGATTTAAAAATAATATTGGAAACATGGTATAAAAAAATAGTCGAAGCAGGATATGTTCCAGGAATTTATGCAAGTGGATCAATTGCAAATAAAATACATAATTCAATTGACGAGTCACTATATAATGAATATTCGCTATGGTATGCCTATGGTGAAAAATATAGCGTTCCTACATCATATGATCAAGTAGAGTCACCAAGCGGTAGTGAATTATATGCATGGAATAGAGACGATGTAGTAATGCAGCAAGCTAGTGAAGCAGGAACTGGATCAGCAGGAGGAAACAGTTCAGGATATATCGATGTAGATTATTCAAAAATAGACTATACAAAGCCTCATATAACAAATAAAACAATTGTTACTGGCATAGAGAGTGAAAGTCTATCATCTTGGGATATCCATCTAGCATCAGCTCTATTAGTTGGTGCAGGAGCATTTGGAATAATAAAGGGTAAAAAGAAGAAAAAGGGTTATACAAAGAAGTAGTTTAAAACAATAAGTTTAAACTACTTTTTAATTTTAATAGGAGTTTTTAAATCATGAAAATTGTAGTATTTATATTAATAACTATGTTATACTTATATAGATAAAAATATATAATAAGCAACAAATAAGATTGAAAAAAATCTAGCGTGGAGGGAATATGGACTTTATTAGAAAAGACGGAAGAATTGATATAGATACAGAAATAGAAAACGGAAATATAGTAGAAGATGAAGAAGAACAACGAGGAGCTAGGCTTAATAAGTTTTGGTTTAATAATTATAAATATATGTATAAAGATGTATACCAATTTACATATGAAGATTACGCAGAAATGATTGCATCTAAATTAGCAAATAAATTAAATATCAAGTGTGCAAAATATGATCTTGCAATCCATAATGGAAATATTGGCGTTATAACAGAAAGCCTTATAGAGGATAATACAAATGAAGAATTGATTTCTGGTCAAGAAATAATGAACAAAGTCTACAAAGAATATATACAACCAGTAAACGATGCAATGATAGAATATGAAAAAATAAAAGAAAAATACAATGCAAGAAACATAAATGAATTTTCTAACCTTTCAAAAGAACAACAATTAGAATTAAGAAAAAAACTATTATACTTAGTAAATGATATAAATGATAACAACTTTGACATTATAAAAGATAAATTTAATAGTAATGACATTGATTTTGCAGAAATAGATAAAATATATGAATATTTAGAAAGTTATAATAATATTTATAATAATGATTTTCTTGAAATGAAAGGCGGTATAGTAAAAGCCAATAACCTATATGATATATGGAATATATTAGAAATATATAGTAGTATAAACAATTATAATATCGATATTGAGAATGAAATGAATAACTTGATTAATATGTTTGTTTTTGATATAATAACGTCTCAAAGCGATAGACATGCAGAAAATTGGTCAATAATATTAAATCATGAAGATAAAACTATAAGATTATGTCCTTTATATGATAATTCAGGAATATGTAGTTTAAATAGAGAAAAAGCAATAAAGAATATTGTCTCATATGATAATGACTTACAAGATAAAAATATACGTGAAAACAAGAAGAAAAATATTAAGAGATTACTTGAATCAACAATTAATCATAGTAATTCAGGTTTAAAAGTAGATTTAAGTGATGTAGAAGAAAAAACTAAAAATAAAAAAATGCTACAAAAATTTATTCTTAATTCTGATGAAATATTTAATAAAAAACTTCAAGCTTTTGCAAATTCTATAGATGAAATAACGCTTGATGAAATATATGAGGAAATAGAAAAACAAACAGGAATAAAAGTACCAGATGATGTAAAGAAAATTGTAAAAGTTGTTATATTTAATAATATAAAAATGATTAATGAAACATATGCTGAAGGGGGAAAAGTAAGATGAAAGAAAAAAAAGTAATAGAATATATATCTTCCAACGTAGAAAATATATCTATAAATCTTCATTTTGTATTTGGTTTGAATACAGAACAAATAAAAGATCTAATTTTAAATTTAGCTAAAGCATATAAATATAATGAAAATTTAGCTAATAAAAACCAATCATTAGATGTTTTTTCTTTTGAAAATTGTGAAAAACTAAAAAAAGAATTATTGAATTTAGGATTAAACTTAGATACAATAAGAAAGATAATTGTAAAATCACCAGTAATTCTACTTTATTCAAATCAATTAGATTCAGTATATTATTTATTTAAAAACAAAAGATATTGTGGTTATACAATTCTTGATGATGATAACTATGTTACATACCTTTTAAATGAGAATATAAAAAGTAATGTTATTTCCAATAATTATGTTACTGACAATATGTTAAAATACTATAAAGTTAATGACTATAAAAAAGAGGTATTTGACAGTTTAGAAAGTCAATTTAAATTAAAAAATTATTATTTTAAAAAAAAGTCCGTAAAAAGATAGCTTCATTTTGAAGTTATTTTTTTTTACATTTAAGAATATCATTTAATGAGGTGAATTATGCAGACTTATACAGTAAAAAAAGGTGATACTCTGTATGGAATAAGCAATCAATTTGGTGTATCTGTTGTAGATTTAAAGAATTTAAATAACTTAAAAGATAATAATTTACAAATTGGACAAGTATTAAAAATATCACAAAACTCAGGAACAAACCCAGACTCTACCATAAATTATACAGTAAAGAAAGGTGACTCTTTATATGCAATTGCAAGGGTATATAAAACAACAGTTCAAGAAATCCAAAAATTAAACAATTTAAAATCTAACACATTAAGTATTGGACAAGTATTAAAAATACCAGAAAATTATGTAGATGACGCCAGTGCAGACTTACCAACATATATTAATTACACAGTAAAAAAAGGAGACTCACTATATAGCATCGCTAAAAAATACGGTATTACAACAGATACTATTATTAAAGACAATGCTTTGAAAAATAATTTGTTAAGTATTGGTCAAAATCTAAAAATAAGAACAAAAGAAGACTCAGTAGTTGAAGAATGTTTTGGAGATGAAGACTCTGACAAAAATATTGAATACATTGTAAAAAAAGGAGACTCATTATATTCAATAGCTAAAAAATATAATACTGACGTGTCTACAATAATGAAAAATAATAATTTAAAGTCCAGTAGTCTAAGTATTGGACAAATATTAAAAATATAGGAGATTAAATGAATAATGTAAATATAACAGACAGTAATTTTATTACAACAACTGTCTATAAAAACTTTATGAATGAAAATACAGGAAGAGGAAATTTAAATATAAGAGCATCATTTGCTAATCAAGCTCTTCCGATTACAAATTTAAAAGTAGTTGTTAGTAAAGAAATAGAAAATTATAATGTAACTTTTTATGAAGGAGTAACAAATATTTCTGGAATCATTGGAAAAATATCGCTACCAACACCACCTAAAGAAAAAGATGACTTAGTAGCTCCTAAAACTACAACATATAAAATAACAGCAGTTTATAATAATAGAGAATACACTTACACAGTAAACATGTATGATGGAATTTGTGTTGTTCAAAATATTAATATTATTCCTTCTAATGAAAGGATATATTATGGCAGTTAGATATCCTATCGTTCCAAATATGATAGTAGTCCATTTAGGTGCTCCAAATGCAAGTGCAAGAGACATAACTATACCATTTACAAGTTACATTTCAAATGTAGCAGCAAGTGAGTTATATCCAACTTGGCCAAGAAATGCTTTAATCGCAAATATTTATGCAATTATTTCATTTACAATGAATAGGCTCTATAACGAATGGTATAAATCTAAAGGATATAATTTTGATATTACATCTCTTCCAGCATACGACCAAACCTATACAGAAAACAGATCAACATATGAAAATATTGATAATATAGTTCAAGAAATATTCAACAATTACGTCATGAAAGGTGATAGTATTCAACCGTATTTTACAAGTTACTGTGATGGGAGAAAAACTACATGTAATGGGTTATCTCAGTGGGGAACAGTATCTCTTTCAAATCAAGGAAAAACACCTCTTCAAATATTAAAGTATTATTATGGAAATGATATATCAATTAAATATGATGCTGAAGTAGGAGATGGAATATTAGGATATCCGGGTTATGATGTAGGTCTTGGTAGTTTTGGAAATCCTGTATTATTAATAGAAAGGGATCTAAAGCGAATCAGATATAACTACCCAGCTATACCACAAATAACAGATACATTAGGAATATATACAACAGAAGTAGAAGATGCTGTAAAAAAATTTCAAGAGATATTTTCACTAAATGTAACAGGAGTAGTAAACAAAGCCACTTGGTACAAAATAAAATACATTTATAATAGTGTCAAAAAATTAGGTGAATTGTCATCAGAAGGTTTAACTGAGGATGAAGCAACACTTTTATACTCAGATAAATTATCACTAGGATCAACTGGAATTGATGTTGAGTATATTCATTACTTTTTAGATGCACTTGCATTCATGGACCCTGATGTTCCAAGACTTCAAACAAACTCGATATATTCAGAAAATACTGTAACAATGGTAAAAGCATTTCAAAAGAAATATGATCTTCCAGTTACTGGAGAATTTACTTACAATGACTTTAAAACATTAATTGATATATATAATAAAATATTAAAATATGTACCAAATGAATTTAAAGATTTCATAAGTGAATTATATCCAGATTACTTTTTAACTAAAGGAATGACAGGAGATGATATAAAAAGATTTCAAAAGTTCTTATTAAAAATATGTAGATATGATAAATCAATTCCAGGTGTTAGAGTAAATGGAATATTTGATGATTTAACAGAACGTTCAGTAAAAAAACTTCAAAAAGATTATGATTTTGAAATAAATGGTATTGTCGGACCTCTTTTATGGAAAAAAGTAGTTGAGCTTTCTAAAAGATAAAGCCGATTTATAGTAAAAATAAGTAAAATAAGTTTACTTTATATGAGTATTGTGCTATAATATAGCGGTCAAAGGGGGAAAAGGTATGAATAATAGATTAATGATGTTATTTTCAGCAGAAGAACAATATAAAAAAATAGTTGATGAAATTGATAAGTATTACACTCAAGCTATTACTGAAACAACAGATAAAGAAGAAATAAAAAAATTAGGTGCTTCTTATAAAAAATTTCAAGAATCTGTAGATAAAGCAGATGAGGCTAAGAAAAAAGCAGTCGGCTTAGAATGGAAATTAATTATAACTACTGAAATAAATAATAAGCTAATGATTAAATTAAGAAGTTTAAAACCAAAAGAAACAGAAGAAATAAAAGTATCTAAATAATAGAAAATGACAAATAAAACTTGTCATTTTTTTAATAATTTCGTAAAATCTAATTATGCAAAGAAGGTGAATTATGTACGATATAATAATTATTGGAGCAGGGCCAAGCGGTATGAGTGCAGCATTATATGCATTACGTGCAAATAAAAAAGTACTTTTATTAGAAAAAGGCTGCTTCGGTGGTCAAATAATTAATGCAAGTAACATTGAAAATTACCCAGCACTTCCTAATATTTCAGGATATGATTTTGCAACAAATCTATATAATCAAATAAAAAGTCTTGGTGTTGTATTAAAATATGAAGAAGTCCTTGAAGTAACTGATAAAAAAGAAGTAATAACAAGAAAAAATACTTATAAAGGAAAAAGTATCATTATCGCAACAGGTTTAAAAAAGAGAAAACTAAACTTAGAAAACGAGGATAGATTACTAGGTAGTGGAATTTCTTATTGTGCAACATGTGATGGCAATTTCTATAAAAATAAAAAAGTTGCTGTAGTAGGTGGAGGAAACACTGCTTTAGAGGATGCTCTATACTTATCAAATATCGCTAGTAAAGTATATTTAATTCATAGAAGAGACAAGTTTAGAGGAGAAAAAAAATTAATTAGTGACGTAAAAGAAAAAAGTAATATAGAATTAATATTAAACTCAAATATAACAAAAATTATTGGAGAAGAAATTTTAAATAGTATAGAAATAACTGATAATAGAAATAATATAAATAAACTAGAAATAGATGGATTATTTATTGCTATTGGAAATATTCCTGATAATAATAGATTTAAAAATATTACTGATTTAGATGAAAATGGATATATAATAGCAAATCAAAATTTAAAAACCAAAACAAATAACATATATGTTGCAGGAGACACTAGAGTAAAAACATTAAGACAATTAGCAACTGCAACAGCAGATGGAGCAATAGCTACAACAGAAATAATAAAAGAAATGGAGAATTAATATGGAAGTAATAGAAATAAAAGAAAATGAATTCAAAGAAAAAACAAAAGAAGGAAAAGTTTTAGTAGATTGTTACGCAACATGGTGTGGTCCATGTAGAATGTTATCACCTATAATTGATGATTTAGCAGGCGAAAGAGAAGATACAATATTTTATAAATTAGACGTAGATGATGCAGAAAGCATTTGTAAAGAATATGGAATAATGTCAATACCAGCACTTCTTCTATTTAAAGATGGAAAATTAGTTACAAAATCAGTTGGTCTAAAACAAAAAGATGAATTAGAAGAAATGTTAAATGATTAATAATTTTAAACATTAAAAGACTATTTATTTTATAGTCTTTATTTTTTTCATATATAGACAAAAAATAAAAACAGATGTTATAATTAACTTATAATAAAGAGGGTATGTAAAATGAATTTTTTAAAAAAGATTAGAAATTTTCTAATAATATTTACATTATTTGGAGTATTAACTGCAGGTCTTGATTATTTAAGAATGAATTCTGGTTTAGCACCAATATTTAATATAAGTAAATTTGATGAAAAAACAAGAATACAAAGTTATAGAGGTCTATTTTATCAAGCATCAAGAAAAGTAAAAGTTTCAACTAATGAATCACTTGTAGATTCAAGTAATATAGAATACACTGTTCTAAATCAAAAAATAAACGTTCCAAAACAATTTAAAAAACAAGAAAGAGACTTTTTAATAAAAACAAAAGAGATAAAAGATTGTACAGAACAATCAAAATTATATTATGCAGACTTAAATGTAAAAGTATATACATATTGTTTAAATGATATTAAGGTAGAAGAAAATAATAAAACAAAAGATTTAAAAGATTTACTTCCAAAAGATAAAAATATTTTAAAAAATATTGATTATAAATTAGCATACACCGGAATAAATGCTGATAAGACAACACTTATGTATGAAGATTTATATAATTTATCTAATAATGGTCTTACAATGTATCGTTGTAATAAACAAAATATAAATGATGTGTATTTTGCGCCAGCAGGAGCCTTAATGCAACAAGATTTCTGTACATATAAAGACGATGACTTCAAGTTTATTTATGAAATTGAAGAAACACCAGCAGAAAACACAGAAAAAACAGAAGGAGAAGACACAAAAGAAGTATTCTATGAAAATGAGACATATAGATATGAGTTTGATGTACCAACACTTGATAGAATTTCAATAACTACTCCTGAAGTTAGAGGAAAAGCCGCAACAAGTACTCCGTTAAAAACAATACTAGACTATAAAATATTAACATTAGATGAACTAGCAGAAAAAGGATTAAAATTTAATAAAATTGATAAGAAAAAAGAACAGGAAGAATTACAAAAGAAAGCATTAGAAGAAGCAAAGAAACAGCAAGAAGCAAATAAAAATCAAGAAGAAAATCAAAATAATAATCAAAATCAATAAATTTTGTAAAAAATGCTTACACAAAAAAATTATTTGTGCTACAATTAACAAGCATCAAAAGAAATAACGTATTATCTTTGATATGTTATTTTTTTTATGAGAAAAGAAGGGAGTAGTATGAAAGAATTAAATTTAGGAAAAGACAAAATTAATAAACTAATACTTGCATTTAGTATACCTTGCGTTATAAGTATGCTAATAAATTCAGTTTATAATATTGTTGACCAAATCTTTATTGGTAAGGGTGTTGGAACTCTTGGAAATGCTGCAACAAATGTAATATTTCCATTAGTAATAATATTTAATGCTCTTGCTGGATTAATTGGAAATGGAGCAGCAGCTAACTTATCACTAAAGTTAGGAGAAAACAAGAAGGAAGAAGCTGCAAAAAGTGTAGGACAAGCAATAAGTCTAACCATACTTGTATCAATCATTGTAAGTATAATTGCATATATCTTTTTACCACAACTTGTATATTTATTTGGTTGTACTAAAAGTGTTTACAAGTACGCTGTAGACTACGGAAGAATAATTATCATTGGAGCACCATTTATGTTAATATATTCTTCACTATCAAGTATCATAAGAGCTGATGGTTCACCAAAATACTCTATGATAATGCTAGTAATAGGAGCAATAATAAATATAATATTAGACCCAATATTTATATTTGGATTTAATATGGGTGTTCAAGGAGGAGCCCTAGCAACTATCATTGGACAAATAATTTCATTTATAATTGCTATCTTATATTTAAAGAAAATAAAATCAGTAAAATTAGAAAAGAAAGATTTTAAACTCGACAAAGATATCTTTAGAATATTATCTTTAGGTCTTTCTTCATTCATAACACAAGCAACAATACTAGTATTATTTATATTTATGAATAATATAATGACATATCTTGGAGCAAAAACAAAATTTGGTGCAGATATACCATTATCAGTTTATGGAGTTATTTCTAAAATAAATAGTTTATACATTTCAACTGTTTTAGGAATTTCTATTGGATCTCAACCAATAATCGGATTTAACTATGGAGCAGGAAATGAATTAAGAGTAAAAGAAACTATCAAGAAGGTTTTAATAATAAACTTTACCGTAGGAATAATATTTAACTTAGTATTTTTATTATTCCCAAGACAAATTGCAGGAATCTTTATTTCAGCAAGTGATCCATCATACAAATTATTTATGGAGTTCGCAACACTTATGTGTCATAGTTTCTTATTAGTAATTGCACTTAATGCATTAGAAATGACTACAAGTATTGTAATACAATCTTTAGGACATGTTGTTAAATCAACTGCTGTTACATTTATAAGACAAATAATTTTATTAATACCAATTTCACTTATATTAGCATTCGCACTAAATAAAGGAATATATGGTGTTTTATATGCTGGATGTATCGCAGATACTTTATGTTTTATTATAACTATATTCATATTAAGAAGTGAATATAAGAAGTTAGGTGTTAAGGAACAAACTGATACATATACTGAAAAACATGAAGAAGAAAACACTTATAAAGGCAAACATGTAGTAATTACAATAGCTCGTGAATATGGATCAGGTGGTAGATTTGTTGGTTCTTTAGTTGCTAAAAAATTAGGAATACCATTCTATGATAAAGAAATAATATCTCTATCAGCTAAAAAGTCTGGTTTATCAGAAGAATATGTAGAAATGACAGATGAAAAGAAAAAATCTGCAAGTTACGAAAATAACAATGATGATAGATTATTTATTGCTGAGACAAAAGTTATAGAAAAACTTGCTAAGAAAGAGTCATGCGTTATTGTTGGTAGATGTGCAGACTATATTTTAAAAGATAACAAAGATACAATAAAAGTATTCTTATATAGTGATGAAGAAAGTAAAGTACAAAGAGCAGTAAAATATTATGGATTAGACGAGAAAAATGCTTTAAAACAAATTAAAAAGATTAATAAAGAAAGACAAAAACATTATAAATTCTATACTAATAGAGAGTGGACTAATCAAAATAACTATGATTTATCAATAAATGTTGATAAATATGGTGTTGAAAAGACTGCAGATATTATATGTAATTTTATTAAATAAGAAGAGAAATCTTCTTTTTCTATGCTATTTTATGATAAAATATTTGTATAAGGATAAGTGATATTTATGAATAATAATTTAGAATACATAAAAAGTTTATTTAATATAGAGAATTTTAATATTTATAGTGATAATGAGAACTATTATTTTTTTAGATCTCTTGAAGAAGTTGATGTAGAGTCAATAAAAAATAAAAGTATAATTGATGAATCAGGTAAAATAGAAAGATTAATTACAGATAGAGAGTTCTATGGAGAAACTATTTTTACAAAAGACAGTGAAATTTCTTTAGAAGAGATAACAGAACATATAAAGAAAAACTATAATAAACATACTAATTGTATATCTTTTTCTAGTAATGCAAATGTTGCTTTAGACTATGGAAGAAGTGCTTATAATGATAATTATATAGCTTTAAAAGTACCAAAAAAAGATTTTGAAAAAGACACTTTTTTCGCCGGAAAGTACATGCTTTCAGAAGTATCTAAAG
>CAKOZD010000018.1 GCA_934131175.1 uncultured Bacilli bacterium | reverse complement strand
AAATAATACATTTTTATTTTTCATACCCATTCCTCCAATCATTTCAACAAATTACTATTTTTCTAACTAATTACTAAGTTGGAATTTGAATTATTTTTTCTTTTTAATTAAATTAAAATTGGTGTCATAATATAAATCTAAATCATCACAAATTCTTTTATTAATTGCCATTAAAGCATTATGATATTCTTTATATTTTGGTGATAATGCAATCATACTTGGAATAAATATATCATTATATCCCTTATTTTGTAATTCCTTCATAAATTTTCTTTGACTTATTCCTATTAAACTATATTTATAAAAAATACTATTTTTTAATTTATATCCATCATTAACCTTTTTCTTTAACTTTTCATATTCTTCTTCAGTTGGATTAAGCATTTCCTTGATTTGCGAATCAATTTGCTCAATTTGAACTATAAGTGATTTTTTAGAATTTAATTTAAACAAAATCCAAGAATTTAATTTCATTAAAAAGGGAATTCTAATATTTGTGTTATCCCAGAATTCAATAAGTCTATTATATGCTTCTTGTTGTTCTTTTGTTTGAATTCTTATTTGTAAATATGGTAAAAAATGATTTAAAAAATAATATCCATAAAAACCAGGAATAGAATTCTGAATTGCATCAGCAAGAGTTTTATAGTCAACAGAATCATATAATTCTTCTATATTATTATTTTCTATAAACTTTTCTAATGCTTCTAACTCATTTTGCGAAATTGTTATTTCTTTTTTCTTTTCTATTAGAATTTGTTTTAATACGCTCTTATCATTTAAAATTTTCTTAATATCTGATAATCCTATCCCCATTTTTCTATATGATGAAATTTCTTTTAATAAACTAATATCTTTATCAGTATAATTTCTATAACCATTACTATCTCTTTTAGTTTTTAATAGACCTTTTTCTTCATAGAATTTTATTGCTCTCTTACTTAAATCAACTTGTTTAATAACTTCATTTAATCTCATATACTTTCACCTCTACTTTCACCTCACTAACACAATATCACTATCCGTTACGTGCAAGTCAATAAATTATTTCATTTTTTATAAATTATTATCTATCTAGCAAATCACTAAATTGTAATTTGTATTATAATATAGCATTAACTACAAACGACAAGACCAATGCTATAATTAAACTATAAATAGTATTTTTAGGATTCACATATAACACAATGACTGTTCCTATAAAAATCAATAAATCAATTATACTTTTTAAATCAAAATACCATATTCCAATGTGAAATGATGATATAAACATTACTGAAAGAATTAGACTACTTATTATCATCGATACTTTGTTTTTACCTTTAGCATACCAACAGACATAAGCTAGTAACGGAGAAATCAATGTTATACCATACCATATCATCATGTATTTCATGGGATTAAAGCCACTAAAATAGATTGTGTATAAATGATAACTTGTTGTCATCCCTATAAAGAATAAAAATACATTTAAACTAGCTCTTAATGGCGTTTTACTAAATACAGATATTGTTATAGCAATAAACAACCATATTCCAAATAAAGAAAATACATTCCTTAAATCTAATATTCCTAATATGTTTTGCCACCATATTGTATCATCAATACTCATATTATCTAACCATTTAGAAAATATGCCTAATATTATTCCTAATAAAAAGATTAAAAAAGTATTTAAAATTTTGTTTTCTATTTTCATATTTTTATCAGGAGTTCTTATTCTATTTAAAATTTCTTTCATAAAATCCTCCATACAAATTACTATTTATCTAATTAATTATTAAATTGTAATTTGAATTATTATTTAATCTTTTTTATTGGATGTCTTATGACTGTTTTTAATTTATTAACGTCACATTTTCTTGGATCACTTAAATATATTTCGTGATGGTATCTCTCATCAGTTATATCTAATTCATAACCATTTTCGTTCATATATTCGTGCATTAAATTAACTGTTGCTGGCTCATCATCATAAGAACCCAAATGCATACATTGAACACATAGACCTTCATCATAAGTTAAAAACTCAACTCTTGAAAAATCTTGTTTCTTCTTGTTTGTTGCTTCTTCAATAGCCCACTCAAAATCATCTTTAGTTACAAAATCTGGTAATCTAATAATAGATATAAAGTGCATAGTATTTTTATTATTATAATCAATGCAACTTTTTAATCCATCTTGCCACCAAAACCCTTCTAATGGTGGGACAATATATTCAAAAAAACCATCTATTTTATGAGTTCCTTTGTAGCTCATTTTTATTGTATAGGCAATACCATATAATAATCCTATTGTATTTTTATAATCTCCGTTTTCTTCGTTAGGGTTTCCAGAACCTCTAACTGCTATATAATTCATTTTAGGAATTTCTACTATACTAGGTTTATTCTTTGGCATATAGAATTTCTTATATTCTTTTTTGTAATCAAAAGCCATAATTACATCTCCAATCTATTTAACAAATTACTATTTTCTTAACTAATTACTAAATTGTAATTTAATGATTATTTGCTACAATTTACTAACCAATTTATAAATTCGCTATTTTTATATCCTAATGATGGTACGTCAAAATGGTCTGTTCCGTCAAATTCAGTTAATCTAACATTTGCACCCTTATTTTTTAAAGATTCGATTATTGTTCTAGTTGAATTAGGGTCAACAATCGTATCATTTGTTCCAACAAATGCCCATACTTTAGTTTTACTTAAAGCATTTAGATTCTCTTCTGTATTTCTTATGCTACCACTCATAGGAGCGATGCAAGCGAATGTGTTAGGTAATTTTACTTGAACTTGATAAGTTCCAGTTCCGCCCATTGAATGACCTGTTAATGATACTTTATTCGTATCTATTCCATAATTTGTACTTATACTTTTAATTAGATTTTTTAAATTATCAGATATATCAGCCCACCCAGTGTAATTATTTGTAAGTTTTGGGATAACAACATACGCTCTCAAATTACCGTAATAACCATCATATAAATATTTTGGAAATCCGTCAGTAGTTAATAATGATTCCACACTTGATCTTTTATTTGTTCCTCCATGAAGATACATAATTAAAGGCATATTGTCAGTAGGATTACTAGGAGTGTATAAATAATACTGCAAATTTCCTAAACTTTTTAACTCATACTTTGAGTTAATATTTTCGTTTAAATTTTCTTCAGTTTGATTATTTGAAGACAAATTGTTGTTATTTATATTATCTGAATTTGCATTATTTTCTTTTTCTTTATCATCTTTTTCTTGATTATTATTTTTAATAATTTTAGATGATCTATTATTATCCAGGTCTTTTTTACTAGAATCTTTTATCTGTTTTTGATTTTTAATTTCATTATTAGTATTATTTAAATTTTTTGACATAAAATATACTGAAGATAGTGTTATTATTCCAATAAGAATAACTAAAACTAATAATATTTTCTTATATTTCAATCATAACAACTCCTTTTTAAATTTATTACCAAATTGTGGTTTGAATTATTTCTTCTTTTTTAATAAGATGATACTTGCAATTATAAGCATTAGTGATGGTATTAAATACTCAATACCTCTAACTATTACATTCAAATAAAATGGACTTGAGTACATATACCAATTTAAATAATCAATATTTAAAACTATCAAAAACAATAATACAAATAATAAAGCTAGTAATAATAAAATTAAGCCAATAATCTTTTTTATTTCTACTTTTTCTTTTGTCCTTATTTTTTTTACAATATAAGCTATAGATATTGATAAGTATTCAAATATAGCAAATATAGATATCAAGTATAATGATGTTAATAATGTTGGCATACTACCAAAATGATAAATACTAAACGTTTCTGAAAATATAAATGTTAAAACTAATGCTATAATGGTTAATATTATAATTGTTCCTTTTTCATATGTTACTCCATTTCAAATTACTTGTTTTCTAATAATTTGTCATTAAATATATTTTACTATTTCATCAATATTTTTTCTTTGATTATGTAACGGGTTTTCTGGACAATCATCAGCTTTATATCCTAAGTTTATAATACAAACTGGCTCTAAATTATCGCCTATATTAAATATTTTCTTAGTTTCTTGATGATCAAATGCTTCTATCCAAGTGGTATCTATATTTAAGTTAGTAGCTTCTAAAATCATATGAGTTGCGACTATAGTAGCATCTATTTCATAAGTTGAATATTCGTCTTTTTGGAATGCCTTTTCTTTATCACTACAAACTAATAAACAACACTTAGCATTATATCTACATGGTGATACTTTATCAATATTTTCTAGCCCTTCATCTGATGCAACTACATATATAAATTGTGGTTGTAAATTTTTAGCAGTAGGTGCTAAATTCCCAGCTTCTAATATTTTTTCTATATCCTCGCCAGATATTTTTTTATCACTAAACTTTCTTGTAGCAGTTCTCTTTCTTATTACATCATTAAATTCCATGTTTATCTCTCCTTTTGTAATTATTAATTATTGCAAATACTTAGTATTAATTTCTGCTTGTTGTATTAAAAACGTTGCCATTTCTTTTAAAGTTTCTATCTCTTTAATTGATAATTCATCATAATATAAATTAGAATCAGGGTAATATAAAAAATCTACCATTAATTCTTTATAAGCTTGTTTATATTGTTCATATTTTTTACTGTAACCTATATCAGGATAATCAGTAATACATCTTTTATATCCTCCAATTTGTCTATAGTTAGGATTAAAATTTATTTTATTTATGTGCTTCTTAATAATATCTAGTTCTTTTATAAATTTATTTAATTTAACTATATATTCATCATACATTTTTATTAATAATTCATTTGTTATATCTTCATAACTTTTATTATATATATCATTTTTAGGGTTCCATTTAATATAATACTTATAACTTAATTTTTTTCTTATTGACATAATAAACTATCCTTTTAAAATAGTTGCTTTTCCACCACAAAATTTTGTTGTTATTGTTATGATTTCATTCGAAACTTTCTCAAGGTCTTCATAGGTATTTTCTTTATTACCAATAACTAAATATAATACGTTTTTACTATTTTCTGTTACTTTCGTTTTATCAACTTGTCTTATATCTAACCAACAAATCACATCATTATCATCATCTACAAATGAATATTCTCCTTGTTTCACAGGCTTTTTTTCTTCACTTCCTAGGGGAATAAAATTTTCTGTACCATCTGTTATTTTTAAATTAACATTTCCAGATACTTTATCTATGTCATGAGCGCCTAAACATAATTTAGAATCAATGGAAATAATATTATAAATATCTACTGCCTTATTAATATGAACTAATTCTTCTCTTTTAGTTAATAATTTAATTAGATTTTCTGATGCATGAAGATTTTTTCTTCTTGGTACTCCAATTGCTTGATGTAATTCATAAAATCCTTCGATTACTTTATCACTCTTAATGTCATAGTCTTTATATTTTTCTATTAATTCTTTAATTTTTCTTTCTCTCCAGTTTTCAAATTCTTCTGTTATAGATATGTTATCAATACCTTCAATTTTAAAACCTAGTATTTTTACACCTAATTCTTTTACTTTATCGTCTATAATAAAATTCATCTTTACATCTCCTTATTATTGCTTTTTCTTAGTGAATTTATTAGTTTTGTATATTCAATCATTAAGTATAGGCAAATTAAGTAATATATTGATATTAAGACAGTTATTGGAATAAATATTTTACTTATAGTTCTTGATAAAATAATACAAATAATTATTATGATTGGACATATTATTGTTGCGACTAACATTGGCTTTCTAATTTTATTACAGACTTCTAATTGTTCATTTTCATTATATAATTGAAAGTCTTTTTTTGATTTAAAGATTCCCCAAAAAGAATACCTATAAACAAATTTTATTTCTTCTTTTTCTAAGTCTTTTATTTTTTTCTTTATCTCTTCTTTAGTCATACCTCTAAAATAATAGACTCTATAAGTATATTCATTAGATTTGCCTTTTTTAAATGTCCAAAATCCTTCTACTAGGCTTTTTGCATTCCAACCATTAGAGCTCATTTTATTCATATATTCTTCATCTTTTATATGAGTTCCACAATAATTAAATTTTATCATACTAATCATTCCTTATAATAACCATTAAAATATATATTACTTTTTATAGTCTAATAAATCTTGTTTTAATTTATCATATACTTTTGTTTCTAATTTTGATTTTCCTTTTAATTTTTCAAATTCACTTTCTAAAAGTATAAATTCTTCTTTCGCACTCATTGCATGATCTGATATACCTATCTGTCCTATAAAGTTAGAAAACATAAATCTATAAATAAATGCACATAACTTCTTTTTCTTAGTACAATCTTCATATTCTCCAACTGGTAATATTTCATAACCTAGTTTTTTTAATACATTATACTCTTCTATTATTGCATCCATTATTTGTAGAGAGTATTCTTTATCATTTTTTAATAGTTTTAAATTTCCATTTACTCTGTAACTTGCGAATACTAATGGAAGAACTGCACAAGCATGCGACTTTAGATAGTCATTCATTTTATTTTCTATTATTACTTTTATTTTGGTATTCTTGAATATTAATTTTATAAAGTCATTATCTATGTCTTTGCCATCTGCTCTACCAATTTCAATTTTATTTAAACAAATTGACTTTATATAACCATCATATTTTTTACCTGCAGCCATAAAGAATGCGAATAATACATTTTTGTCATTTATATTCATGTATTTTTCTACACATAAATTGTTACCTACAAATACAATAGTTTTACTTTTATTATTTTCAATAATTGGAACTATACTATCAAGGGATGAAAATCTTGAAACCACAAATATTACATCATAAATATCATTATCTTCTAATTTATCAATTACATTAAAATGATCTACAGTTTTTCTTCCAAATTTATGTTTTATAACAAGTCCATTTTCTTTTAGAATATTATAAGTTTTATTTCTTGCGAGTAACGTTATATCATTACCTTTCCTTAAGGAATGTGCTAAGTTTGAACCTAGAACTCCTGCACCTATAATTAATATTCTCATTTTATCATCTCTTTTCTTTTTTTAATAATCAATTATATATTCTAAGATGATGTTACCATAATTTTAAAACCTACAATTTTTGATTTATCAACTTTCTCTTTAGTAAAAATTTTATAAAATGTTTCTTTAAATGTTTCTTTATTACAATCTAGAATGTTATTTTGTGTTTTACTACTTGACAATAGTTCTTCTAAATTGTCATAAACAAATTTATCTATTACTTTTGTAAGCATATATTTATTCTCATTATTTACAACAATAAATTTAATTTCATCACCAATACTTATTTTCTTTGATTTTTCATTTAAAAGTCTATATTCTATTGCCTTTTTTCCTGACAATATATCATTGTATACTTCTTCATATATTCTATATTCATATTTCATATTTAACCTTCTTTTATTAAAAGTAAATATAATAAATTTATATACTTATTTTATATTATTTCAGTAAATAATTTATCTTTATATAATTCTTTATATTCATTTAATTTTAATTTTATTTTTTTAGTTGCCTCAAGTGTTTCATCAATTTTTTTCTTAGTTACTTTTTCTTTTGATACTTTAAACATTTCTCTTAGTTTTTCTATTCCTCTTGGGAAGTCATTTGAAAGCCAATTTTCATCTGGAAATACCCATACATGAAAATGTGGACATCTATCTTCTTGAACTATTGTAAATTCTTTTGATATGTTTAATTCTTGTTCTATTTTTTCTATTAAATATAAAAGATTTGATATTTCTATTTTTTCTTCTTTTGTTAGTAGTCTATATGAATTTATATGTCTTTTTAGTGTTATAACCATAAATCCTGGAATTGGTACTGCTGGGTCTTGATTAATTACTAAGTGTTTTCCATCATATAATATTCCACCAGGTGGGGTTAATTCTTTATTAATGATTGCTATACCCATATCATTAAATTCCCAAGTTTTTCCTAAAAAGTCTGTCCATTTTATCTTCATGTTTTATTACCTCATTTATGTTTATACTATGCTTTTTCCTATTTGATAAGCATCTTCATATGCTTTTATATCTTCTATATTAGTAGCTGCCATATTATCACCGATAATGATACCTTTTTCGATAGCGTTTGGTAGGCACTTAATAAATCCTCTAAAAGAATTTATCGCAATATCTAAATCTTCTTTGTATGGTTCTTCATATGGTGCTGCACATGACAAAATAAAATAGAATTCCTTATCCCTTAGTAAATTAAACTTGGCATAACTTCTATCAATTAAAGTTTTCATTTGACCACTGATTGAATAGAAATATATTGGACTTGCTAATACAATGATGTCTGCTTCAATCATTCTTTCTAATATCTCAGGTGCATCATCTTTATATACACATGTTCCTCCATTATTTTGACAAGTATTACATCCTAAGCAAAAATTAATTTTCTTTTGCTTTAGTTCTAGTAATTCTACACTGTTTTTGGATTCTTCTGCTCCCTTTTTAAATTGTTCACATAATTTTTTTGTGTTTCTTGATGCACTTAATGATGATGATATAATTAATACTTTTTTACTCATATAAATCTCTCCTTTTTACAATTTCTTTCCATATAACATACATGTCATATTGACTTCTTTATTTTCTATTTTAATTTTTATATTTTCTTCTCCGACTCTCTTAAAACCTCTATGATCATAAAATTGATATGTACAAAAATCATCTGTATATAAATATATTTCTTTTCCTTTTTCTCTTTTTCCAAGTTCTTCTAATAATTTAGTTCCAACCCCTTTTATTTTCATATCTTGAGTTGCGGCTAGAAAAACTATTTCACCATCTACTTTTACTTTCTTTTTATATTCATCTAACATTTTCTTATTTGTAATATCATAAATATCTACACTACCCTTTGCAAATAACTTTTGTAAGATATCAAAGGCTTTTACATATATACTTTTTCTAAATGAGTGATAAACTTTTTTCTCATTGCTCATTCTAGCAAGCAATACTCCTACACATTGATCATCATAGTATGCTGAAATAACTTGAGTTGCATTTAATAATTCTGAATACCAGAAATATTTTCCATACATATTAAGTAGTGGTCCTTCATCAATATATGTATTAAAATGCATTCCAGATATTGCCCATTTTATTGCTTGTTCATAATCTTTTTCTCTTAATTTTTTTATTTCTATTTTCAATATTTATCTCCTTTTATAAAATTATTTTTTATAGAAATGAAAGTCACAACAGTCGTTTCCATAACCTAGAGTTTTTGTTCTTGAAAATCCTAATTTTTTAAGATTACCATAAGTTATATTGTCAACATCGCAAAATAGTCGACATAACTCTTCACAACCATTTTCCATACAGGCAGTATGCCATAAGCACTTATGCATTGTTACATTGAAATAATCTTTACCTTTTTCTTGTGTGCTTTCCCATAAATCTGTTTTTTTAACAACTCTTAAGAACACTTTACTATAAATTGAATAGAATCCTGGTATTTTTTCCATTTTAGCAGTTGATACATGTTTTTCTTTAGCAACTACATTAATCATATATTTTTGCATGTATTCATATACTTTTTCTTCATCTAATTCATTTTTCATAGCCTTATATAATGCAATTCTTGGAAGTATTGTGTCAATTAGAGTTTTTCTTTGATTTTTTGATTTATCTTTTATATTATCAATCAATTCTTTAAGTATTATCTCTTGCTTATTAAATAATTCATTTCCTTTATCTTCGACTAGTTCTTCTATCAAAAATTTTTTTATATCATTTTGTTGTTTTATTTTCATGATTTTCTCCCCATAAACTACTTATATTTTCTTTGCTTTTGCACATAAATTATATTTCTACCCTACCACCAATGGCTTTTTGTTTCCTTTTGATGCTTTTATTGCAGATTCAGCTATTTCTTTGCAATATTTATCAGTTATTTTATTTAAACATCTTTCAAAATATATAGCATCATATCCGTAGGCACACGCTTGTAATAAAAATTCTAATTGATCTATGTTTTTTACGAATATTGCTTCTTCTGTTTCTTGTTGTTCAAACTCTTCCCATAAATTTAGGAAATCATTATTCTCATCTAATGTCTCTAGTACTTTTAATAATGCTTCTTTTTCTTGATTATGTTTTTCTTCTTTTGTAATATTATCAAATGGCGTATAGTCACCTGCATACACTTCACCTAACTCATGAATAATTCCCATTTTAATACACTTAAATCCATCTAAATTTAATTTGTTTTTTTCAATGATTGATAAAGCAAGTAAAGCAACAGAAAATGAGTGATCTGCAATAGACTCGCATTTTTCTTTATGTTCAAGGCCTATTCTTACTTTTAACCAACCTTGTCTATAAATATTTTTTAACTGGTTATACTTCATATAAAAACTTAATATATCACTATCTATACTCTTAAAATTTTCATATGGATTAGTATCTTTTATATAGTTTTTATTATTTTTGTCTTTTAATATTTCCATAAAACTTCTCTCCTTACTTCAACTATATTGATATTTCTAAATATATTATACAATATAAACCATTATAAGTAATGATTATTTTTTCAAATTAAAAGCAGGTATTTTATTATACCTACTTTTCTAGTTTCATATATAAAATTGGATATGGTAAACCCTGTTCATCTAATTCCTGCCTCTTATATGTCTTAAAGTCCATATGTTCATAAAACTTCATTGCTTCTTTATTTTGTTCATTTACCGTTAATTCATTAATACTATATTTTTTTATAACATAATTTAATAAGTCTTTACCTAATCCTTTTCCTCTAAAACTATTTTTAATAAATAGCATTTCTACTTTATAATTATTTATTCCTATAAAACCTAAAGGAATATTTTTATCTTCTACAATTATTAGATGAGGAATTTCTTTTATAGCCGTTGGAACATATTCTTTTATTCTTGATATTTCTTCACTTTCTAAAAATAAATGTGTATTTCTAACTGTTTCTTCCCAAAGATTTACTAATTCTTTTATTAATTTATCATTTCTTTCTTTTACTTCTATTATTTGCATAAATACTCCTATTTATTTCTATTTTTTATTAATTTTTTTGCTCTTACTGAACCATTTTGTGCTGCGATAGATAAGTAATCTATATCATTATTTCCTAATTTTTTTAGAAATTTTTCTTTTGCACCTAAATCATACATTGCTCCTACATGTCCTTTTTCAGCACATTCTCTTATTATTTCAAATGCTTTATTTTCGTCTTTTTTTGTATCTTTTAATCCATAATTATAATAAGCTGCTAATACAAATTTTGCGTATATTGCTTCTAGATTATCCTTTTTTGAAAGTTCTATTAAATCCTTGATATCAGGAAATGGTACACTCTTATCATTATCATCAAATAAATCTTCAAAATCATTTAAATATACTGAAATTGCTATTGAATATTGACATAGAATATTATTAAACTCATAATAACCTTTTTTATAATAAAAAACCGCTTTTTCAGGTGAATATTCCTGATTATTTTCTTCTAAGTCAAAACTTCTTCCTTTTAAATAACAATTAAATCCATTGTCTTCTAAATTATTAATTTCTAATGTGATAGGCTTCATTCATTTTTCACTTCTACTTTTACATTACTTGTAACATTTATAGATATATTTTCTTCTTCTACATCACTAGTTGATAATATTTTTTCTAGTTTCATATTTTTTACAGACATACCAAGAGAAGAATAAAACTTAATAGCATTTGTATTAAATGCCCATACATTAAGTTCTACAGCATCAATACGCTCTTTTTTAGATAAATCTATTAGATAGTTATATAGTTTTTTTCCTATTTCTTGTCTTCTATACTCTTTATCAACTACTATATCACTAATAAAATATATTTTTCTATCTTTAGCAATTGGTATTTTATTATTTTCTTTTTTCTCTGCTAATAATAAACCTTTTATAATATTATTTTCTTCATATACTAAATTTATATTATTTTCATTTCTTAATATATTTTCAAAGTACTCTTTAGGTAATGGATTTCCATTTAGATATATATCTGGTCTATTTGTACAGTGTAATTCATGAACTTGAGAAACAAGTTCTTTTAACAAACTATAATCATTTTCTTTAATTCTTCTAATCATATAATTCTCCCAAATATTAATTTATTTTTCTTTATAATCATTTATTTTATTTTCATAACTTTCTAATTTAGAAATGAATTTTGGTCTAAATTGTTCTAAATAATCAATTACTATATCTGCTCCTTCTTCTAGTTTACCATTTTCTCTTATTTTCTTAAAATATTTATTTATTCCTTTTTTGGTATTTATTCTATCAAGGTAGAATTCAAATAAATTTGTGTTATTTATTTTTTTCTTTATAGATAGAACAATTTCTAATAATTCTTCTCTTGTACATAAATATCTTGGTTTTAATCCATAGGCTTTGCTAAACATAATTAAAGTACATCCCATAAATACAATAGAGGCATTTTTATTTGCAAATGTTATATTTGAAAATTCTTTTAATGGTTCTATATTTTCTTTTTCATATTCATCATATAATTCCATTAATATTCTGTTAATCATAAAAATTTTTCTCCTTATATTTTTTATTTTTATTTACTAATAAAAATACATTTTTGATGAATTAGTCAAGAAATGTATTTTTTTATTATTTTACAAGTTTTTTAGGTAAATTTGTATTTTCATTATCTTGGGTTTGTGAACTTTCACTTTCGTTTTGATTATAAAGTCTATTTTTTCTTATTATTTTTAAATATTCACGTACAACTCTTTGTTTTCTTGAATTCTTTTTAAATGAAAAACTACCATCAAACTCTAAACCTTTATATGTTTTCTTTGATATTAAACCAACTGTAATCTTTTTTTGACTTGATTCGTTTTTATAGTCTAAGTCCATTAATAAAATGTCTTTTAATTTATTATAAGCATTTTTTAAGATGTATCTTTTCTCATATGCATAATCAAATGATAAATCATTATATTTAGCTGCTCTTGCTATTGAACAAATATCATATGCTTCTGTTCCTTTTGCTTTTAAAAGATAACTTTCTCCATCGTATTTAAACGATACACCGTACTCGTCAACATTAAAGTCGTCTCCATCAGAAGAATATTTAATGGAGTTCCCAACTATTTCAAAATCCTCTAGTTTTTCTTCGTTTAAGTTATAGCAATCTATAATATTTGCTTTAATTATTGAATTACATAATAAAAACATAGCTGTATTGCAAGTCTCTTCTTCATTGTTTTCATATCCTTCTCTATATATATTATCTAAATCTTCAATAGATATAGTTAAATCATCATATCTACCAAATGCTTTTAGAAATTCCTCATCGAGCTCTATCTTAGAACTATATGTTACTTTTTCTTTTGCCTCATCAAAAGAAAGTTTATCGTCAGCTATATAGTCATCTACTCTTGTTAAACCTTCACCTATAGTTAAACCTTTATATATATCATTTAATGAATAATTGTCAGTATTTTTAGAACAACCAGTTAATGATGTAGTTGCTAAAACACTAGATAAAGCAATTACCGCAAGTTTTTTGTTTATTTTAATATCATTTTCCATTGATATATCCCCCTTTTGTGAATGAAGATATTATCTAATAAACCATTTATTTTGTCAATATTATCCATTAAAGTTATTTATATAATTTTTATATATTATAAACTCAATATATTGCCGCTAGAATTTTGTATTATTATTTTTTATATAAATTCTTTTTACTCTTTTGCCAATGCTACATATCACTTCATAAGTAATAGTGTCTAAGTATTTAGCAATGTATCTTATATGATCTATATCTTTAATTACATCACACATATCTCTTAGTTTTACTGTATCATCTACCAAAACAAATAACATATCCATACATATATTTCCAACAATATTGTATTTTTTATCATTAATATAGACATATCTTCCGGTATTTTTTCTAATTATTCCATCTGCGTAGCCTATTGGAATAACTGCTATATTTAAATCTTTATCTGCAACAAACTTTCCTCCGTATCCTAAAACGTCACCTTTTTTCAAATTATTTATTTGAATAACTTCACTTTTTAAATTAAATGTTGGAAGGTAAGCATTATCAATTGTATCAGTAAGCCCATACATTACAATTCCTAGTCTGCAACCATTTTCATAATCTCTTTTTTCATTTTGCAAAGTTGCATCACTTGCACATAGATGAATTATTTCTATATCATTATAATTAATATCACTTGTAATATTTTCAAATTTCTCGTATTGCTTATTAACAATATTTTTATTCATTGCATCATACATATGTGTAAATAGTCCTTCTAAATAAATATCACTATTTTTTATTAAAGTATAAGCAGTATTAAACTCATCTTTATTATTTATTCCAAGTCTATTCATGCCACTATTGATTTTTATATGAACTTTTAAACCTTTTACATTATTTTTTAAAATACTTTGTAAATAGTAAAGACTACTAATTGTTATTGTTATATTATTTTCTATACATATATCAATATATTTTTTATCAATTATACCAAGACATAATATTGGTATTTCTTTATTATATTTTCTTATTACAATTGCTTCGTCTAAACTAGAAACTGCTAAGTAGTTGCAGCCTCCTTCTATTATGCTATTTACTACTTCATTATCATAATGTCCATATGAATCTGCTTTTACAACGCCAAAGTAATACTTGTATTTATCATTGTCTTTAATAAATTTTCTGACATTATGTTCTATATTATCTAAATTTATATTTACATATGTATTTCTATACATTTAATCAGCTCCTAATTTTATATATTTTACTATTACATATTTTTAATTATACCATATCTTTATTGTATAAATTAAAAACTATAATGAATTTTCGACATTATAGTTTACTGTATTTTATTTATTTATTTCTAATTTTGTATTTTCTATTTTATATATAACATCGCATAAATCATCAAGATCATCTTTCATGTGTGTTGCAAGTATAATTACTTTTCCTTTTTTCTTTTCTGATAATAATAATTGTTTTATTAACTTTTTTGATTCAATATCAACCCCATTAAACGGTTCGTCTAATATCTCTACATCAGGATTTTCCATAATAACTTGAGCAATTCCTAATTTTTGTTTCATTCCTAGAGAATAGTTAGAATACTTCTTATCTTTATCTTCAAAAAGATTAACCTTTTTTAATGTTTCAATAATTTGTTTGCTATCAATCTTTTTTTGAATATTTGCTAATAATTCAAGATTTTCAAATCCTGTTAAATCAGGTAAAAAACTAGGCTTTTCTATAAGAGCTCTAGTTGATGGAGCAAATTCTTTTTCAAGATTAATGCACTTACCATCAAAAATCACATTCCCATTTGTTGGATTATAAAACCCACATATAATCTTTAACAATACTGTTTTACCTGCTCCATTTCGTCCAATAAGCCCATATATTTTTCCAGGTTTAAATTCACAATTAATATCATCTAGCACTATATCAGAATTAAACTTTTTGCTTATATTTTCTAACTTAATTTTCATTTTTTATTCTCCTTTTCTAATATATATTTACATTTTTTATTCATTACTATTAGATTTA
This sequence comes from uncultured Bacilli bacterium, assembly GCA_934131175.1. Lineage (GTDB taxonomy): Bacteria > Bacillota_I > Bacilli_A > RF39 > UBA660 > UBA3789. The sequence goes on along the minus strand of CAKOZD010000018.1, from coordinate 18,059 downwards.
ATAATGATAAAATTAATATTCCTATAAAATAATATATGTAATAAATATTAAAATTCTTTGGTATAAGAATTATTATTAAAATAATTACTATTATATACAAATAATCAATATAGTATCTTAAACTTCTTAAAAAAATTGCAAGTAATGATATAAGACAATAATAGAAAACATCCTTAATTAATATCATGATTACAGCTAATCCATATTTTTCCTTTATAATAAGTGGCAATATAGTTATATATTCAAGCGTCCTAAAAAAGAAAATATAAAATATTATAAAAATAATCTTATTAAGAATAAATTTACTAGGAGTTATTCTCAAAAAAGTATTTTCTAAATTGTAAGCTAAATCACTAGAATAAATATACAGAGTTACATATATATAAAAACATACGTTTAATATATAAAAAAGTATTGCTATAAAATTATCCACATCTGATGGACACCTTCCTAAAATTTCATTAATTATATTGTCACCTATGATTAAGTTTTGAAATACAATTTCTAATATTATAATTATAATTAATAATTTTATATTTTTTTTAATATATTTTATATTATTTAAAAATAAATATTTCATTATATCCTCCTGAAATAGATTTTGTAGATTCCAAAATTTAATATATTAATAAAAATAATACATATCATAAAAGAAATAATGTCATCACCAAAACTATCCCAAGTAAATACTAATTGATGAAGCCAAGGAAATGATACATATATTTTTTTAAATGTACAAAATATTTTTAAATACATTGGAATAAAATATAAGAATATTAAAGAAAATACTTTTTCTTTAATAAAATAATACAATATGGAGTTAAAAATTTGAAAACTAATCATCATTATGGATATTTTGAAAATGAAGTAAAATAAATACACAACACTAGCTAGTCCATAAGGTATAGTAGAAATATTGCCGGGTGAATATGTAAATAGTACAAGAAAAAAATGTAAAATATAGTAAATAAACAAATTGTATAGAGTCATTGCAATTACATTATAAATTATTACAATAAGTTTTTTCTTTTTTGACTTATAGCGTATGAATATTTGATCAAATTCATTATCAAATATTTTACAAATTGTAATTGTACTATATGAAAATAGCAAAATTATTGAATAATGAAATAGTGGTACGCTAAATGGTTGTAATATAGCAGTTGATAAAGTAAATCCATTTATGATTTGTAATCTTCCAAATATAGCTATACAAACCAATAATATATAAATAAGTTTATATTGATTTGTTGAAATAATATATTCAAATATTTTTAGTTTTTCATGCACTTTGCTTTTCATACATATTTATCGCTTTCTCTTTTTTTCCAATAATTAGATATATCATAAAATAATTAATAACTGCTACACTTAATACCACTAAAAATAAAATCCAAATAATTGATAAATCATTAAAGAACCAATAATTGCCAATCAAATTAAAATAATTTATATCACCATAGTTAAATCCTAAGATATTTTTAAAAATATAAGCACCAACTATTAAATATAGAAGACATAATATAATAAAATATATATATCCAAATATAATACATAATATCTTATTTCTATTGATGAATGACACAAATATGCCTATTAGTGCATATGCAAAATGTAATATATATTGAATACTTATAAGAATTAATCCATATGTGAAAAAATGATTATATTTAAATGTGTCATACTCAGGATGCAACATCATATTTTCTGATGGAAAATTAATATTAAATCCTGTTAGTAAAAGTGAAATTAAAAAAATTAGTATATATATAAATGGAATAATAAAAGCTACTTTAGAAGCTATAAAAATATATTTTTTTATCAAACTACTATATTTCTCTCTCGTTAGAATATTTTTAATAAATCCGCTATTTATATCACTCTGAATCTTAAATACAACAAGTAAAATCATTATCAGAGGTGAGAGAAATACTAATATACCAAATGATTTTGATGTTTCAACTACATAAGTAGATAAAGTAATTGCATCAAATTTTTTTTGAGGATTTTCTTCTATTAAATACTCTTTTAATTCTTGATTGTTTTTAAATTTTGAGCATATTTTATTTTTCCCTGGACAACTATATTTTATTTCGATGTATCTATTTAAATTTGGAACATATTCTGTTATAACTTCCATAAATGACTTACCTATGATTACTATTATAAATAATAAGCATAGTATTAATATTTTCTTATTTTTATTATTTTTCATATTTTCATAATTATAAATAGGCAAATACTATTAATAATCTTCTCCTTTTCAAATTTATTACATGAAATATATATTCTTACTATTAAAACTGAGATAAGTATGGAACATTTCTATATTTTATTATTTATATTAATGCGTTTATACTTTCCAAGAACCAGTAAAGCTTATACTTAAAGCATTATAATTTTCTGCTTTTAAATGTAACTTATAATCATTAATTCCTGTATTTTGGTTTCCCCAGTTAGCAGTACCTCCACCTGAAGATGCGTATTTCCATGAACTATATCTAACTGGATCATACATTGCTTGAGTTCTTCCACCTATTGTATATGTGTTATTCAAGGAATCTCTAGCACCAGTATTTGTAAATGACTGCTGAGTTGATGTCCTTTTTTCTTTTTGTGCACTAGTCCAAGTGCCATGTAATGCAGGTATACTAATATTTGCATAATAAAATGTTTGAGCAAATCCATTAACAACGCCTATAATTGCAAATATTCCAACTAAGATGATTGTATTTTTTAAATATTTCATATTATCACCTTTCCATATTCCATACTTATCAACTTGATTATATTATAGATTTTTAATTTTGTTAAGTATATTATTATCATTATTTTCTTTGCTTCATTACACAGACACACTCTACATGCCATGTAACCGAACAACGAACATATTGTTTTTCCCTGTTCTTATAAAAAGAACATTTACTTTTTATTGCCAATTTAACCTAAGTCTGCGTGTAACGAACATATTATACTTCTACTTCAACTCTAACTCTAACGTATTTTACAAGCTTTTTAGTTCTCTTTTCTCCTTCTGTATCAAAATAAAAGAAATGTTGATCACTTTCAAAATCTAATAGTGAAAGATATTTATCAGAAGGTATATGATTTGTTTCTACTATATGCTCTATTTCTTTAGCTCTAAATATTGTATTCTTAAAATTCGTCTTACATATAAATCTTATCATAAATTGATCTTTTTTTCCAGTTTCATCATATCCTCCAATAACTATATAATCAACCAATGCAGTAAAAACATCTTCATCAAAATCATTTAATATTTTGTTACTATTTGATTGAATAAGTTGACTTATTTTATATATACCATTTTCTATTTTATCATCATCTTCTTTAATTATTGTATATGATTCTATTTCCTTTTCAACTTTATCAATTTTTGATTCTAAATCGTTTAGCTTTTGTTGGTAAATTTCTTTACTAATTGTACCATCAATCATGCAATCTACTAATTTGTTTTTTCGAGATTTTAGATTATTTTTTTTTACATTTAACTCTTTTATCTTTTCTATAGGTGAATTATCTCTCATAGCATTTTTTATATTATCTAGCAAATTTTTACTATCAACTTTTGTTTCTCTAACTAATAATTTGAATGAATCCACAAATGCTTTTTTTATTACATCCTCTTTTATAGTCTTACTATCTAAACACGCATGTCTTCCATTGCATACATTTTGAATACATGACCATGAACGATCCTTTACATTCACATTTCTGATAATGTTTTTCCTACCATATGTATACCCACAATAACCACACCGTATTCTGCTACTAAAAACTCCTTTTTTGCCAGCACTCACTAATCTTCCATAAGCTCTTGCTCCTTTTCTTGATTCTATCAATTCTTGAACTTTATCAAAATCTTCACGTGAAATAATTGGCTTATGATGATCTTTAATGTAAAACTTATCAGCCTCTCCAAAATTTTTCATTCTTTTATGGCTTATTGGATCTAATGTAAAAGTTTTACCTATCATGGCATCTCCAACATATTTTTCGTTATGCAATATTCCATATATAACAGTATCATGCCACTTATTATTACCTCTAAATGTTTTTATTTTCATATTGGTCAACTTTTGAGATATAATTCCTGCTCCATAACCTTCCAAATACCAATTAAAAATCATTCTAACTATATCAGCTTCTTCTTCTACTATTGTCATCTCATTTGTCTTAGAATCATATCTATATCCTAAACAATTATTAAATCCTATAAGTTCTCCTCTTTGTGTTTTCATTTTTTGACCTAATTTAACGTGATTAGATATTGTTTCGGATTCTTGCTGTGCTACAGAGCTTAATATAGTAAGTAATAATTCTCCAGTCATATCTAAAGTATTAATATTTTCTTCTTCAAATAAAACTCCAACATTATGTTCTCTTAAGAGTCTTACATATTTTAAAGTATCTAAGGTATTTCTTGCAAATCTACTTATTGATTTAGTTAAAATTAAATCAATTTTTCCTTCTAATGCATCATTTATCATTTTTAAGAACTGGGTTCTTTTAAAATCTTGCGTACCAGAAATTCCCTCATCAGCATACAATTCTACATATGTCCACTCCGGATTTTCATTTATTTTCTCAGTATAGTATTTTTTTTGAGAGTTAAAACTATTTAATTGTTCTTCCATATCAGTAGAAACTCTTGCATAAGCTGTTACTTTTATTTTTTTTAATAACTTCCCATCTTTCCTATTTATTCTTCCATCAACTTTTTTTAAAACAGTTATATCCATATAATCACTCCATTCATTGAAATAATACTATTTCATTACTTTTTTATCCAATGTGCGATTTAGATAAATTGTACTTTATTTTTTCCAAAGTATTATTATCTATTAATTTTTGATTATAAAGATAATTTAATATTTTTATATAATAGATATATTCTAAAAACTTTGGATTTATTTTGTTATTCATGTTATTTCCTCCATATACTAAGCATTTATATAAACATATAAACTACTTTTATTTAAAAAAGCAAAGATATCATTTAATATTTTGTCATTGACATTCATTAAAATTATATTTTTTTTACATCAAAACACGTCTTGGTTATATTAAATGATTTAATTATTCCAACATCTAATTTCTTTATTTCAGTTTCAGATAATGAATCTAAATAAGATATTAACCTTGATTTATCTAATACTCTTATTTGTTCTAAAAGTACTACTGAATTACGTTTTATATGGTTAGAATCAATTAATACATGAGTTGGTAAATTACGTTTAGACTTAACCTTACTTGTTAAAGGTGCAACTAGTACTGTTGGACTATATTTATTTCCAATATCATTTTGAATAATTACAACTGGTCTAGTTCCATTTTGTTCACTTCCAACAATAGGATCTAAAAAAGCGTAATAAATATCTCCCTTATTTATCGTATTCATCTTTAATCTCAACCCTATATATAGTTTTTGGTCTTGTATTATTAAATAAAGACCTCAAATTCAAATTATTATTTTTATCTAAATAATTATCAATCAATTTTTGTACATCAGCCTTAGCCTTTTTCATACTCGTTTGAGTATGATCCATAGTTATTTCATATTCAACTTTTACAGTTACTCTATATCTTTTTTTCATCTTAAAAATCCTCCTATGTAAAAACACAGAATTTCTCCTGTGTCTAATATTTCTTTATTTTTATAACTGACATTTTTCTAAGTACCTTCAGCTGAGGATTTCATCAAACGATTGAAAAGCTATTTCAATCTCACAGGAATTTCACCTTTCCGAGGTTCTCTCCGAACTGTCTCCATTGCTTTAGACTGTGGCTAGACAGGAGTATCTTTAATTCTATTATTAGTCATCGCAAATTAAATGCTATTTAATTTTATAACCAAATATTAATCGACAAGCGTATTTGTTAAAGTGCTCTTAATAATAGGAAAGTATTTGATGAATGAGTATTTAATTTTCAAAGAACCTCTGTTTCAATCAAAAAAAAGAAACAGTGAAAGGTTTTAATTTCCTCTCAACTGTTTCCTCACTAAATTTGAAAAATATACCCACTTAAACTAATTTTTTTAAAATTTCTTTTAAATTATTTTTAGCAATAGTTAAACTTTTTGAAATATTCTTTTGTGATACATTTTCTAACTTTGCTATTTCATTTTCAGTTAATTCATCAAAGTAATACAATTTAATTCTTCTTCGTTGCACTTCTGGTAACATGTTAATTGCTTTTCTTAAATCTTCTAATGATGTTTTTCTTATGATTAAGTCTTCTATAGATTCTTGTTTAAATAACATTCTATTATTCAAAGTATGGTCAGTAAGTTCAGAATGTTCTATATGTCTATCAAATTCATTTAATTCTTTCAAATCATCAAGTTCAAATCTATTCATCAAATCAAATACTTCTTTAGTTACCTCTACTTCGTTATATTTATTGCTACTTTTAAATATTATATAATAGTTATTATTAATTATTTTTAAGTTATATGGATTGTCCATCTTTTTTCTTCTTTTTGGTCTATCAACCATTTTCTTATCCTCCAATCAATTCGTTTTTTTAATTGATTAGAGGTGGACCTCTACAACTTAAAATTGCATTTATACAAACAAAAAAGACGTCAGACAAGGTAATCCATTTAAGGACTCCTAATATGACGTCAACAAAACTAGGGCTAGTAAAACTAGAAAAGACTTTTTTACTAGCAATATATATTATTAATTTTCTCCTTTTATTCTTTCTAAAAACTATCCAGTAATATTTTCGATTGATCTTTTTCATAGGCAAAAACTCCCCTGAGCAAATGCCTTATGTGAGAGTTTTGTCCTATTACATAATTAAAATGAAATATACATATAATATGTATAAGTTATAACATCATCTTTTTAAACGACTAATTATATTCAACCAAAACAAACCCCTATTACAATATCACAGATGTTATATGTGGCATTGCAAACATTAAATTCCCCTCAAAATTTAATTGGTTGCTATAATAACACAAACATAGTGCGAAATATGTCGAATTATGTCTAAAATGTAGTTTTTAAGGTATGAAATGTCATTTTAGACGCAAAAATTGACTTTTAAAGCAAAAAAAACAGTAAAACTAACTTTTATAAGACTCAGCAAAGAGAAAGAAACCTTTTAATTGTTTTTAAAATATACAAATTGGGAAGTATTTTGCCACTTATATTTACTCCATAAATCAGTTGCACTACTACCTGGATCAGCCATTGTAACTCTATTACCTGTTGTATCTATTACTGCAACCCAATGTTGTCCTGTATTGCCCATTACTTCTACTGCTAGATAATAATTCTGTGATTGATATTTATTAATTAATTGATACTTCTCATTTTTAGATTTACCTTCCAAACTTACTCTTCCTACAAAAGAAAAACTTGGAATAAATTTAGTAATTGCTCCATATTGTAAATTACCATTTTCGTCAAAGCCACCATTTTCATTCATCTTCTGAACAAATATCTGTGGAGTAAAAGGTACTATTGTCTTTCCAGCTCCAGACCTTTCAATTAATATAGAAATGGATGTTGCTAAACAACCTATCTGTCTTAAAGTTTTACCAGATGTACCAATAGGTGTACTTGCCCAAGTTTCATCAGTTTGTTTCCAATTAATAAAATCACCAAAATTTGTTCCATATAATAACTGGGCCCATAAATCTGAATACTTATCACTCAATAGTTCTCTAGTATTTTTCTTTTGCTCATCCGTAAAACTATATTGATTCATTATCTCATCTAAACTTTTTGATTGAATAATAACATGAATAATTTTCTTACCATCATCAGTTTTCGTTTGTGTATTAGATGAACCACCTTGAATAAAAGAACCATCTGTTGCTATTAAATATCCATTACTAGATGCTTTAGATATACTAACTTTATTAAAATCATTAAAAACATTTCGTATACTTTTAATATTTTTTTCGTTTATATACATAATTATATCGGCATTTTCTTTATCATTTGCATACTTAACAGAATATACTGCAATTACTTCTTTCCAATTAGTAACCATATTATCCACAACTATTTCACTATTAGGAGTCATTAATTGTTCTTTTTCTGCTTTCTCATAAATCTCATTATTAATTTGAGATATTACACTACTCATTGTTCTACTATTAGATTCATTGGAGAAGAAAATACCAAACATAGATGAACATAATAATCCTATCAAACAAATTAATATTACTACTATAATTGCTATCACTCCACCTGTTCCAAGCAAAGCAACTAAAGATTTAACACCAGCAATTAACGATTTAGTAAAACTAATCATTGCTTTTATTATTTTCTTTGTTACACGAGCTGTTACCTTTGCTGTTTTTTGTGCTGTTTGTTTAGTTTTTATAGCAAATTTTCTTGCTCTTTCAATATTTTTAGGAGTGTCTTTAACCTGCTTAATTGTCTTATCTTTAATTTTCTTTTCTACACCAGTTTTAATTTTATTTGCTTTTCTGTTTTTATAATTCTTTATCATTATATCTTTTGTTTTAGTAATTACTTTTTTAGAACTATTAATAGTTACATTTTTAGATTTATTAGCCATCATCTCAATCTTGTTATCAGCATATTCTACATTAGATGTTTTTTCTTCATTAAGCATATTACTTCTATCTCTTATATCACTTATAGAATCTTTTACTTTAGAAGTCCATATAACTGATTTATCAATAGTTTTAATTCCTGATTTAAATTTTTCTTTTACTTTAATATCTTTCACAACTATTTATCCTTTGTATTTGTACTCATCAATTTATATAATTCTAAATCCTTAGGAAAATGATTTTCAAAAGGAATTAAATTACTTCCTATTTTTAATAATCCTTCTCCCGGTTCAGAATTAGTAATATAACTTAATTGCATTTCAGATATATTAAGAAGTTTTGCTAATTCTAATCTATCAGTAGCTGCTTGATTTAACATAACAATCAATTCAGAGTTTGCTAACATTGTTTTAGCTGTATGACTTTGTAATAAGTCTTCTACATTTTGTGTTATACCAGTACAATATGCTCCATACTTTCTAACTCTTTTCCAAAGTTTAACCAAGAAGTTAGCAGAATATTCATGTTGAAATAATAAATATATTTCATCTATAAAAATATAAGTGTTTCTACCTTTATTTCTATTCAATGTTATTCTATTTAAAATATTATCAAGTACTACTAACATACCAAATGATCTAAGTGATTTATCTAACTCTAAAATATCATAGTTGATTATTCTACTGTTAATATTTACATTTGTTTCCATTGCAAAAGTATTAAATGAACCATTAGTATATCTTTCAAGAACTGTTGCCAAATCTTTTGCCTCTTTTTCTGGTTGTTTTAATAATTCTTCTCTTAAATCAATAAGTGTAGGTGGAACTCCTTGATAGTTGCCTTGTTGATAGCTTCTATATACTTTATTAGTACATCTATCAATTATAGATTCTTCTAGTGGTCCTAATTTTTTATCTTTCATCAATATCTCACATAAGGACAAGATAAATTCGGATTTTAAAGTTACTGGGTTACTACCTTCTCCATATTCAGAATTAATATCCATTGGATTTATATGATTATTACTAGTTGCACTAATAACAACATTTTGACCATTCAAAGGTCCTATTAGTTTTGCATATTCTCTTTCAGGATCAATTATTAATATGTCTGCATTTGGGTCTCTTAATGCTAGTGAAACTATTTCATTTTTAGCAGAAAATGACTTACCAGAACCTGATACTCCAAGTATAAAACTATTACCATTTAATAACTGTTTTCTATCAGCCACTATCATATTTTTACTTATTACATTCAATCCATAATAAATACCATTTGTATGATTTACTTCTTGTACTCTAAATGGTGTAAAAACTGCAAGTGACTCAGTAGTTAGTGTTCTTAAAGCATTTATTCTTCTCATACCATAAGGAAGTGCTGTATTAAGTCCATCTAATTGTTGATACTTTAATACGCCTAATTGACATAAATGTTGTTGACCGATTGATAAAATACTTTCTGTATCTTCATCTAGTTGTTTCTTTGTATCAGCTGTATGAACATAAGTAATGACACATACAAACATTCTTTGATCACGTGTTGTTAAATCGTCTAGCATCTCTTTAGATTCTTGTCTTTGCTGTTCCATATCATAAGGAATAACTGCACTAAAGTTATTATTATTATTTTGTCTTCTTTGCCAATTCGTAATATTGGTTTCTACACCCAATCTTCGATTCTCCACTTCTCTAATTGCTGCATCCATAGGTATAGGAATTATATCTATAGATAACATTACACTTTTATCAATATCAGTTAATTCTGAAATCATATCATCTCTAATAAAATTAGCATATTCTTTTAAAAATATTGCTCTACCAAATTTATTTTCAAATTCAAAATAATCACTTTGAAAAGAAGCTGAAGAAGGACAAATATAATCTTTAAAATTATGTCCTTTTTTCATTAATTCTTTATTATCAAAATTAAATGTTTCTGTATCATCTAATCTGTAAAAATCATGAATGAGTCTTAACCTTTCACTAGCATCCAATTCTATCAAATGTGAACCAAGTTCTCTTAAATGATTATTAAACTCGACATCAATTCTTTTAAAATAGTTTCTTGCCTCCTCAACACTTTTCTTTTCGATTGATACAGTAATATATTTTTCTTGAATCATCTTTTTATTATTAGTTATTTGTTCTAATAACATTTGATTATATTCATTTCTATATTTATCTAAGTTATCATTGGAACTTTTTAATAATATATTCTTTTCAAAATCCACTCTATTTAACTTTCTGTTTATTATTGTTATTTTTGTAGTAGCATCACTATCTAAGGAATTTAATAGTTCTGAATATTTTAAAAATATTGCTTCTTTATCGTTTCTACTTGCAACTGCATAGTTAATATCAGTAAACATATAAGTTTTATTATATTTATTTTTTCCTATTAAGAATATTCCATCTTTCCATATTCTGTTAATAGGTATTATTCCTTGAACATTTTTAGGAATATCAAATTCATCTACATCTTTTTTGAATTTAAAAACTTTTTTCATTGCTTTCATTTGTTTTCTCCTTTTCCCTCGTATTTATTAATTCATAATAAAAATTAGTCGGTTCAAAGACTAATTCTCTTTTAGTTAAAAACTCAGATTTAATATAAGTAAGTATAAATTGCTCACCAGTCATACCGTTGTATTTAACAAATCCCATTATTCCAAATGGAGTAGCACCAATTATACAAATCCATGATGTTATTTCTGTTCCTAAAACTGGTTTGAATATAAAGAATAATATGAGTGCACTTGCACAAGCTAAAATACTAAAAATAAATTGCCTTAAAGATAATCCGAAAAATATATTTTCAGAATAGTTTCTTATTTCTTTATTAATTTTTACTTCCATTATCTTTCTTTATCCTTTCCATTATAAAATTTCATACAATCTTCTGGTAATTTAGAAAATTCACAATATTTTTCTATTGTTTCTTTTGTTATATTATTTTGATTACAAAATTTTAAATATTTTTGAACACCCTTTTTACAATCAATATCATTTGGATACAATTCATGAAGTGAATTCCATAATCCATGATGAGTGTTTGGTGATACATATAACAATCTATTACCTTTAATTTCTAATTCATTAAATACATAATAGTCAAAATTAAAATCCCATTCAGGAACATATATTTCATTTGTTATTCTATTTGAAAATACATCTACAGTGTCTTCGTATGAAGATTCATATCCATCGGATATTAATACTTTAAATTCATTTTGCAATTTGTTGTATAAGATATATTCTATTTCCATACCATTATGGAAATTGTTATTATCTAAATCTTTTAATTTATCTAACAAATACTTCTCTGTTTTCTTATCAATAAAATTATCTATCATCTAATATTTTTCCTTTCTTTACTTCTCATTTTATCTTCAATATATTCACATACCTTATTTGACTCATTTATTGCTTTAAATAATTCATTAGGTTTATCTTTTAATATTTGAATCCAACTTTGAATATATGCTTTATGATTGTTATAATCCTCAGTCTTTGGATTTATATCTAATTTTTGCATCAAAAAAGAAGAACTAATTTCAGCAATTAATTCTTCTCTTGCGTAATCTTGTTTATTATTAATATAAAACCTATTTAGCCTAGATTCATGTCTAGTAGAATGACATAATTCATGAAGTTGTGTTGCATAATATGAATATTTATCAAAAAATTTATTTTTTTCAGGTAATACTACTTGATCTTCTTTTGTATTATAAAATGCCTTATCACCTTCTTCTTTATATTTAACCTTTAACTTATCTATAATTTTATTTATATAGCTATTTACTTGAATATTATTTTTTTTTACTTTATCTATTTCTTTAAGTCCTTCTATTAAACTACCATTAAATACATAAGTAACATTACAAAATGTCTTATATTGTTTTTTAAGTTCAGGAGACTTGTCTATTATTTTGTTATATTCTTCAAAAGAAATTCTCTTTTTATTCTTAATGTCATAAACTGACCAAAATTCTATAGGAACACCTTTACCTTTACTATTTTTTAATTTATACCCTTTATCTTTAATTTGAACATAAGTAAACCATCTATTATCATCATAATGCTCTTTATACGAAACATAAGACAATATTAGCTGATTAATTCCTTTATAAGAAGTATTTGTAATACCATTTATATTTAATGAAGTATTCCATTTTTGTCTCCACGGTATTTTATTTTCCTCTAAGGATTCTAAGTACATCTTTATTAATTCATCTTTAGTTTTTGTATTCAATTAAATCACCTTCTTTCTTATTGCATAAAAAAGACCAGAGTTTCTATTCTGATCTGTTAGATAAATTGTAATTTGTTGTTTTAATTTTCTTTAATTATTTGTTTTGAGCCATTACTTACATGAATTTCAATATATTCTTTCATAGATACAAATTCATTAGATTTTGATGACCAAATAATTTTACCTTTTTCTTCTTCTGAATCCACATATTTTATTGTATATGTAAAATTAACACCTTTTTGATTATATTCATAAAATATTTTTGCTATTTCACTTTCGCTTGTTCCATTTAAACTTTCAAAATATGGAACACCTAAGGAATAAGTTAGAGTTATTTCATTATCATCTGATTTAACTATAGTTCCTGCTTTTAGCGATTGTCTTATCAATTTACCATAACTAACATTCATGCTATAAGTATATCTTGTTTTAACTTTTATTTTATCATTTATTCCCGTAGAATCATCAGCAGAAACATTATAATAATTAGGAACTGTAATACCTTCTCCAAGTGAAATAACAAATGAAATTTTTTCTTTCTCATCTAATTGCGTTCCTTTTTTTACAGATTGTGATATGACATTACCTAAAGTAACATCTTTATCAAATTTTTCGCTTATGGAGCAATTTAATTTATTATCAGAACACCATTTAGTTACATCTGCTTTTGTTTTATTAGAAAAATCTTCCATTGATAATGTTTGCACTCCTTTTGAAATAATAATAGTTAATTTATCACTTCTCGTAAAATTATTTTCATTAGTTGCAATATTATCAAATTCATAACTTATTATATTTCCAATTTCTACTGTAGTAGAATACTCTTCTTTAAGAGTAACATTTGAAAGTTCGTTTTCTTCTTTCCATGCCTTAATTTCTGATGCAATTGCTGTTTTAAGATCTGGAACTTTTATTTTTTCTTTTGGATCTTTGCCTTTGCTAACAACAATAGTGATTTGATTACCTTTAAATATTTTAGTACCTGATTTTATAGATTGAGATATTACTATTCCTTCTGATACTTTATTATCATATTTTTGTTCTTCCTTGATTTCAATATTATTGTTATTTCCCCATTTTGTAGCAATAGTGCTAAGACTATTTTCAAACTCTGGGACTTTAACTAACCTTGAAAGTATAACTGCAATAATAATAACGATAATTGCAACTACGCTAAAGATCATAGTAATTATTTTCTTTTTTCTCTGTTTATCTAAATACGAAGTGTCTTCTTCTATTTCATTTTCATCTGTAATAATACCTTTTGTCTCATCACTCGTTTCCTCGTTAAATTTTTCTAAAAAACTACTCATTTTCTCTTAATGTTCCTTTCTCTAAAGTTAGAATGCAATCTGATTTATCGGCTATTTCCTTAGAATGGGTTACCATAATAATACACTTGTTATGTACATGTGCTAAAGTTTTAAAAATCTTTACTATTTCCTCGGACATTTCTTGATTTAAATTTCCAGTAGGTTCATCGGCAAATAATAGATCAACATCAGTCGATAAACTTCTTGCTATTGCAACTCTTTGTTGCTCTCCACCAGATAATTTATTAACAGGTCTATTTGCCTTAATCTTATCAATACCAACAAACTTAAGTAAATTTCTTGCAATCACTTCTATATTGCCAGGTATATTATTATCAGTTATTCCCATCGCAACATATACATTTTCAAGAGCTGTCATATAATTTATTAAATTATAACTTTGAAATATAATACCAATTTTATTTCTTCTATATTCTTCTAATCCAATATTTTTTATATCCTTATTTTCATATTTAATAATACCAGTAATAGGTTCTTCAAGTGCTGATAATAAAGATAGTAGTGTTGTTTTTCCAGATCCAGACTCTCCTAAAATAGTATAGAATTTACCTCTTTCAAAATTAAATGAAATATCCTTGAGTATATGTCTTATCATATCGCCATCTTTGTAGTAATAACAAAGTTTTTCTGCTTTTAATATATAATTATTGTCCATAAAGTCCTCCTATCACATAAGTATCTTTCTTGGATTTAATTTAAGTGTATAATATATTGGGAGTGTAGTGGATAAAGAAATACTTATAATTGCAACTATATAAATCATCAAAATGGTCTTTATATCTAATGAAACAATATAATTATCAGTAATTGTTTCACTATCTATCAAATCATAAGAATTATAATTATTTTGATTATTTTCTATTTTTGTATTTTGTTCAATAATTTGATTAGCAAGCATTTTATTAGATACATTCTTTGCTATTATATTACCAGTAAATACTGATATTGTTATTGCTACAATAGATACTAATAAAGTTTCAAGTAATAATTGCATTGCAATATTAATCTTTTTTTCTCCAAGGGCAAGATAAATTCCCATTTCTTTTTTTCTTTCTTTGCAAAATAAAACCATTATAAGACCTATAATTATTATTGATGCTGTAATGGAAGCATAGACAATTATATTTGATAAATCTTTCATATTGTTCATCGGAACAATGACACTACTAATACTCGCTGAATTATCTTCAAATGTATATCCTTTAGGTAAGTTAGGTAAATTTTCACTTTTAAATTCTTCTATTTCATCAATACTATTTAATTGATATTTTGTTATTATTGAAAAAGTATCATAATTTTCAATATCTTGTTTTTTTGCCTCAGCAACTACTTTATCATGTATATTCTTTATTGCATCATTTGGCATATAAATTGTATCTACATAATCACTTTCTATTTCAATAAGAGTGCCGTCTTTGTTTTTTTCATATTCAGTTTTTGTTTCAAAAATACCTATAATCTCATATTCTTCTTCAATAACTTGTGAATCGACACTATAAGGGTTAATTTGACTACCAAGTTTTATTTTGTCTCCTACACTTAACTTATTCTTACTTGCCACTTGTTCTGATATTAATATTACATTATTACCATTTTTAATATCTTCATCAGTAAATGTTTTACCTGATGTAATTTTTATATTGCCATCGTCTTGTTCATTAACTGTCTTTTTATAAGCTCCTAATATGTCAAAAGAATTAAATGGATGAAATTCATTATCTTGTTCTACACCTACTATAGGATCTTCACTTCCATTTTCTAATTTGTTACTTCCAAGCCAATATTTATAATAGAAATAATATTTTTTTATATATGATGAACTACCAATTTTTTTTACAACTTCTTCTGATAAATTGCTATTGTCATCTCCTAAAAAAAGTGAATAATCATCAATTATACTTACTTCTACGGGAATTAAATCCGTAAATGATTTTTCGGTATTTAGAAGAGCATTTTTTACAGAAATTGCACCAGCCATAACATTACAGATTAAAAGCACAGCCATAAATAATATAAATGAGCGATTTTTTCTTTTTTTAATGCTTAATAAACTTCTACTAAAAAAATTCATACTACACCTCTTTAAACAACCTTTGATAAAACATCATAAATATTTTCATTATCACAGGAAATATAACTATATGTATAATTCTTTTTTTCATCATTCCATATAGCATATTTTGTACCTTCAAATTCATAAATTTTTACATCGATATTATTAATTTTTTTAATTTCTTTTAAAGTTGCACCATATATTCCACTGTTATCAGTTTTTCCTTTGCTTATTCTTAAGGTAGATTCATCAGTATATGTTATTTGTATTAAATTCTCATTACTAAATTTATACATTTCCATAATTTCTTTTATTTTATATTTTGACAAATCTAATTTGATATAACTTTCCAGTTCTTTTATATCTTTTATTTCAATCATCGGATTTGGGGTAAAAACATCGTTATCACTTGTAGTATTATTAAATAATACTATTCCTATTATTAAGACAGCAAAACTTCCTGCAAACAATGAGGTATATTTAAATATTTTCAAATGTTTTTTTCTTTTTTCTAATATCTTTAATTCTTTTAATTTTTCACTACTATCTGTTTCAATGGCTCTATTTATAATTGAATTATCTGTTAATCCTAAAATATCTAATAAATTAATTTTTCTCAATTTTATAACCCTCCAATTCTAAAGTTTTTTTCAATTTATTTCTTACTCTTAGTAATTTAACACTTATATTGGTTTCAGATATACTGAATCTAGTTGACAATGATTTTACCGATTCATTTAAAAAGTATCTTCTAATAAATAATATTTGTGTTTCAACATCTAATTTTTCTAAAAATAAATTAATATAACTAACAAGTTCATTTTTATAAAATTCATCATCTAAATTGTAACTACTAGAAATATCATAATCTAATTCATTTAATGATGTTTCCTTTTTTCTTTTTCTATTATTACTTCTATATTTATCAATAGAAATCTGTCTTGTTATTTTACAAACAAATGATTTTAAATATGTTGGCTTATACGGTGGAATTGTTTTCCAAACTTTCAAATAGGTGTCATTGACACTTTCATCTGAATCACTATTATTATTTAAAATGGCAAATGCCAGATTATATAATAAATCATTATACTTATTTCTTAATTCTTCAATACCTAAATCATCTCTATTATAAATAAGATTTACTATATCTAAGTCTTCCATAAGAACCTCCTCACTATGCACTCGTATATATTAACGATATTAACAGTACAAATCTTACAAAAAAATTAAATTTTATTTATATTATTTTACCACACAAAAAGCAGATTACTAAAATCTGCAATTAGTTTATTTTTTTTCTGTAATTGTTACATTTAAATTTTTATCAACTACAGCATCATAACTTTTCGTTTGATCAACACTATCATCAGTTATACTTTTCAATTCAAACTTTATAGTTGTTTTTCCTTCTTTTAGTCCTTCAAAAATATAATGTTGTTCAACACTTCCACCCACAGTAGCAGGTTCTTCTTCATCCATGTTTTTGAATTTAATAATACTATTATCATCAATAGTATAATTCCAGTTATAAGGAATACCACTGTTAATTTCTACAACAATTTCTGAAGATTTAGTTTTATCTTTTTTTACATTAGTATTTTTATTAGAATTGCAACCAGTTAATGTGATTGTAACAACAAATACTAATAAGATAGCAACTATTGTTTTTTTCATCGTTTCACCTCCTAACAACCAATAACATATTTGAGTGCATTATTATCGGCTCTCATATATATTAACGATGATTGTCAGTTAAATCTTACAATTTATTTTTTACAGTCTAGTAGACAAATGCCTCACGACATAAGCCCCTATACAAATCCGTACGTGCAGTTTTCCCGCATACGGCTTT
>CAKOZD010000017.1 GCA_934131175.1 uncultured Bacilli bacterium | reverse complement strand
GTTGTTGATGTAAACATCTCTGGATGTTCTTGATATTCCTTACTTTGTAATATCTTTTGTATATCCTCTAATTTGGCGTATGCCAATACCTGTGATGTAAACATCTCTGAATGCTCTTGATATTCCTTACTTTGTAATATCTTTTGTATATCCTCTAATTTGGCTCTTGCCAATACCTGTGATGTAAACATCTCTGGATGTTCTTGAAATTCCTTACTTTGTAATATCTTTTGTATATCCTCTAATTTGGCATGCGCCAATGTTGTTGATGTAAACATTTCTGGATGTTCTTGATATTCCTTACTTTGTAGTATCTTTTGTATATCCTCTAATTTGGCTCTTGCCAATACCTGTGATGTAAACATCTCTGGATGTTCTTGATATTCCTTACTTTGTAATATCTTTTGTATATCCTCTAATTTGGCATGTGCCAATGTTGTTGATGTAAACATCTCTGGATGTTCTTGATATTCCTTACTTTGGAGTATCTTTTGTATATCTTCTAATTTGGCATGTGCCAATATCTGTGATGTAAACAGCTCTGGATGTTCTTGATATTCTTTACTTTGTAGTATCTTTTGTATATCTTCTAATTTGGCTTGTGCCAATACCTCTGATGTAAACATCTCTGGATGTTCTTCATATTCCTTACTTTGTATTATCTTTTGTATATCTTCTAATTTGGCTCTTGCCAATGTTGTTGAAGTAAACATCTCTGGATGTTCTTGATATTCTTTACTTTGTATTATCTTTTGAATATCCTCTAATTTGGCTTGTGCCAACGTTGTTGATGTAAATAGCTCTGGATGTTCTTGATATTCCCTACTTTGTATTATCTTTTGAATATCCTCTAATTTGGCTTTTGCCAATGTTGTTGATGTAAATAGCTCCGGATGTTCTTGATATTCCTTACTTTGGAGTATTTTACTAACTTCATTAATATTAGTACTTCCAAATTCTACTCCTACAGCAACTGCTAAATTCCCTATAGGATTAGTAAAGCTTATATTTAGAGATTCCACATCACTTATTATATCTACGGAAACAGATAAAATAGATGTTATTTTCTCTATTGCTTGAAGTCCATAATTTTTAAATACATAATCATACGTTTTTTTTAATTCATCAGATTCTGCAGAAAGAACATGCAAACAACTTTCAATATTTGGAAAAGATAAACTCTTAGATTTAATAAAGTTGACATTATCTTTTATTTGTTTAACATCTCTATATAAAATACTTGGACACTTCTCAATATTTCTGACATTTATATTTAAATCATTTATTAAATAATTTAAAGTATCATCTATTTCTTCATATTCGCCAGAAGAAAGAATATTATTATTCTTAGTAACTAACTTGTCAGAAGAAAGTTTATATTTATCGCATAATAATTTTAATGTATATTCACCTATCATATTTCAATCTCCATTACTTTAACTATTAATAACTCCACTTTCTAATAAAGTTAATTTTTTATTATCTAAATCAACTTCAATTTCAACGCCTAATGGCATAACATTCCAAAGCCAAGCATGTCCAAAATGACCATTAGAAATAATTGGTAGATCTACTCGATTAAATATTCTACATACTTCTTTTATTACTTCATTATATTCATCATAATATTTACCATTCTTTGGTCTTCCAACTATAATTCCTTTTATTACTCCAAGAATACCTTGTACTCCCATATTTTGTAACACTTCTTTTACAAGAGCTGGGTCTGGTTGCTCATCACTTGTTTCAATAAATAAAATCTTATCTCTCCACTCATCAAGTGTTGGCCAAATCTTTGTACCATTAATAGATACAAATACATCAATACATCCACCAAGAAGACTTCCTCTAACTACTCCACTTCCTTGAACAACTTCATACTCTTTATCATCATGTATATCTAAAATACTTGTACTCCAATCAAGTGGGTCATTTGCATACTTTCCACTATGTGGTAGTAATAACTCATCATTTACATTAAATATAGTATTCTTAACAGTTTCTACATCAATACTAGGAACCTCTGGTAAAGAAAATTCAACTCCAGCAGCAGGTCCATAAAAAGAAACAAGTCCTGCATGATACATCATAAAATGATTAGCTGTAGTATCAGAAAATCCCATAAAAACTTTAGGATTATTTTTAATAACATCAAAATCAATATATGGAAGTATTCTAATAGTATCATTTCCTCCAGTAAGAGTAAAAATACCTTTAATAGAATCATCTTTAAAAGCATCCATTAAATCTTTTGCACGTAACTCTGGATGTTCATAAACTTCACGACTACCAATAAGTGCATTAGGCATTAAAACAGGTTCTACTTCTAATAAACTTTTTAAATTATTAATTGCCCTATCAAGTCTAGCCTTATTTGCTTCATCTCCAAATAATCCACTAGATAAACTAACTAAAGCAACCTTATCCCCTTTATTTAACTTTTTAGGTTTAATCATATTATCCCTCCTAAAAATTATTATAAAACAAAAAGATAAACTAAACTAGTCTATCTTTCAATTAAACTAAGAGATACTTTGTTTTTCTCTAATGAAATATCATCAACATAACAATCAACTATATCTCCAACACTAAATAAATCGCTTGGTTGTTTAATATAACTATTACTCCTAAAAATTATTATAAAACAAAAAGATAAACTAAACTAGTCTATCTTTCAATTAAACTAAGAGATACTTTGTTTTTCTCTAATGAAATATCATCAACATAACAATCAACTATATCTCCAACACTAAATAAATCGCTTGGATGTTTAATATAACTATTACTTAATTTACTAATATGAGCAAGTCCATCATCATGTAATCCAATATCAATAAATAATCCAAAATCAACTACATTTCTAACAGTACCTTGTAACTTATCCCCAACATGTAAATCTTTTATATCTAAAACGTTACTCTTTAAAATTGGTTGTGGATAAGAGTCTCTTGGGTCTAAGTTAGGTTTCTTTAAAGATGAAATAACATCTTCTAAAGTATATTTATCAGTATTATATTTAGAAAAATCTTTCTCTACATCAATTTTATTAAGACCATCAACTAATTCACTACTACCAATATCTTTAATAGTAAATCCTAAATCTTTTAAAATGCTTAATGCGACATCATAGCTTTCTGGATGAATTGCAGTTGAATCAAGTACATTATCACCATCATTAATACGAAGAAAACCTATTGCTTGTTCATAAGCCTTAGGAGTAAGTAATTTTTTCTTCTTTATCTCATCACGAGACATAATCTTGCCAACACTCTCACGGTAGTCAATAATCTTCTTTATAGCAGCCTTAGTTACACCAGATACATAACTTAATAAAGATGCACTAGCAGTATTTACATTAACTCCAACACTATTTACGCATTTTTCAACAACGAAATCTAATGAATTAGACAAATTTTTTTGAGAAACATCATGTTGATATAAACCAACACCAATACCTTCAGGTGGAATTTTTACAAGTTCAGCAAGTGGGTCTTGTAATCTTCTACCAATACTTACTGCACTTCTTTTCTCAACAGCAAGATCAGGAAACTCCTCAATTGCTTGTGGAGAAGCACTATAAATTGATGCTCCTGCTTCACTTACAATAACATATTTACAATTAAGGTTATATTTACTAATCATATCAGCACAGAACTTTTCAGACTCACGAGAAGCAGTACCATTACCAATAGAAATAATATCAACATTATATTTCTTTATCAATTGAACAACTACTTCCATAGAAAGTCTGATACGTTCTTCTTCGTTTCCTTTTAAGAAAGGCTTAATAACTGTACTATCTAAATACTTTCCATTCTTATCAACTACAGCTAATTTACAACCATTAACATATCCTGGGTCAAATGCAAGAACAACTTTTTCCTTTAATGGAGGAGTTAAAAGTAATGCCTCCAAGTTCTTTCCAAAGTTATCAATTGCAGCCTCATCACCCTTCTCAGTTAAATCACTTCTAATCTCACGTTCAATACTAGGTCCAATCAATCTCTTATAAGAGTCATTTATCGCATCTTTAATATAACTAGTAACAAAACTCTTATCATTCTTAATCATTTTCTTCTCCAAATAAGCAATTATCTCATCCTTATTAACATCTATACTAACAGTAAGAATCTTCTCTTTTTCTCCTCTATTAATCGCAAGTATTCTATGAGGTTTAATCCATTTTACAGGTTCATTATAATCATAATACATCTCATATATTTTATTTTCATCCTCTGCACCCTTTTTTAATTTAGAAGTAATAACACCATTCTTATAAAAATAACTTCTAATCCATTTTCTGTAGAAAGCATTATCACTTATCCATTCAGCAATTATATAACAAGCACCAGTAACTGCATTCTCAGTATTTGGAACTTTATCATTTATAAACTTACTACATAACTTATCAATGTCACCAGTTGTTGGAAAAGTCATCATCATTTTAGCAAGTGGTTCTAACCCAAGAGCAATTGCCTCAGTTGCCTTAGTCTTTTTCTTTTCTTTATATGGTCTATAAATATCTTCTACTTCTACAAGCTTACTACATTTCATGATATTATCTTTAATCTCATCAGTAAGCATACCCTTCTCATCAATTAATCTAATAACATCTTCTTTTCTCTTTAATAAATTAACTTGATATTCATAAACTTCATTAATACTTCTAATTGTCTCTTCATCAAGTGCTCCAGTAACTTCTTTTCTATATCTCGCAATAAAAGGTATGGTATTTCCATCACTAAGTAAATTTAAAACAACACTTACTTGTTTATCACTTATATTTAAATTAGTTGCTATCTCTTTTATTATTGTCTCATTCATATTTTACACCTCCTATTTATAATAACAAAAACAAAAAAAGATGTAAATTACATCTTCTTTATAAATATTATTTTAATTTATAAGTCTTACATTCAACACTACCATATTCATTATTATAATGATCATCATCACACATAAACTCATGAGTATATACAGCAAGTAAATAATAATTTTCATATAAACTATCTCTTTCACCTAAAGTCTTAAGAAGTTCATGAAAACTACTATTCCATACATCTTCAGATACACATCCAGGAATCATACCTAATGTATATAAATTATCAAGTTCTCTAAAACATTCAACCTTATCGACACTTTCATTATTAAGAATCCTATTTAATGAAGAATTTAATTCTTTATCTCCACCATTTCTAATCTCATTAATTACATTATCAAATAAAAGTTCATTATTATTAAACTCCTCTAATTTATGACTTATATCATCACACATTATATATTCACCATCAATTACTTCATGTTTATCACTACATTTAATAACATGCATGTACTTTGCAAGTTCATAGTACTTTGATGTATCATTATGAGTTAAATCATTTACTCTCCCATATAATAAAGGATATTCTTTAGAATTATCAGTATACATCTCACATACAACTAATTTATCTAAATAATCAATTATTTCAGAGTCAGTCAATCCCTGCTCTCTTAATTCTACATATAATGCACTTACATATAATATATTTTTCTTATCAGGACTATTTAATATCTCATCAACACTTTTACCTGAAGAATAATAATTTTTTAATAAATATAAAAAATTAACATCATCTGTTTCAATATAACTATCATTTGCATCCATCACTATACTTTTAGAATTTATAACTTTATTTTTTTCTTTTATTCCTACTTCCATACCCTTAGCAGTAACTCCTACAGCAATAGCAAGTGCTAAAGATATAGCCTCATTTTTCTTAATCGTAAAGACGACCTCTTTTCTTATAAAATATACAAATTAAATTTGTAATCAATATTATATTTAATAATTATACAAAGTCAATATATAAAAATATAAAATTAAAAGAGACTAATTAGTCTCTTCAAATACTATTAGATATAATTAATAACCATATCTTACTATTTCAAATACTAAGCCCTTTTCAGTACCATGTCCAAGAGCAAGACTCTCATTTGGATAAAGTAAATCAAACATAAATCTTTTACCTTTTCCAATTGCTCCTCCTCTATCTAAGACAATAGCATAGAACTCTCCTAATTTACTTCCTTTAACTCTAACTATAGAACCATATGGATAACTAGCATCACCTGCTACTATTCTAACTGTTCCATAAGTTTTATCATTATAGGTATAATTACCACCACGAGCATCATACCCACCACCAAGTCTTCCACTACAACCTGCACAATCAGGTCCATATGAAGACATAGTTCCAACTTGTGTTTCTAATACATCAGTTATAATATTTCCTGTAACTAAACTATTAGAAACTGAAGTTTCCATTATGCTAAGACTTTCATCAAATAAGTTCTTTTCACTATCAGTAATATCATCAACTAAAACTTTACTCTCTTCAATTAACTTCTTACCTTCAGTAAAAACACTAGTATTTAAAGATTGTGTTTTCTTCGAAATATCAACCTTTTTATTACTAAAATTTGAGAAAATCATTAAAGGAATTGCTAAGACTAAAAATACATTCAGTCCATAATAAAATTTCTTCATAAAAAAACTCCTCATATACATTCTATCATGTATAGAGAAATTTTTCAAATTAGTTCCTTTTTTCACAAGTAAATCCTGCTTGTAACATACTTGTTTTAACTTTATCTACGTCTTCTCCATTATCAAATTTTAACATATCAGCACCTGCTTCTGTATATGCAGCAGATGTCTGTTCATAGTCATATGTAGCAAGGTCAAACTTTTCTGTCTCAACTAATTTTCCATCTTGATAATCACATTCAATTGATGCACCACTTAAAGATTCAAGACCATCTCTAATATCAGTACATTTCTTATTCAATTCATTTAAAGTAGCCTCATCTTGTGTAATATCTCCTCTAGTTGTAGTTTCAAATGTAACTTTTTCAATCTTATTATCAGTAAATTGGAAAGTTCTAACATAATTTTTATCTAAATTAGCTGTTGTACTATCTAATTTACACACTAACTTACCTGTAGTAATTTCAGTTACTGTATTACTCTTATTATCAAACAAATCACTCATATATTGCGTAACTTCAGGTAAGAATATAATAAATGCTAAAATAAGTACAAAGAAGAAAAGCATTACACCTACTTTAAATTTACTAGGTGGCTTATATTCTACTTCTACTTTCTTTAGTTTTTCATTAACCATAGCACCTTCATTATTTTTTTCAGGATTATGTGTTGTTGCCTCTACTGCTGTATCAGTAATTCTTGGAGCATCACTTGTTGTTGATATAGTTGAAGAGTCAACACCTTTTAATGCAGCCGTTGGGTCATTTACAATTTGTGGTGTAGTTGGTGCAGTCATTTCTGGTATCTCAGTTGGATTAGATACAATCTGTGGAGTAACTGGAGATGTATTAACATCACTCACCCCCTGATTAACTGGAGAAACACCATTAAAAGGAACAGAACCAACAGATGGAATATTAGTAGTATTACTAGTTACATTATTAGTACCTACATTTGTATTCTTATTCTCATTATTCACACTATCAACTCCTATTATATTCAAATTATATCACAGAAAATTATCTTAAACTAGATATTTTCTCTTGAAAATTTTCACTTCCAACAATATAACTTCCAGCAGTTAACATATCTGCATCAAGACACTTATCTTTAGTCTTATCATTAATTCCGCCATCTACATTAATCGCAATATTTAATTTATAAGAATTAATAAGTTCTCTTATCTCTTTTATTCTATTATTAGTCTCTTCTATAAATGCTTGTCCACCACGTCCTGGAACAACACTCATAACAAGTATTAAATCTAAATATGGTAAATATGGTATTAGTTTAGATATTTTTGTATCAGGTGATATCGCAAGTCCACACTTAATTGAATAATCTTTAATTAATTCTAAATTCTTAATAATATCTTCACTACTTTCAACATGAAAAGTAATATATTCACAATTAAGTTCTGCATATAACGGAATATATTTAGATGGATTTTCAACCATTAAATGAACATCAAGTCTTTTTGAAGTATAATCACTTATATGCTTCATTTCACTAAAAGGCATAGTTTTATTAGAAACAAACTTTCCATCCATTACATCAACATGTATAAAATCAACATCTGTATCATTCAACTTAACCAAATCTTCTGGTATATTTTTACTACTTAAAAAAGATGCACAAACTCTCATTTCTTATCCTCCTTTATAAAACTAAGATAATTTAAATATCTACTCTCTAATATATTATTATCTTTTACTGCTTTTTTTACCAAACATTCTTCTTCATTTGTATGATTACAATCACTAAAAGGACAAGGAAAATTCTTAAACTCAATAAATGCATTACGAATATCTTCCTTAGTATAATTTTTAAATTCAAGTGAAGAAAAACCAGGAGTATCCATTACTTTACCACCAAATAATTCAAACAATTCAACTACTCTAGTAGTATGTCTCCCACGTCCTAAAGCAGTAGAGACCTCTCCTGTTTCTAAATTCCATTTAGGATTAAGTCTATTTAACAAAGTACTCTTACCAGCACCTGTTTGTCCTGTAAAAACACTAGTTTTATTTTTAAGTAACTCCTCAATTTTATCAAGTTCAGTATTATAAACAACACAATATCCAATACTACGATAATATTCTAAAGTCTTCTCTATATTTTCTAACTCTTCACTAGAGACTAAATCACTCTTCGTAATACATATAATTGGCTTAACTTTATTAATCTCCATTAATACAATAAATTTATCAAGTAAATTAAGTGAAAAGTCAGGTAACTTCAAACTAGTAATTAAAAAAGCTTGATCAATATTACTTACCTTAGGTCTATAAAATAAATTTTTTCTAGGAATGATTTCTTCTATTAACTTTTTATCCTTATTGAAAAGAACATAATCCCCAACTACTGGAGTAATATGTTCTTTTCTAAATATACCTCGACATTTACAAGGATAAATATTATTTTCAAAGTTAACAAAATGTAAATCACTACTAATTTTAACAATTTGTCCCTTCATAAATCCCCCTATTGGTTTTCTGTATCATCTGGTGATGGTGTTGGTGATATAGTTGTATCACTGCTAGGTGAAGTAGATGGTGATGATGAATTAGCTGGTTTCTTAGTAGGTTTTACTGCATATCTAACAGTTAAACTAGAACCTCTTGAAATAGTACTTCCAACTCTTCTTGATTGACTAATTACTTTTCCCTCAGCATAAGCATTTGTCTCAACTGGTTCTAATGTACAACTTAATCCATATTCATCACATAAAGCTTGAACATCATCTTTAGTCCATCCTTCACTTGCCATATCAACAAATAATTCTGCATCATCTGGTACATATAAAACTAAGGTATCTCCTTCTTTTACTTTACTACCAGCAGCAAGTGATTGACCAATAATTACATCATCTTCATACTTTTTACTCTTATCACTAACTTCACGTTTTTCAATGGTAACATTTAATCCATACTTAGTCTCAAGTAATGTCTTAACTTCTATTGAATTTTGTCCTGTATAATCTTCAAGTTCAACACTCTCATCTCCACTAGACTTAGTAATTGTAACTTCTGTACCTTTTTTTACTTTTTTATCTTTTGCAGGACTTGTCTTAATAACTCTATTTTTCTTTATCTTATCAGATGCTTTTGTTTTAATATCACTATTCGCAACTAAACCTACTTTTTCAAGTTTAGCTTCGCACTGACTAACTTTTAATCCTTCACATTCTGGAACTTTAACACTCTTATTTCCACCAAACATTGGTAAAATAAAGAATATAAATAATAAAATTAAAACGATTGCTCCAAAAATAGCTGCTAAAATTATTATAATTTTTTTATTTTTCTTAAACTCTTTATCGTCTGCTAATTCTTCTGTGTTCTCTTCAACATCTTCATCTGTATCTTTTGATTTTTCAACATTTTTAGGTTCATCTTCATCTAAGAATTCTTCTTTTGTCTCTTCTTTTTGAGGTTTAACTTTTTTCTTAGATTCACTTTCATTTTCTGGATATTTATATTGATAAACTTCTTCGTCCATTCTATCATCATCAAGTGCAGTTAATAAATCATCATGCATTTCACGAGCACTATCATATCTATTCTTAGGATTCTTAGCAGTTGCTCTTTTTATAATATTCTCAATACTTTGAGGAATACTTGGATTTTCTTCTCTAATACTTGGAATTGGTTCTCTCATATGTTTTAGAGCAATTTCAACTGCATTATCTCCTCTAAAAGGTAGTGTTCCTGTTAATAATTCATAGAATATTATACCCATAGAGTAAATATCACTCTTAATTGTACTACCTTTTCCACTAGCTTGTTCTGGTGGTAAATAATGGACACTTCCCATTACTGAGTTAGTTTGAGTAAGTTGTGTAGCATTAAGTGCCATAGCAATACCAAAATCAGTAATCTTAATTTGTCCATCATCACGAATCATAATATTTTGAGGCTTTAAATCTCTATGAATTATATAAGAATCATGGGCATGAGCCATACCATCAGTAAGTTGAAGCATAATATCAATTGCTTCACTTAAAGTAAGACTACCACGTTTTTTTAATAATTGTTTTAAAGTCTTTCCTTCAACATATTCCATTACAATATAGTAAGTACCATTATCTTCTCCAACATCATACATCTCAACAATATTAGGATGTGCAAGAGATGATGCTGATAATGCTTCTCTTTGAAATCTTCTTACAAACTTCTCATCATTAGATAAGTCTCCTCTTAATACTTTTATCGCAACATTTCTATCTAAAATACAATCATATCCTAGATAAACATTAGCCATTCCACCTTCGCCAATTGATCTAATTACTTCATAACGATCATTTATTTTTTGCCCCTTTGTAATCACTTATCTTCACCTTCTTCACGAACCAAATAAGCAACCGAAATATTATCTGTTCCACCCCTGTTATTAGCCTTTCTAATTAGCTTAATAACTTTATCTTCAACACCACCTGCTCCAAGAAGAACTCTCTCGATTTGTTCTCTTTCAAGCATTCCAGTTAAACCATCACTAGAAAGTAGTATCTCAGAAATATCCATATCACAATCAAAGATGTCAACATCAACTTCCATAGAAGCACCAAGTGCTTTCATTAAAACATTTTTCTTTGGATGAACACTAGCTTCTTCTTTAGTAAGTTCACCTGCACTAACAAGTAAATTTACTAATGTATGGTCATACGTAACTTTATGTAAATTACCATCTTTCATTACAAAACCACTAGAATCTCCAACATTTCCAAATAATAAATATTCTTTAGTAAGCAATGCCATAACAAGAGTAGTACCCATTCCTTTACTTTCTGGATGAGTCTTCTCATGTTTAAATATTAAAGAATTTATTTCATTAACAGAATCTCTTATCCAATTAACAGCATCTACTTTAGACATATTCATAAACGTATCTTTAAAATGTTTTCCTAAATAATTAATTGCGATAGATGAAGCAACTTCCCCTGCAGAATGACCACCCATTCCATCAGCAATTGCCATTAAATAATCATTATCTTTATTACTAACAATAATTACACTATCCTCATTATGGTCTCTTACTTTACCAGCATCAGTTAAATAAAAAGATTTCATACTTCCTCCTTCTTACTTCTAAGTTGCCCACATGCAGCACTTATCTTACCACCGAATTCCCTTCGGATTGTTACATTAACATTATTCTTTTTAAGTATATCATAAAAACGCATAATTTGAATAGTATTTGTTCTTTTAAAACCAATATTTTCAGTTTCGTTATAAGGTATTAAATTAATATAACAATTTATTCCTTTTACAAGTTTAGCAAGCTCTTCTGCACACTTAGTAGAATCATTTATATCTTTTAATAAAATATATTCAAAAGTAATTCTTCTATTTGTTCTTTCCAAGTAAGTTTTTAATGCAGGAATTAATTTTTCTAATGGATATGCTTTATTAATAGGCATAATTTTATCTCTAATTTCATTGTTTGGAGCATGTAAACTAACCGCAAGATTTATTTGTAAAGGAAATTCACTAAATTCAAGTATTTTTGGAACAACACCACAAGTAGATACTGTAATATGTCTTGCTCCAATAGCCATACCTTTAGGATGATTAATAATTTTCAAAAATCTACATAAATTATCATAATTATCAAAAGGTTCTCCAATACCCATAACAACAACATGGCTAACTCTTTCACCAAGCAATTTTTCAATCATAAGTATTTGTAAAACCATCTCATAAGTCTCAAGATTTCTAACTTTTTTTCTTCTTCCTGACTCACAGAACCTACATCCCATATTGCACCCAACTTGACTAGAAATACAAACACTATTTCCATAATCATGTCTCATTAAAACTGCTTCTATATGTTCTCCGTCATATAATTCAAATAAATATTTTGATACATCAACATCTTCTTCAACACTAACTATTTTTAATCTATCTATTGAATAATCACTACTAATATTATCTAGTAATTCTTTTTTTATATTAGTAACTTCAGAATAACTTTCTACTCTCTTTTCATATAACCATGTAAATAACTGCATAGCATGAAACTTTTTAGACCCCATATTTAAGAAGTATTCTTCCATCTCTTCATAAGTTAAATCATATATATTTTTCATTTAATCACTTCCAATCAGATATTATAACACAAAAAGATAAACCTATTCTATAGGATTATCTATTCCCTCTATCTTACCAAATCTATCATAACTAATCTCTAAACTTAAACTATTATCACATAAATTATTAAGTTTACAATAACTATCTAAATTATAAGTAATTTTATTGGCAATTTTATCACTATCAGTAGATACAACTATCTTATTTGGAACATCGTCATAATCAGTATTTTTAGAATCTAACAATTGATTAAGAGTATTAGTAGATATTAATAAAGAATATTCATGTCTACCATCTTCATACGAAGTATTTGCCTCATTCCAACTATTTTCAAGTATAGAAGTTAACTTACTTGGATTTATAAAATTATAAAACATAATTGGATTATCGCACTTTGACCAAATACTATTATTTACAAAGTACTT
The DNA here is from genome assembly GCA_934131175.1 of uncultured Bacilli bacterium. Lineage (GTDB taxonomy): Bacteria > Bacillota_I > Bacilli_A > RF39 > UBA660 > UBA3789. Next base: position 26,001 of record CAKOZD010000017.1, on the reverse strand, counting down.
ATCATCACTACTAAAATAATTATTACCATTATAATCAAACAAAGTATTATTACTATTTCTTGTACCAGTATAAGTATATTTAACATTATCAAGACTAACTTGATATGTAAAACTATAATTCTTATCTACAATATCATTAATATAAAAAGTACCAGACTTTCCTTTTTCATAATCACTAGGCTTAGTATAATTTCTACTTCCAAATCTAGCAATAAACATAATTATAATAAAAAAGACAAAGTAAAACGCAAAGAAAAGTATTGCTTTTCCTTTAGTAGTTTTACTAAGTTCTTTTATATTTTTAAATAAATCTTTCATTTTCATTATTTAAACACCTTACCAATAAGATTATTTTTACCTATTCCATTTACATAAGAATTAGCATCCATCTTTTTCTTACCAAATGGTTTTACTTCAGTAAGTATTATTGAAGCATCTCCTGTTTTAACAACAATTCCTTCTTTTGTAACATCAACTATCTCGCCATATTCTCCATTATATTTTTTATCGCTAATAATACTTTTATATATTTTCATTTCTTTTTCATCAAGAATTGCATTACTAGAAGGTGTTGGACATAATCCTCTAATTAAATTAAATACTTCTCTACTAGTCTTTGAAAAATCAATATGTTCTTCTTCTCTTTTTATATTATAAGCATATGTTACTTCATCTTCATTTTGCTTAGTACGACTATTAGTACCCTCTATTATACTAGGTAATGTATCAAGTAAAAGACTTGTTCCTACTTCACTTAACTTATCATGTAGGCTTTCTAAGTTATCACTATCAAGTATTTTTACTTCTCTTTGACTAATAATATCTCCACTATCCATCTTAACATCCATATACATAATAGTAACTCCTGTTGTTCCATAATCATCTATTATAGACTTATGTATTGGAGCACCTCCTCTTAGTTTAGGAAGTAATGATGCATGTACATTAATACATCCAAGTCTTGGGTAATCAAGTATAGCCTTAGGAATAATTTGTCCATAAGCACAAGTAACAATTAAATCTGGATTAAGACTTAATATATCTTCATAATCTTCCTTTATTTTTATAGGTTGAAATACAGGAATATCATACTTTAAAGCAAGTTCTTTAACAGGCGTATTAGTTAAAACTTGATGTCTTCCTATTTTTTTATCAGGCTGACTAACAACTCCTACAACATCATAATTATCAATTAACCCCTGAAGTACATTAACTGCAAAATCAGGTGTTCCCATAAATACTATTTTCATAATAAACCTCCCTTAAAAATCATAAATATAGTAGAAATAACCCCAAAAGATATAAGTAAAGAACCAAGAATAATTAAAATTGATGCTCTTCCATACGCATTAGAATAATCAAATGTCAATTTTAACTCATTAGAACTACTCTTAGATTCACTACTATCAGTAACAACAATATCATTATTATAAGACTTAGCACTTAAATCAAAATAATCAAAAGAAATAACTTCATAATTATCATATAAAACTTTATCAGATAAAACATTATTCTTTTTATTACTAATAATTCTATCAACAATCTCATAAACGTCAATTGCATCATCATAAAAACTATCTACATTATAATCATTACTCTCAATATAATTTCTCTTAACAACAACTAAATCAATCTTTCTATTAGAAGAAGTAATTCTATTCCATTCTTCATCTACAACATCCATTACATAATTATAATCTTTTTCACAAAAATTATTAGACTTCATAAACCTTTTAAGTCTCTTAGTACAAAGACTATAATCTTCTAGCAAAGAAACATCTTCATCTAATTGAGCTTTAAAATAACTATTATTTAACAAAAAATTGAAGAAGTACATCGGAGAAAATACTGAATAGTAACATCCCATAAACAAACTATCTGTATAATTTATACTCTTCTTAGAAAAGTCTTTTTCAATTATATTTATAACATTGTATTTAGCAAATATCTTATTTACTTCTATCATTCTACTATAAATATTATTATAAATTTCTGGCATAAAACAATTATTAGTTATACTGTCTTCATGTAGATTATTAAATCCATATACATAATAACCATCTACTATATATCTATTATAAACATAACTAATAATTTCTTTTTTAGAAATAGAATTATTATAATCTTTGATATTTAACTTTTCACCAACAAGTCTACAAATAAGTTTATTTATTCCAATAGACATGGCATCAAAATTATCAATCTTTTTATATAATTTTTCTAAATCACTTATATATTCATCAAACAAATATACATCATCTATTATAACTTTAAATTTAAATAATGCATCATAAAAAGTGAAAAGAGAAATATCTCTCTTTGTTGCGAAACTATTCATATTAGTAGAAACTTCTTTTGAATAATATCTAGAATTATTCTTAATTCTACTTATAAAATTTTTAACATCATCTCTTGATAAATACGCATCTAACACCCTTTTCACCTCCAATTAATAATTAATTATTATTTCATATTATTATACATCATTATATAATACACTGCTCCTATTACAATAATTACAAAAAGGACAAGTAATATAATTTTTACTGCAGGATTATTTTTATCCCAATAACCATCTGTCTTTGTAGAAGACTCCCTCATTAATTGTTCATAACCCTCACGTTTATTTTTATTGAATTCTAACTCTTGATTATTAGTATTATTATTCATATCTTGATTCACTAAAAACACCTCTATTCTATATTTAAGAATACCATATTTTAAAGCATTTGACTAGGATTAAAATCTACATCAATCTTAATTTTACTATTTGATTTATAGTGATCAATTATCTTAGTTAATATCTCATATAACCCATCATTTCTTTTATATTTTAAAATTATATTATATCTAAATATATTGTTAATTCTAAATAGACTACTAGTACTAGGTCCTAAAATAATAAAGTCATGAAGGTTTCTTTCTAAACTTCTTTTTATTTTTAATGCTTCATCCAAAATATAAGAAGCATCTTTTCCACTTATTCTTATATTACATAAATAATAATATGGAGGATATTTTAAAGTTTTTCTTATCTTCATCTCTTCATTATAAAACTTTAAGTAATCATTATACTTAGTTAAACTAATAGCATAATGTTCTGGATTATAAGTTTGTATTATTACACTACCATCTTTATTACTTCTACCACTTCTACCAGCAACCTGACTAAGTAATGAATAAGTATTTTCACTACTTCTAAAGTCTGGAATATTAAGAGATGTATCGGCGTTTATTACACCTACCAAAGTAACATTAGAAAAATCAAGCCCTTTAGCAACCATCTGTGTACCAAGAAGAATATCATACTTATGTTCTTTAAAGTCTTCTATCATTTTCTCATGCATACCTTTTCTACTTGTAGTATCATAGTCCATTCTAAGAACTCTAGCACTAGAAAACTCATTATTTAATTCTTCTTCTATTCTCTGTGTTCCAATACCAAGATTAGTAAGAGACTCTTCCAAACAACTTGGACACTTAGAATAAACTTTTTCTCCATAACCACAATAATGACATCTTAAAGTATTACTACTCTTATGATATGTAAGTGTTATATCACAATTTGGACATTTAAATGTATATCCACAATTCTTACAAGTGACAAAGGAAGAATATCCTCTTCTATTAAGTAATAAAATTACTTGTTCTTTTTTTTCAAGTCTTTTATCTATCTCATCAAGTAATATTTTAGAAAAGTGTCCAATTACTTTTCTACTTTCTTTATTCATATCAACTATATTAATATTAGGTAACTCTTTACCATTAACTCTATGTTTTAGTGTTAAAAGTTTAAATACTCCTTTTTGTGCTCTAGCCATTGCCTCAAGTGAAGGAGTTGCACTTCCCATAACAACAGAACAATTATGATACTTGGCCCTTCTTAAAGCAATATCCTTAGCACTATATCTAGGACTTGGATCACTTTGTTTATAAGAATCACTATGTTCTTCATCTATAATAATTATTCCAATATTATCAAATGGCGCAAATATGGCACTACGAGCACCTATTACAATCGATGCCTCTCCTCTAACAATTCTTCTCCACTCATCGTACTTTTCACCATCACTTAAAGCAGAATGAAGGGCCGCAACCCTATCTCCAAATCTTGCTTGAAATCTACTAACCATTTGTGGAGTAAGAGAAATTTCTGGAACTAAAACAATACTTTTCTTACCAAGCCTTAAATAATAATCAATAAGTTCCATATAAACTTCCGTCTTACCACTACCAGTAACACCATACAATAAATAAGTATTAGGAAGATTATTAATCACTTCATCAACAACACCTTGTTGCTCCTCTGTAAGCGTATGAATAACTCTTTTCTGATTATTATACTTAAGTCTATAATGTTCTCTTTTTTCTTCTAAAATAACATTCTTTTTTAATAAAGTTTTAACACTACTATTAGAAATACTATCAAGTTCTTTTTTTAAGACAAGTTCTTTTTCTTCTAATAATTTAATAATACTTTTTTGTGTATCATTTAATTTATTTTCATTATAAAAATCCTTATAATTATCATTTAGTTTATATAAAGTATCATATTTTATATTAACGACAGAAGAATGCTTGGCCTTTAAAGCTTTTGGTAACATTACTTGATAGCAAGATATTAAAGTTGCTAGTGTCTCTTTTTGCATATCGACACCTAATTTAAGTAATTCTTCATTTAACACAATATCTTTATCAACAATACTAGTAATACTTCTAAGTTCTACATTACTTGTACTCTTATCCTTTATTTCTAAAACAAAACCTTCTAAATTCATTCTACCAAAAGGAACTAATACACGTATTCCAACACGTATATCAGGAATTAAATCATCAGGTATTTTGTAATCAAATATTTTATCAACATTTTTATTTGATATTTCAACAAGAACTCCTGCAATCAAGATATCACCACCCATAGGTATTATACCAAAAAAAAGAAAGATTTTTATATTAAATCCTTCTATATCTAAATTTCTAAAAACTCTTCAACTATCTCACTATTTATAATTTCAGGTGTAGAACTATTATTACTTTCTTCATTATCTAAATTATAAGAGCTTTTAGATAGTTCACTCTTAATAACTTTATTTCGAATATTACTAATTATAATACCAATACCAAATAATATAACAGCAAGTACAATTAATAAAATATAAATAAACATCATATTAAACACCTCAAATTATTTCATCATCTATATTCTTATCATAATCTATTTTTTTATTATCATCTAGTGAAGAATCATATTCATCTTTACTATATATTAAAATACCTATAGAGATAGTAAACATTAAAACTATTATTATTAAAAAAGTAATTATCATTTAAATACCTCCATACAAATTAATTATAGTTTTAAATTAAAAAAAGAACAATAAGTTCTTTTAAAATAAACGTAAAATATCGTTAAATGTAACTACTACCATTAATAGTAATAATAACATTAAGAATACTGCATGAATTTTATTTTCAAGTTCAGGGTTTACTGGACTACCTTTAATTTTTTCAATAATTATAAATAAAATATGTCCACCATCAAATGCTGGTATTGGAAGTAAATTAATAAATCCAACATTAATACTTAAAAATGCAATTAAGTATAAGATATTAGCTAGTCCACCTTTACTTTGTTCTCCAACTATTGAATATATTCCAACTGGTCCAGATAATTGACTTACCTTTACTCCACCAGTAAATAAAGAACCAACAGTTACAAACATTTGCTTAAATATAGAACATGTTTTTTGATAAGAATACTTAATAGCATTTAAAAATCCATGAGTTCTTTCTTGTTGCATACCAATACCATATTTATAAGATTCTCCATCTTTTGTCTTTATATGCTCTGGTTTTACTTTTACAGTTTCATATTTTCCATTACTCTTTTCAACATAAAAAGTATTTTTCTCTTTTGGATTAGCAATTGCTAAATAAAGACTAATATCATCTACTGAACTAACTTTATGATTATTAATTTTAATTACCCTATCTCCATCATCAAGTCCAGCCTTATATGCAGCAGAACCTAACTCTACACTTGTTATTATTGGTTTCATAGAAGTACCACCATAACAAAGAGCAATTACAAATAATAATAAAACTGCAAGAATAAAGTTATTCATTGGACCAAATAACATTATTAAAAATCTTTGCCAAGCCTTCTTTGCTTGAAGTCTTTTATTCTTAGGAATCTTTTTCGCATCATCATCATCTAAATCTTCTCCTGCTAATGCACAAAATCCTCCAATTGGTATAAGACGAATATTATAATCAGTCTCACCCTTTTTAAATCCCCAAAGACGAGGACCCATACCTATAGAAAATTCATAAACATAAACTCCATTCATTTTAGCTAATATAAAATGACCAAATTCATGTACACAAACTATTACACCTAATATAAGTACAAATAATATTAAATTTAAAATTATAGACAAATATACCCCTCCTTAAATTATTCCTTTAATAATAATAAATGCAAGTATTACAAATATTAAACTATCAAATCTATCTAAAATACCTCCATGACCAGGTATTAAATTAGAAAAATCTTTTACATCATAATATCTTTTAATTGCAGAAAAAACTAAGTCACCTATTTGTCCAACTACTGATAATCCACATGTTACAAGTATTAATAAAACAAGTGAACAAGATGAATTAATTACAGTAAAATAAAATGCTGATGCTACTATTGTTCCCATTAAAGTACCACCAATAGACCCTTCTATTGTCTTCTTTGGACTAATATCTGTTAACTTATGATTACCAACAAGCATACCTGTAAATAAAGCAAATGTATCAGTAATTGTAGTAATTAAAAGTAAGTATAAAATATAATTAATATCAAAATTACGAGTTATAATTACTAAATTAAAACTTAATCCAATAAATAATATTGAACCAATTAAAAATAATGCATCATTTAAGTTATATTTTTTATTATCATTAATAAATACAATTGGCGTTAAAAATAAAAATATAATTAAAGCCATTACTCTATAATCAAAATTATATTGAAATTCTATTGACCCAACATTGTTTAATGCAAAAAATGCTATCATAAAGTAAGCAAGTACTTTAAGCCATGTTGGAAATTTCTTTTTAGATTCACGAACCTTCACTAATTCATAAAATCCAAACATTCCAAGAATTGTCATAAATATTGCAAATGGCAACTCACCTATAATTAAAAGTGGTATAAATATTGCAACCATAATAATTGCACTAATTACTCTTTTTTTCATTTCTTAATACCTCCAAATCTTCTATTTCTTTTATTAAATTCTACTAAAGCTTTATCAAATTCTTCTGGTCCAAAATCAGGAAAATATACTTTAGGAAAATAAAATTCAGCATAACTTGCTTGATACATCATAAAATTACTAAGTCTTAATTCTCCACTTGTTCTAATTACATAATCAAGTGGTGGTAAATCTTGATATAAATTTTTCATAATAAAATCTTCTGTAATATCATCAAGATTAATATCATTATTCTTATACATTTCACATACTTTTTTCATAGTATCAACCATTTCAGCATGACTTCCATAATTTAGACATATATTAAGAACTAAACTATCATTATCTTTTGTGTCTTCCACAAGTTCATCCATTGCTTCAAGTACCTTTTCAGGTAATGGTTCTCTTCTTCCAGAAAACAAAACTCTTACTTTCTTTTCTTTTATAAAATCAAATTCTTTTTTAAAAGCACTTATAAAGAGATTCATTAAATAATCTACTTCTTGCTTATCTCTTTTAAAATTCTCTGTAGAAAATGCATATAATGAACAATATTTAACACCTACATCTGCCATATGAATACATAATTTCTTTAATGTCTTAACAGCAGTCTTATGTCCCATAGTACGAATCATACCACGTTCTTTTGCCCATCTACCATTTCCATCCATAATAATTCCAACATGATTAGGAATATTTAAATTTTCTATCATATTATTACCTCTATAAAATTATATAATAAATAAATAAAAAAAGAAAGTCATTTTGACTTCCTAAAATTTATCTATATCGATTTTAACATATTTATTATCGTGTAGAGAACTATTTGCTTGTACTAAAGTTCTAATAGCATTAGCAACTCTTCCTTCTCTTCCAATAACTCTTCCCATATCAGACTCATCTACCATTACTTGAATAAGTATAGTATTTTCTTCATCTGTTGGAAACTCTTTTACAGTAACACCATCAGTATTAACTACTAATGATTCAACTATTTCACGAGTAAACTCTACTAAATCCATAATTACTTATCCTTTTTCTTAGAATCAGCAAATTTCTTCATGATTCCTTCTTTGCTTAATAAGTTCTTAACAGTATCAGTAGGTTGAGCTCCAGCATTTAACCATTTTAAAGCTTTTTCTTCATCGATTCTAACTTTGCATTCACCAACTGGTGCATAAGTTCCAACTAATTCTAAATATTGACCATCTCTTGGACGACGTGAATCAGTAGCAACAATTCTATATGTAGGTTTCTTCTTAGCACCCATTCTTGTTAATCTTAATTTAACTGCCATTATTATCCCTCCATTTCTAAATAACAATGATATTATATAAAACAATTAAAAAGATGTCAACTATTTTTTGTTGACACCATCTCTTTTCTTTTTATAGCAATAACCTAAAGGAAAATAACTATCAAAAAATTTATCATAAAAATAAGGAAACTCTGAAGAATTGAATGAAGAATTAAATAAACAACTTTCTAAATATGGAATATGTGAATTAATCATATGAGATGAGATAACACATCCATTACTATCAATTATCTTATCTAAATTATTTTTATAATTTGATATTTTCTCTAAATCATCTACAAAGTATTCAGAAATATTAGATGTAATAACAACATCATATTTAGATGAAATATCAACACTACTTCCCATATCTAAACATTTAAAAGACAAGTCATATGAAGATAACTTATCTTTTAAATCATCTAAAGAAAAATCAAAACTATAATTGTCACGAACCCCAGTATAAAAAAGATATTTATATAAAAAACCAGGAAACTTTCTAATAAACATACTCCAATACTTATAAGCTTCTTCTTCACTAGGAGATGAGACAGAAACTTTATTTAAAATATTATAAATAAAAGTACCAGTAATAGAACATGGTAAATAAAACTTTCCATTATATATAATATTCCATTTACGTAAATAATAAAAATACTTAGTTAACTTATTAATATCATAAGTATCTACACTAAAACAATCTCTAATTAAACAATTAAATAATTGATCACTAGAAGATAATACTGTTAAAACTCTTTTATCTCTTACATCAAAATTATCAAATAAATTACTTAAACATTCATTAGAGTGAGTATAAATAAAATCATAATTATTTGATACCTCTTCTCCATTTAAAAGAGCAGAAGTTTCTTCTATATCTTCATCTACTTCATAAGAATTTTCCATAATGCACCCCAAATTGAATGTTATTATAATTAAGTAAATTTAAATTGTCAATTAAATTGTTTCTTCTTCAATAAAGTTCTCATTAACATCATCTATATTAGAAGATGATTCACTATTTTTTACATTATCATTACTTGTATCTTCTATCTCATCCCAAGGATCTTCATCTAAATTAGCCTCTATCTTAACCTTAATATCTCCAACTAATTCAATACCAAGCTCCTTTTCAATTTTATAAGTTATATTATCTCCTTCTATGTCTGCTTTAATGCAACTAGGTTGTCTCAAACTTCTAACAATAATTTCTTCGTCTACACCCTCTTCATGTTCTCTCATATTAATTACTTCATGATAAGTATTTGTATCTGTAACAACTAAAGTTTTAGTATCATTCTCACTAGAATACCAAATATTAACATCATAGCTACCATCTATTACTATTTTCCCATCAACAAGACTTCCATTAAAATTATGATTTATTACCCAACACCCAAGTATAGTAGATGGATTAGTAACCGCTACACTATGATTTGTTGTAAATAGTTTTTTTCCTTTAGATATTACTGCTTTAGTAACAATCTCTTTATAATTAGCCATATATACCTCCACTATAATTTATGCATAATGTAAAAGAAAAGTACAAATTTTATGATATACTTATAATAATAGGAGGTAATAAATATGGCATCAGCTGTTATTCATCTTGCAGTTGCAAAAGAATTAGAAAAAGAATTTAATATAAAAAATAGAAAAGATTATTATTTAGGATCTATCGCACCAGATATTGCTAAACAAATTGGAGAAACTAAAGATAAATCTCACTTTATTATTAATACAGATAAAGATATTCCAAACTTGGATATTTACACTACAAAATATAGAAAATTTAAAAAGAATGATTTTGAATTAGGATATTTTATACATCTATATACAGATAAATTATGGTATGAAGAATTTATGCCAAAAATAGCTGAAGGAACTTCTATAAAACTTCTAGATGGTACTATAATTCATGCAAATGAAGAACAAATTACAAATATGATTTATTCAGATTATACTAATATAAATATTCAAATAATTGAAAATCATAATATGGACTTATCATTATTTTATGAAGAGTTCCAAAGACCAAAAACAATAATTGATGAAATTCCTATAGACAAATTAGATATTTTAATAAATAAAATGGGAATAATTATAGAAAACTCAAAACAAGAACAAACATATAGTTTTGATACATATCTTGTAGAAGATTTTATAAAAGATGCAGTAAAAAGAACAAAAGAAGTACTAGAAACAAAATACTAATACTTCTTTTTTTATTCATTAAATAGTTTATAAAAGTAATCATTTAAACTATCTTTTACATAATCTATTTTCTGATTCACTACTTCTAAATTGTCTAAATATATTTTATAAATTGGAATATTAAATAATTCTTCATTTAATTTATCTAATTCATTTTTTATAGAAGAATCATATCCACTTCTAATATATTTTTTTTGTAAAATTTTAATTTTATTTACTTTATTTTTTAAATCAATATTCTTATCCATTTTTTCTTTCAAAGAAAGACACATTTTATATTCTTTTGACTCTTTTATAGAAAGAACAACTTCATCAATTGCACTATACAAGTTCTCCATCTAAACTCCATGTCTTAGCAGATGTAATCTTAACATCCACAATATCACCAGCATTTATATCTTTTCCAGTAAAGTTTATTAGTTTATTAGTTTCACTATAACCATAGTACATATCTTTCTTATCAGACACACCTTCTACCAAAACTTTAAGAACACTTCCTTCTAGTTTCTTATTATTCTCTAAGAAATATTTATTAACTACATCATTTAATCTATAAAGTCTTTCTTCTTTAGTCTTGATATCAGTATCATCTTGTAATTTTGCAGCAGGTGTTCCTTCTCTTGCAGAGAAAATAAACGTAAACGCATTATCATATTTACAATATTCTGCTAAACTAAGTGTTTCTTGGAAATCTTCTTCAGTCTCTCCTGGGAAACCTACAATAATATCAGTAGAAATTGAAACACCAGGAACAGTACTCTTAATCTTATCAAATAATTCTAAATAACTTTCTCTAGTATAACGTCTTCCCATAAACTTAAGAATTCTAGATGAACCACTTTGTACTGGTAAATGTACACTAGGCATTATATTTGGATATTTTCCAATAACCTCAACCATCTTATCAGTAAAATCCCATGGATGACTTGTCATAAATCTAATTCTTGGAATATCTTTTAAAGCTATATCTTCAAGTAAATCACCTAAATTATAGTCATCATATAAATCTTTTCCATAAGCATTGACATTTTGTCCAAGAAGAGTAACTTCTTTATAACCGTCTCTTACAAGTTCATCTATCTCTTTTAGAATATCTTCCTTCTTACGACTTCTTTCTCTTCCTCTAGTATATGGAACAATACAATAAGTACAGAACTTATCACATCCATAAATAATATTAACATATGCTTTATAATTATTAGTACGAACTACAGGTAATCCTTCAACTAAATCACCTTCTCTTGAAAATACTTCTACTTGTTGTTTATTCTCATTAATAGCAGTATCAATTATTTCAGGTAATTGATATAAGTTATGTGTACCAAATACAAAATTAACAAATTTATAATCTTTAAGAATTTCTTCTACAACACTTGCCTCTTGTGCCATACAACCACAAAGACCTACTATTAAATCCTTCTTATCCATCTTTAAATGTTTAAGTCTTCCAAGCATACCAAAAGCTTTATTATGAGCATTTTCTCTAATACTACATGTATTTAATAAAACAAGGTCAGCATCATTATAATCATCAACTCTAGTAAATCCAAGTTTTTCAAGTAAAGCAGCAATATTTTCACTATCATGCTCATTCATTTGACAACCATATGTCTTTAAAAAATACTTCTTTCCACTATATTTGTTGATAACTTCTTCTTTAATATCAAAATCTATTCTATTATAATCTCTATGTTGACGAGATCTTGCTTCTTTATAATCAGGTAAATGCATAAATACCACTCCTTTAACTTAGATTATAATACCAAAAATAAAAGAATAAAACAAGTTTATTCCCTTAATCTAAATGACTATTAATTAAATTATTAAGTATTCTAGAATTATTATTTAAAATATCATTTTTAATAGTATCCATATTATCACATATATTATTAATTAAATCAGTCATTGTTGAATTTAACTCTTTCTTCTCTAAATTATCAACTATAATTTCTAAGTTATTTAATTTAGAATATTTTCCATAATAAGTATTATTAATACTAGCATTAATTAAGTTCTTAAAAGAAAATACATCTATTGAATTAAATCTTTTATCTTCTAAAATTTTAAATGCAGCACATAAATAATTATTATTAAGAGCTCTATCAAGAATAGTTTCACCTTTTTTATTTTTTATATTAGGTAAAAATTTAGTTTTCTTAATTAATTGATTTACAATACTTACAGTACTAATTGAGTTATCTAAAGCTAAAATATGACCAAATGTATTTCCATCAACATTTTGATGATTTACATCCCAATTTCTTTTCTTCATTAGTGTAATAACTAAGTCATATTCCCTTGCTTTTAATAATCTAGTAACAACGTCATTTCCAAGACTATCTACTAAATTAACATCAATTAGATTTTCTTCTACCATTTTTTCAATTACTTCAAATTCTCCGTCTTTTATAAATTTGAAAATCAGGGATGGTTCCTCTGAAACTTGTTCAATCATTTGTTGTTCTCTATTAATCATATAAAAACACCTCTTTGTTTGTGACGTTCTCTATTCTAGCAATATCCATAATTATTGTCAAATTAGGTCGACAACTCTTGCTATAAAAAATTAATATATTAACTAATTTCCTTATAAAATAAGGTAAAAACAAAGATTAAATTTTAAAAAAAAGAAAAATAATAAAAATATAATAAAACTAAAAAACTCCAATTTTAAGCAAATAATCAATTAACATAAAAGATATTTATTGCAAAATAATAATACAAAAATATAGTAATTGTACCCTTAAACTACTAAGTTTTTAGCAAAGAAACAAAATAAAAAATAGCCATAAAGACTATTTTTTCTATGCTAATTTGCGTCCACAATTAGAACAGAACTTTGCTCCATTTGTAGCAGTTCCACAATCAGGACAGAATTTTGGTACATCTGTTCCTACATTTGTAGAAGTAGCTTGTTGTTGTACACTTGCTTGTTGTGCTCCTCCATTATATGGGTCATAATTTTGAGTAGCACCTTGTGTAGTTTGATTTGCAAAAGCTCCATTTGCAGCTCCTCCAACTACTCCACCACTTGCCATATTCATCATTCCAACACCCATGAATCCATTTGCAGCTCCATTTGCGTTATTAGCAGCATCTTGTACAGCTTGTGCATATGCACCAGTAAGTGTACCTTGTTGCATGAATGTATTACTTGATAATTCATAATTATCAATCTTCTTATTAGATTCTTCATCTAATGTAACACTCTCTACTATAAATCCAACAATACTTAATCCTCTGTCTCTAATAGGTTGATCAAATACTTTTTCATCCATTATCTTCTTAATTTCATCAGTACTGCTTGGTAACTCTAATACAGGTACTTTATGAGCACTATTTCCTAATTCATTTAAGACATTTTGGAAAGACCCAATTACCTCAGATCTCATTTGCTCACAAATATCATCTTTAGTATATTCATCAGCAACTCCCATAACTTTTGACATAAAAACAGCAGGATCTGTAATCTTAAATGTATATTTACCAAAACATTTAACTTCTACTCTTAAAGGACTCATTGCTCCAGTCATTTGATTTGGAATTGGATGAGACCAATCTTGGAATGGAATTGGTGCTGGTGTTCCAAACTTATTATCCATAATTTCTTTAGCATTTATATAAAATACTGCTTGTTCTTTACTTGTACCACCATTATATACAAAACGATTCCACATTTCTTTAAATACATCTCCAAATTGACCAGCAAAGAATGATGGTGAAGATGATTGATCAAATGTATAAATTCCTGCTTCTGCAGTAGCATCTAAAATTTTACCATTTTCATAAATAATTGCCATCTGTCCTGGTGCTACTTGAATAGCACTATCCTTTGTAATAATTCCATTAGGTGTAGATACTTTTCTCATTAAAATATTATTACCTAAATCATCACATTTAATATACTCTTTCCATTGATCATGAAGAGTACTTCCAACTGCTCCAACAGCAGCTCTAATTAATCCCATATTAACTTCTCCTATCTAATTATTATAAATTAATTATACAACATTAAATTTTATTTTGAAAGTTATTATTTATAAATGTCTCATTACTAGAATTAATCTTAACCATTAAAGTATTTTTATCAATACAATTATCAAGTGTATCAGCAAAAGATACCTTTTTATTAGAATTTAATTTAGTAATAGATACTATAACAATTATAAATGTAAGAGTTAAAGCTAAAGTAATAATCTCAATCCATGGAATACTCTTAACTAATTTTCCCTCTTCATTTACTCTATAATTTCCACCTCTATCTATATTAAAATAACCTTTTAGAAGTTTAACATAATCATCACATGCATTATAATAATTCTTAGCACTAACATTCTTATAAATATAAGCAAGCATCTGATTTATTCTCTGTTGGGTATAAATAGTAAACACTTTCCCATCTGTTGCTCCACTATTTCCCATAAATATTTCAGGCTCACTTCCTCCAACATTTATAACAAAAACAACTCCATCGCTCATAAAATCATTATAGTCATAAAAATTATATGCATAATCAGAAATACTATAACCATTTAAATTATTTGTAGTAACAATTGCAACATCAATTGTACTATTACTAATATATTCATTAATACTAGTAACTAACTTTTTCTCCTCATCATCAGTTAATAAATCAGCATAATCATAAACTTTTTCACTACTAGAAACTGCAGGAGTATTTAAAATATTATTAATATTATTCTCATCTACAACAACATCTTTAGGTACAAGAGGTGCCTCTTTTGTCCTAGTATATGTATTAGTACTAGCAAACACATTATTATTTACTATAAAAAATATAAATAAACCAAATATAATAAACTTAAATTTCTTCATAAATGACACCTCCTAAAAAAACTTCGTAAACAAAAATGAAATAAGTAAAATAATTGAAAATGATAAAATAGAGAAAATAATAGTCTCAACTATTCCTATAGGCAACTTAATATTATTATTACCATTTTCACCATTACATATAAATTTATAGCTTTTACCCTTATAATTAACATTTAATAAATATATAGGAACTAATATATTTCTACAAGAATTATTAGTAATTATCATCTCATTTTTAGATAACTTTTTTAACCCATAATTTATATTATCTCTTATTATAATTAAAGCATGATTCATTATCTTTTTATTAAGTTTATTTTTAACATCTTCTAAACTACTATCAGATAAAATACAAATATTATTTAATAATTCATCGTTATATGTCTCTACATTACATGAATAATTACAAATCGAATTAAATAAATTATCATCTATCTTAGAACAAGAATTTATTAAAACATTTTTATAATCAAAATTAGAAGTATATGATAACTCAGTCTTAGAAATAGTAGATAATTTTTGATTTTTAACTGTTTTATTACCACCTAAAAATAAAGTATTACCACTAATATTAGCATCATTTAATGTCGCAGAAACATATACTGGAGTAATTGAATCAATAGTAGACTTCTTCTTAAATATAAAAGGAACTATCGGATTAAACATAACCTTTTTCTTATAAAGTTTTCTAACCTCATCAATATTCTTAGTAAAAGGAATATAACCATCTATTGCTTTAACATTATCAGTTATACTACTCATATTTCCTGAGCAAATTGGACAAGTACTTATATTATTATTTGTTAAAACTTTTGCTCCACAATTTAGGCAAGAATATACTTTATTATTTGAATTAGTAGAAGATGACTCGTTAGTATCACTATTATCGAATAAAAAATCTGTATTATTTATATTTCCAAAACCCACATTATCGTTCATATTATCACATCCTACAAAAATTATATCATTTATATTTTAAGATGTAAATTAATACAAAATAGATAAATAAAAGAAAAATAGAGAAAATTAATTCTCTATTTAGTTGGTCTAATTTCAGTTTTTCCACCCATGTATGGTTGTAATGCTTTTGGTATCTTGATTGAACCATCTTCTTGATAGTTGTTTTCAATTACAGCAATAAGTCCTCTTGGAGTAGCAACTACTGTATTATTTAATGTATGTAAATAATATGTTCCTTTTTCTCCTTTTGCACGGATACCTAAACGTCTTGCTTGAGCATCTCCTAATGTAGAACAGCTTCCAACTTCAAAATATTTCTTTTGTCTTGGACTCCAAGCTTCAATATCGCAAGATTTTACTTTTAAATCTGCTAAATCTCCACTACAACATTCAAGTTGTCTAACTGGTACATCAAAGTTTCTAAATAATTGAACAGTTAACTTCCACATTTTCTCATACCATTCCATAGATTCTTCTGGTTCACAAATAACAATCATTTCTTGTTTTTCAAATTGGTGAACACGGTAAAGTCCTCGCTCTTCAAGTCCATGACTTCCACCTTCTTTTCTAAAGCATGGTGAATAACTTGTCATATGTACTGGTAATTCTTCTTTCTTTAAAATTTGATCTTTAAATTTACCAATCATACTATGTTCACTTGTTCCAATTAAATATAAGTCTTCTCCTTCAATCTTATACATCATTGCTTCCATTTCTGGGAAAGACATAACTCCAGTTACAACATCACTATGAATCATAAATGGAGGAATTGCATAAGTAAATCCTGCATCAATCATAAAATCTCTTGCATATGCAAGCATTGCTTCGTGAAGTCTTGCAATATCACCTAATAAATAATAGAATCCTTCACCACTAGTTCTGCCAGCTGCTTCCTTATCCATTCCATTAACTCTAGCAATTATATCTGCATGATGTGGAATTTCATAATCAGGTACAAATGGGTCCCCAAATTTTTGAACTTCAACATTTTCACTATCATCTTTTCCAATTGGTACAGATGGGTCCATTATTTGTGGAATAATCATCATTTTTTCTTTAATTTGACTAGTTAAAGTTTCTTGTTCTTCTTCTAATTTAGTGATTTCTTCAGCATTTTCTTGAATAGTTTTCTTTATTTCTTCAGCTTCTTCTTTTTTACCATCCTTCATTAATTTACCAATTTCACCACTAAGTTTATTCTTTTCAGCCTTTAATCCATCAGCTTTAACTTGAACTTCACGAACTCTTTTATCTAATTCATAAACTTCATCAACTAAAGGTAATTTCTCATCTTGAAATTTATTTTTAATATTTTCTTTTACTAAATCTCTGTTTTCTCTTATTAATTTAATATCTATCATATTTAATCCTCATTTCTTTTTTTATTTTCTAAATAATATTCAATACATTTTTTTGATGGAGAATATATATTTTCTGGAAGTTCTTCTATTGAAAACCATTTCCACTCATCAATCTTAGTAGGTTCCATTATTTTAATATCTCCAACAAAATTATTAGTAATATAATCAATTGTTACATAATGTCTATCAACTGCAATATCATCCGAGACAAAATATAACTCTAAACTAGAAACATCTAAATTAGTTTCTTCCTTAACTTCACGAATACCCGCCTCAATCGTTGTCTCATCATATTCTTGCTTACCACCAGGAAGTGTCCAAGAATCAGGTTCATAAATACCACCAGTATCTTTTGCCGAAACAACTCTATGTCCAAGTAAAATTTTATTATTGTCTTTGTCTTCAATTAAAACCCCAATACCAGACTTTATATGTTTTTCCATAATTCACCTCCAAAATACAAAAAAAGAATGATACCAAGGAGTGCAATGCACGGTACCATCCTTTATTTAACTTATTTAGATAACGGTATTACCCGGATAAAATATCATCTATAGAGTAGACAAATAAGTATTTAACATTCGTTTACACCAACCACGAACTCTCTTTGCTTAAATAGTCTTATTATTAGTTCTAATTAACGACTTGAAATTATTATATAAAATTATTATAACTTTTGCAAGTACTCTTTATTTTATCTTGTACTTATCAAGTAAATATTTATTAATTTCATCCTTTTTTATATCAACTGTTTTTATACCAAAACTACCATCTGAAATAGAATATTTCTGAAAAACAATTCTTATTCCATTATCTGTAAAATACCAATTACCATCTTTGTTTAACTCGTCTTTAACACTGTCTTTCCAATTATCAAAAAGAGATGTCTCGCCTTCAAGATTACTAATACATGTATTATATACATAATCATATACACCAGTTCCAATATCTTCTAACTTTAATAACTCTCCAGTTTCAGCATCAAAATTATACCCTTCATCACTTAACCATGAAACTCCACCAAAACTACCAGATACATTAGCAAGAAAAGTTAATCTAGAACCATTAATTACACCATTTTTAAATATATAATTAACGCCAATTCCGTCATATGTATTTTCTTTACTCTCATCTGCCATATTTTTTATTTCTTCCCATTCTTTATTAGAAATATCATTTAATTTAGACTCTATTGCAAGAGCAGATTTCTCATTTTCATTATTTTTAATACTTATTATATTTCTTTTATTTATTGTACTATCATTATTTTGACTATTCTTAGTAATATACTCTTCATCTTTATAATTAATTTTATAATCATTATTTTTCTGACTACTAGACTTATCTTGCTTTTCTTCTATTTTATTATTTTCATCTAAATTAAGAGATATCTTATTAGTAGCAAATAAAATACATAAAACTACTAACATTAATATAATTATTCCCATTAAAATAATTACAACTAAATTATTATTCTTTTTCACAAAATCTCACCAATTATTACCTTTCATATTCAATATAACCATTTTCTTTACTAATAGTTGAACTACTATTTAAAACTACAGTAATTTGATCAGCATACTTTGTTTCATAATAAATTTTGTCAACTCCATTTGCAAGTAATTCATCTTCGTCACCATGCCCATATAAATATAATTTATTATCTTTTAAATAAAAGATATTATTACTTGCACCAGCACTACCTTGTCCTGCTAGAGCGTCTTCTGCCTCAATTATTTCTTTTCCATATGCTGTTTCAAAAGTAAATTTCTTAAGTTCGACATTTTCATTACTTTCATCTTTATTACTGCTAGAATCACTACTAGTTTTATCATCAACTATTTCTTTTACTTTTTCACTATTAACAACTTTAGTATTATTATCATTAATTACTATTATATTTTTAGCAATCAAAATACCTAAAACTACAAATATTATTATAATTATACCTACTAAAAACCAAATAACTTTATTGCTTTTTTTCATAAAAATCCTCACTTATAATTTTTTTATTCTAACTCACATCTTTTAGAACTTATATAAGTCTCATCCAACTTTTTAAAATTACTAGCACTAGATACTTTTAATTCATCAGCATCTATTTCTTTTATTCCTCTTTTACCATCAGTTACTGAAACATAATACTTTCTTTCACCATTTAAAGACACAACTTTAACATATCCTTCTATTGGATCTCTTGTAACAGAAAACATCAAATTATATTCATCACCAACATCTAAATAATAAAAATATATTGTCCCATCTTCTCTTTTGTATACAACATCATCACAAGTAATTTCATAAGTACCATCTTCCATCTGTTTCTTTACTTCTTTATACATCTTATTACCAGCATAATAGTAATACCAATCTCCACTAGAAGAAGCAATTTTTATTAAATCCCCTAAATTAACATAACAGATATTAATAAGACTAATAATAATTAAAAAAATTGAAAATGAAAACGAAATTTTCTTAAACTTATAATCTTTTTCAAGAGAATTTTTAGAATCATTTTTTACATAATTTCTATTATTATATAATGAATCTCCAAATCCTATAATTGGTATCATAATTAAAGGGAAAAGTGCTGTTAAAACACCATTTTTATTAAATGATTTTCCAAGCTTATAGTACAAAATAAGCATATATATATTTCCAACAATAGGAACAAATATAAGAAACCCTAAAAACATATTATTGAAAACGGCCTCAGACAAAACAAAATAATTATAAAAAGGTACTAATGCTGCCCACCAAGGTTTATTCATTTTCATATACATTCTTTCACTTGAATATACAAATATAAAAATTATAGAAATAATTAGAAAAATTACAGCTAAATTAGTATAAATAATATCATAAATATTACTAAGACTTAAAACTGTAGATAATCCAATTAAAAAAACTATAATAAAATATATACCAAATGTAAGTAAAAAACATAATTTTGAACTACCAGTATTATTCGCAACACTAAGTATAAGTCCACTATTAGGATCTAATGTACCAACTATTGACTTTCCAGAACCAACAAAATATCCTTGAGACTTTGGAATAAATTTCTCCATACTCTTATTTTCTGGATGATCAGGATTTAAATTACCACACTTCATACAATATCTTGCACTACTTTTCATTTCAGCTCCGCATCTAGAACAAAAAATTGTGTAATCATTATCATTCATTAAAAAATCCTCCTATCTATAATCTAATTATAAAGCACAGAAAAATTTTAGTAAAGAAAAGTTAGTACAAAAATACTAACTTTAATCATTTAATCATCGCTCAATTTTTCTTTTTCATATTAATCTATATCCTCAACAATTTTATCTAAAATCCAATCATAATCTTTTGTATTATATATAGTTCCACAATAAGAACATTTACCAGAATTATTCACATCAACACTTGCTCCACATCCAGGACAAACTTTAATAATGTCTTCATCTATTGCACCCTTAGATTTCGTCATAATTAAAATATATTTTTCTTCTACTCTACTAGTATTATTACCATTCTTAAACTTACGAGTAGTACTATCAATCTTATACTTCATATATCTTGCAACTAGTCTAACTTTAACTATGTATTTACTATTATCTTCCTCTATATCAATTATTTCAGATGACTTTACATTTAATTCATCATACATTTGTATTTCATTACTTTCTTTTAGTCTGTTTAAAACTAAACTATACTTATTAAATAAACTATTACTTATCTTATGTTTTACTCTATCTAAATTACCTACCATAATAGAGCTTAAAAGCATAATAAATGTATTATCAACTTTTGCTAATAAATTTGCTTCAGTAAAAGTTTTATCTCTTTTAACCAATTCTTCTATTTTCATATATATTTCTACCTTTCATCTTCTTGAGCAATTGCTTTTTTCTTACTTAATACCCATTTATCAGAAACATTTGTAATTACACATCCACAATATTCACATCTTTGTGAAGCATCTTTTGTAATACCTGCTCCACAATGTGGACATTTATCAATATTATTATTAATGTCACTTATAAAAGTCATTTCATATAACATTTTTACTTTCCTACTTGAACTACCACGTACCACTACTCCACCTGCATCAATATAATCATAAAAAGAAACTAATAAATTTATAGTAACAATTATTTGATTGTTTTCTTCCGTAATACCAGTTATTACACCATGATGATAAGTAAAATCACTCATAATATTACATTCATTTTTAACTTTTAATGTATCAAGTTGCATCTCATATTGATTATATAACTCATCTGTTAATAAACTTCTTAATTTATCATAATCAAAATTCATCCAAGCATTTTGAACATCTACAAAGTCATTATATCTTTCCTTCATAAATTTAACAGAATTAAAGTTTTTAATATATTTATTAATTTCATTAAGTGGTACAGCATCTAAATTCATTTGATCGATTTTTTTAATAAATTTACTATTACTAAGTGTATTATCTTTTACAGAAAATTGTTTCATAGTTAAAAGTATTATAAAAGTCACAAGAAAAATAGTATCAAAAATTGGAGAACCACTAGAACTTCCTCCACTACTACTATCGCTTCCACTCCAAGAGTCAGATGAAGAGCCCCCACCTCCAGATGAGCCATAATCAGTATCAAATCCAGAGTCTGCTTTAACACTTACTATACTTACATTATATAAACTAAAAATTGAAATTAAAATAATTCCTATAAATAATATTTTTTTCTTCATATCATCATCTCTACTATATATAGTTTATCATTTTTACTAGATTAATCAAAATAAAAATTTTTACATTAATAAGAAAAAATATTACTTCAAAATAGAAGTAATATTTAATTTATAATTAAATTTATTTTATTTAGATTCAATAATAAGTTTAATTGCTGTTCTTTCTTCTCCATCAATTGCTATATCTTGAAAAGCTGGTATACAAACTAAATTTTTACCTGTTGGTGCAACAAATCCTCTTGCAATAGCCACTGCTTTAATTGCTTGATTAAGTGCTCCAGCACCTACTGCTTGTATTTCTACATTTCCTCTTTCTCTAAATATATTAGCAATTGCTCCAGCAACACTATTTGGATTAGATTTACTACTTACTTTTAACATTTCCATGATTATTTCCTCGCTTTCTAATTAATATTATGAAATAAAAAAAAGATTAGAACTATAATCCTAATCTTCTATATACCATGTTGTATCAATAAGACTTCTATCAATCATTTCTCCATCTTTATATGTACGTAAATATGTCTTGTATCCTCTTCCACCTAAACTTACAGATTCAGTTTCATAAGTTTTACCTTCTTTAGCATTACTATTAGACCAAAACTCTACATGAGCTTCTCCACCAACTGCATAAGCTTTTATATAAATTGGATATTTATATGTATTTTTAAATTGAAAATCTACATTCCATCCACTTGAATAACTAGCAACTGTCGCATCAAGCCCACCATCTACATAAACACTCTTCTTAGCATGAGGATATCTCTTAACAATTTGAAGACCACCTAGTAAAGCAGCATCATAAACAGTAGTTGCAATCTGACATACTCCATTACCAACAAATTGATAATAGAAAACATAACCTTTTTTATCATAAGGACCAGCATATTTATAATAAGAAAATATTTCTCCTGGCTCAACTATAGCTCCATTAATATAATTAAGAGCAACCCTTAAATTAGTAGGTCTAGTACCTTCCCATACATTAAACTTTGTCATAAAAGAAGATGTCATAGTATCAATCGTCTTATATGCTTCATTTGCAGTAGAATTAACAACATCACCAGTTAATTCAATAACAATATCTTTATCAACTGCATTTACAAAATAATCACTTATTTTTTCTTTAGCTAACACTTCATTTAAAGTAAACCCATCAACTCCAGCAACATATTTAACTCCATCACTAGCGTCAAAATACCCATTAACTACACTTACATTAACACTCTTCTTCAATGTATCAATCAAAGTATTAATATTACCATCATCTACTTTATAATAAACATTAAATACTTTCTTCTTACCATATTTCTTTATATGAACCTTCTTAGAAATACTTAATTTACTTTGATACTTCTTAATACTATCAAGTGTCTTATCTACATCAACTTTTACACCTAAATCTTTTAATTTATACTTATACTCTTTATTATTTATTTTAAAAACTATATCTTTATTAAGCAAATAATCTTCATAAAACTCTAACTTAGATTTAGCACTCTTATAATCATAATCACTTAAATCAAACTCATCTACATAAATATTATTTAAAATAACATCATCATATTTTTTTAAAGAAGTAAAATTTATAATAACCAAACTAATAAAAGAAAAAATTAATATTATTAATAAAACTATCAATACAATTAATTTACTTTTATTATTAAAGAGCTTATTTTTCATACTAATCATCCTAAAATACTATTTATATTTTTTATAAGAACATTATATCCTTTTTTATTCAAATAAACCCCGTTATCAGTATAAGTAGAATTTAACTTACCATCTTTTTCAAGTAAAGAATAGCAATCAATATACTTAACTTTTTTCTCCTTAGAAAGACTCTTTAATCTTTTATTTAAATCTTTAATCTTATCATTATCAATATCATCACTTAATAAAGATTTCTTATAATCCTTATTGTCTTTATCTATTGGATATAGTGATTCAATATAAATATTAGCGTTAGGCCTGTTATCCTTTATTGAATCAATTATTTTACTATAATTATCAATTATTTCATCAATACTTTTATTATCTTTTAAATCTGTCATTCCAATACTTAAAAATACATCTGAAGGATTATAATCATATATTTTTTTCTTTAAATCATTAATTAAATCTGAAGTAGTTAAATTTTCTTCTGATGATTTAACATAATGATAATCTAAATCAAAGTCATCTTTATTTAATTTATCAATAGAAAAATCTCCAACAAACAAGTAATTATCGTCAACTATCTTATTTGAAACTTCTTCTTTATCATTTGCTTTATCAGTTGAAGAAATAGGAGTCTCTTTAACTTTATTTTTCTTTGAAGAATTACTTAAACTATTGAATCCAACTAAAACGATAAGTATTAAAATACATAAAAGTGCTAATCCAAAGAACATATTTTTTAGTAATTTAAGTCTTACTATTAAACTATTATCACTACTTAATATTTTTTCTTTTAGCTTACCATTTTTCTTTACCTTTAATTCCATTCTTCCTTCTAAAAAACTAGTATCTAATGTTTCAGCATCATTAAGTCTAGTATCATCTACTCTAATTCTAGTTGTATTTTCTAAATTAACTGGTCTTTTATTTCTATTGTTATTATTTTTGTTGTTTTTTACATTCTTATTGTATTTTCTATTACCATTATAATTATAAGGTTTTTTTCCCTTTCCCATAATTTTAGCCTCACTTTTATTACTATCTACAAATTATTATAACAAAAATATCTCATATAAAAAAGATATATTTAAAAGAAAAAACAGCCAATTAGCTGTCTAACTCCCTATAATAATATTCCAAATATTTTGAACAATTAAATCTAAATACTTTATCTTATATATATTTTTATTAGAAACTAAATCAGATGTTGCAACTACTTTATTATTAAGTGTAGCATTTATCTTACCTATAATGTCTCCTTTATAAATAGGATACTTAATTTCATTTAATTCTACTTTATAGTCATATTTTTTCTTTGAAACATCTTCTTCAAATACATTTAAGTCATCTTTTAAATAAAATTCCAAATATTTTTTATTTGCTTTTTCTAATTTTACTTTTTCAACAATACTTCCTTTTCTTTTTAATGTATTTACTTTTAAAGTATTAAATCCATAATCTAATAAATCAACCATTTCACTATTTCTAACTTTACTATTTTCTTCTCCTAAAACAATACCAATTAACCTTAGATTATTTCTCTTAGCAGTTGCAGCTAAACAATACCCTGCAGCATCAGTATGACCTGTTTTCAAACCATCTGCTCCATCATATGAATTAATTAATTTAATTGTATTTAAGTTTTACAATAAAAATATACCAAATATCAACTACTTATTGATATTATTATAACATTTTTATA
>CAKOZD010000016.1 GCA_934131175.1 uncultured Bacilli bacterium | reverse complement strand
AAATGGATAAATCTTTAATATCTGAGCTTACTAATCTAACAGAAGAAGAAATAACTGCATTAGAGGAAGAGTAAAAACTCTTCTTTTTTTATATAACTTTTTTCAAAAAATCCGCAAAAAAAATCATAATATTTGCTATATTATGAAACTTATTTACTACTATCTTACACTCTTATTGTATAATAATTAAATTCTAAATTCAATATTATTTTGTAATTTTTGTCAATTTTAGTAAAAAAATGTCAAAATATGTTGAATATAAATATGTAATTTAAATAATTACTAGTCAAAATATTAGTCATTAGGGAGGTAAAATTATATGGCTCGTAAAGGTGAAAATATCTTTTATAGAAAAGATGGAAGATGGGAAGCAAGATATGTAAAAGGAAGAGACTATTCTGGAAAAAATATTTATGGTTATGTTTATGGTAAGACGTATCAAGAAGTAAAAAATAAACGTACTGAAATAATGCTCAGAATAAATCAAAATATTGAAAAAATAGATAATGATTTATTCAATGTAAAAATAAATGAATGGTTAAATAAAAATAAAATAAATCTAAAATTAAGTACATTAAATTATTATTCAAATATTATAAACAAGCATATAAAACCAACATTTGGCAATTTAAAAACGAATCAAATTTCAGAATCAATGATTTACAATTTTATGTATAGTAAAAAAAATGAAATAAATGAGAATACTTTAAAACAAGTAATGGTCATTTTTAAATCAATTCTAAAATATTCTGGATTAAATTTTGAAATTAAATTACCTAAAACACATAAAAAGATATTAAAAACGTTGAATGATAATGAATTAAAAAGGATTGAAAACTACTCAATATTAAATTTAAATAAGTATACATTAGGTATATTAATTTCACTACATACTGGATTAAGACTAGGCGAAGTCTGTGCTTTAAAGTGGAAAAACGTTGATTTTGAAAATAAAGTATTAACAGTAGAATATACTTTGTCTAGAGTTAAAACAAATGATGGTAAAAAATTTGAGAAGACAAAAGTTATTTTAAATTCAGCAAAAACAGATAATTCTATTAGGGTTATTCCATTAGAC
Source organism: uncultured Bacilli bacterium (assembly GCA_934131175.1). Taxonomy (GTDB): domain Bacteria; phylum Bacillota_I; class Bacilli_A; order RF39; family UBA660; genus UBA3789. The sequence continues at coordinate 39,225 of CAKOZD010000016.1, read as the reverse complement.
AAAGTTATTTTAAAATGTTTGCTTGAACATAGAAAACTAATTTCAAATAATGAAAGAAATTTTGTTTTAACAAATTCTATAAAGGCAATAGATACAAGAACTTTTTATTATAATTATAAGAAAATATTAAAAAATCTTGATATGAAGGATTACAATTTTCATATTTTAAGGCATACATTTGCAACAAGATGCTGTCATCTTGGATTTGATATAAAATCACTTAGTGAAGTTCTTGGTCATTCAAATGTAAAAACGACATTATCAATATATGTGCATTCAAATCTAGAATACAAGAAAGAATTTTTTAATACAATCTTTATAAATTATTAGTCAAATTATTAGTCAAAAAAGATAGAATCATTGATATTATTTATTTTTATCTTTTTTTTCATAATATAGCAAATATTATGAAAAAAGCATGTCTATCTTAATTATATTATTCATCTTTTTTATAGAAATATACAAAAAAGATAAATAAAAAGCAGTGAGGAGGTGAAATCTTGAAGAAAAAAAACGGTAAAAAAGTTGTTTTATCACTACTAGCCTTATTACTATTAACTATTACAGTTGGATACGCAGCTCTAAGCACAACTTTAAATATTAAGGGAACTTCAAAAATTAATAATGCTTCATGGGATGTACATTTTACAAATTTACAAGTTACATCAGGTAGTGTATCAGCAACAAAAGCAGCTGCAATTGATAGTGCCACAACAACAGTTGATTACAATGTTGAATTAACTAAACCAGGTGATTTTTATGAATTTACAGTAGATGTTACAAACAATGGAACTATTGCTGCAAAATTAGGTGATGCACCTATATTAAGCGGAGTATCAACAGAACAAGATGTTTATACAAATTATACAGTTAAATATAGTGATGGTACTGCAATTAAAGCAGATGATAAATTAGCTGTTGGAGCAACAAAAACATTAAGGGTAAGAGTTGAATTTGATAAAAATATTTCAAATAATCAATTACCTACAGACGCACAAACATTAAATTTAACATTTGCAATGAACTATGTTCAAGATTAATAAATAGATATAGCAGCTTGGTGAAAATCCAAGCTGCAACTTCTATATTTATATATAAATATAGAGCAGGTATCTATATATAAGTATAGAAGAAGGGATGAAAATGAAAAGAAATTTAAAAAATTATATTTTATTATTAGTAATACTCCTATATATACTTTTTTATAAATTCATTATATTTACAAGAATCCCTGCTTACTCAGAAACACTAACTGCTGGATTTTTAATAATATTATTAAGTATTTTACTTTTAATATATGGTTATAGAAAAGATAAGAAAACAAAAATAAAAGATGATTTATTAAAAAACACAATCTTTTTTGTTGTAATTACCTTTGCAATAATGTATTTATTAGGTTTCTTTACTGGTTTCTTGAAAAATGCTTACTCATTAAAAATAAATAAGATATTTGAAAATATGCTTTCACCAATAATAATTATTATTGCAACAGAATTAATAAGATATATTTTTATATCATCAAACACTGATAAGAAAAAAGATATAACTCTATTTACAATAGGTTTAATTTTATTAGAATTAACGATAACAATCAGACCAATAATTAATTATAATTTTAAAAATGTGTTTGAAATAACATCATCGGTTATATTACCAATAATAATAAAAAATGCATCATTAAGTTATTTAACATATTATGCTGGATTAAAAAGTTCAGTAATATATCGTTTAGTAATGGATTTGTATAAATACCTTTTACCAATATTTCCAAATTTAGGTGACTATTTTAATTCAATGATATTAATAACTTTACCAATAATGATATATATAAGTACGTCATCTATTGTTGAACAATATAGTAGAGAACCAATTAAACATGAATTTAAAGAAAAATCTATAAAATTATATGATATTCCATTAGTAATTATTATTTTAGTTCTAATACTGTTAACGTCAGGGGTGTTTAAATATCAAATGCTTGGAATTGGTTCAAATTCAATGCAACCAAAAATAAGCAAAGGGGACGCAGTAATTATTAAGAAGATAAAAAATGAAAAAGAAATAAAAAAAGGAGACATTATCGCTTATAAGACAAGTGACAGAATAATAATACATAGGATAGTCAAAACAATGATTAAAAATGATGAAAAGATATATATAACAAAAGGTGATGCCAATAATACAGAAGATAATGTTGAAATAAAATTAAAGAATATAAAGGGAAAAGTTATAGGAAAAATACCATATATTTCATATCCAAGTGTATTTATATCTGAACTAATTTCTCAGAAAGGATAAGTGTATGACAAAGAAAGATAAATTAATAATATTTGATATATTTATTTTAGCAGTTGTGCTTTTTGGGGGGTATTTGATTATGAATAGTTATATAAATTATGCAGTTATTGTATTAGCAATAGCAGTATCATTTATAATTCAAGAATTAACATATAGATTTGCTGGAGATACAAACGAAGAAAAGTATGAAACAAAATTAAAGAAAATATTAAAAACATATGATTCAGTATTAGTTGAAACAAGAAAGGTTCCAGTTATAGATAGTGAGAAAATAATTTTAGTTAATTCAATAGATGACTTAATTGATGCTCAAACAGAATTAAGAAAAATGATTTACTTTTTTAAACAAACAGATAATTGTTCATTTATTTTGTTTGATCAAAACCAAGCTATAATATTTATTCTAAAAAAGAATGATGATATTTTATCACCTCTTGAGATAGAAATTAATAATAATAAAATCAAGAATAAAAATAAAGGAGATATAGATGAAGAAACATTAAACGAAATAAGTAAAACAACAATAATAAAGTTACCAAATGATAAAGCATATAAAATATCTCCAGTAAGAAAAAAAGATGATGTGAAAAAAAGTAGTGAAAGATTTTCATTTGAAAAATAAGTTTTTTAGAAAGGAATAGTTTTATGAAATATACAAGAAAAGAAATATATATAACATTAATTTTAATATTGTTTTTTTCAGTAAGTATAGGATATGCATTCCTTTCAACAACATTGACTATTGATTCAAATGTCACAGTAAAGAAGAAAAATTGTAATGCAGTCAAAAATTTATATAAAAGAATAGGATGCAATGCAGTAGAAGATAATATAGAAAGTGATTATGTTAAAAATACTGATGGTATAGATTTTAATCAAGAATCTTCTGATACTAATGGAAAAGGAATATATTTAAAAAATGAAACTATAACTGATGAATTTCCAATTAAATATTTTAGAGGAAATACAACTAATAATAATGTTAATTTTGCTGGATACTGTTGGAAGATAATTAGAACAACAGAAAAGGGTGGAACAAAAATTTTATATAATGGTAAACCTGATTCAAATGGAGTATGTACAAATACTGGTGAAGACTCTTTACTTACAATTACAAATTTTAATTCAGATAGTAATAGTTTAACAGATGTTGGATATATGTATGGAGTTTCTTATAAACAAGAAGAAAAGGATATGACAAAACAGGATTATGAATATGTTTATTCAAATAATGTAACATATAATAAAGATACAGATACTTATGTTTTAAGTGATGATTATATATCAACATCATGGACAAATGATAAAAATACATTAGCAACTAAATATCACTATACATGTTTTGATGCAAAAAATTATTGTTCAAAAGTATATTATGTAACTGATTTTTCTAGTGATATAACATCTAAATATTTTGAATTATCAAGTGGAGCAACAATAGATACAATAAAAGAAAAAAGTTTTGTAAATATAACTGACTCAAATATAAAAAAAGAAATAGATGAATGGTATAAAAATAATATGATAGACTATACAAAATATTTAGAAGACTCAGTATGGTGTAATAATAGAGATTTATATACAGGAAGTATAAAAAATAAAGATGAAGATTCAACAAATAAATTAAATATATTTAATTCATGGCATACCAATAAATTAAATTATACTAAAACAAATATAAGTTTAACGTGTCAAAACACAAGAGATGCTTTCACAGTAAGTGTAAGAAATGGAAATGGAATGTTAACGTATCCAGTTGCACTATTAACATCAGAAGAAGTTGGTTTAGTTAATAATTTTTCAAATGATGAAGTGTTCTTTACAATGACTCCATATAGCTATGATACAAATTCAAATATTGATACATCTTCTAAAACAGAAATATTATCAAGTGCTAAAGTAAGTGACCAATTAGGAGTAAGACCTTCAATTGTAATTAAAAATGAAATAAATATAAAGTCTGGAACTGGAGAAGAAAATAATCCATACATTTTAGATTTAAATTAAAAAGGAGATGATTTTGCGTGAAACGAAAGATAAATAAATACTTTTCAATAAAAAATAGTAAAAAATTACTTATCTTTGCGTTAATCTTATTTGCTTGGTCAACTATAGGCGTAGGATATGCATATCTAAGTAGTAATTTAAAATTAGCTGGAACAGCAAATATAGCAAAAACATCTTGGAACATTCATTTTTCAAATATAAAATTTGATGATGGAAATGTAGAAGCAACTACACCAGCAAAGATTGTTAATGATACAACAATATCAATGGATATATCGTTAGAAAGTCCAGGAGATAAATATTCATTTGATGTTGATGTAGTTAATTCAGGATCAATTGATGCTATGCTAACAGAAATATTTAAAACAGAATTAACTGAAGAACAACAAAAATATTTAGAATATTCAATTAAATATTCGGATGGAAATGAAATAAAAGAAAAAGACTTATTAAAAAAAGATTCAAAAGAGACATTAAAAATAGAGATAAAATATAAGGATGGAAATAATTACGCTCCAAATGATATAAATGCAAAATTAAGTTTTACTCTTAATTATGTACAAGATGATGGTACAGGAAATGGTACAAGAATTAAATATGATTTAGGCGACCATGAATTAGGAAATGAAGATTGGTATAAAACATTATCTCTTAATTTTGAAGTATTAGATGATACAAAAATTGCTTATGCAAAATATTGTGTAACAACTGATGAAGTATGTGTACCAGAAAAAGAGATAACAAAAACAAACAATAAATACAATATTGCTTTTTCAAATAATAAAGATTATCAAGTGGCGTGTTTTAAAGCAGTTGATAGTAAAGGTAATGAATATAGCAGATGTAGTAATAAATATAAAGTTGATAATGAGAAACCAACTATATCTACAGTTACTATTGAACCTAATGATGATACTATGACAATTACAGTAGATGCAAAAGATTCATTTAGTGGAATTAGTAAATATTACTATAGTAAAGATAGTGGAACTACTTATGTTGAAAGTGAATTTCCTAATTATACATTTACAAGTTTAGATGAAGGAGATTATTTAGCAACAGTTTATGCTGAAGATATTGCAGGAAATATATCTGAAATAACTGCTAAGAGTACAACAATAAGACATAAAAGTTGGTGTGAGAAGAACAATTTAACTAATTTCTCAGATTGTATAATTGCAACAGAACAAAAAAATACAAATGTTACTGAAGCAAAGCAAGAAATTGTAAATAAAGGTACACCTAATTTTAATGTTACAAGTCCAGCTATAAAATATAATGAAATACATGCAACACAAACATCAACGCTATCAACTTCGTCATATATTTATATTTCACAAGTAACAGATACAAATACTGGTTACACATTCCAAGAGTCAACTGGGAAATATACTTTAAAGAGTGCAACATTGGTAGACCCAACAACCAAAGATTATTCTAATGGAACATATTATACATGTGGAAATACAAGTACGTCTTGTGACACAATGTATTTGTTAACTAGTGCAACGTCATCTACCAACCAGACGACTCAACAAGTGACTTATACTTTGACTAAATATAATTATTCATCAGCAATTCTAAGTTATGATAATTCAGAATCAGGTCTTTATTCAACAGCTGATGATGAAGGAACAAGTTATTATTATAGAGGAATAGTTGGAGGAAACTATGTTAAGTTTGCAAACAAATATTGGAGAATTATAAGAATAAATGGAGATAATTCAGTAAGATTAATTTATGATGGAACATCTCCTCATGCAAATGGTGAATCAAGTAGTAATAGACAAGTAGGAACAAGTGCATTTAATTCTAGATGGAGTGATAATGCTTATGTTGGATATATGTATGGAGACACCAGTACAAATGAAATAAAAGAATGGACCTATGCTTTTACTTATTCAGGATTGTCTGCAACAGCAAAATATTATTTTGGAACAGAATATACATTTGATAAAAATAACAATGCATTTAAGTTGAGTGGAACACTTGAAGCAATGACATTATCAGAATATAACACTAAGCATGCGAATGATAAATTATATACAGTTTTTGGAACATCATCAACATCGACTAGTCAAAGATTGAATCATGTTGATAAGTATGTAAGTCCAACATCTATGAATGTAAAAGCAGTAGAGTATGCATCACCATCACTTGAAAATGCTATATCAAATACAACAAATAGTAATATGAAAACATATTTAGAAAACTGGTATAAAAACAATTTATCAAGTTATAGTGATAAAATTGCAACAAACTCATCATTCTGTAACGATAGGGAAATATCTACAATAAAAAGTGGTACTTATCAAAATTCAGGATATGGAGCAGTACCAACAATATATGGATATGAAAGGTTCTACTCATGGGGTGGAAGAATGACTGGACCAAGATTAACATGTTCAAATGTTAATGATAAATTTACAACAACAAATAGTACAATCGGTAACAAAAAATTAACAAGTCCAATTGGTTTAATAACAGCAGATGAAGTTAACATGGCAGGAGCAAGAACAAGTTATAAAAATCAATTATTCTATTTGTATACCGGTACCTATTATTGGACCATGTCGCCGTCCCACTTCTACGTCAATGGCGGCGCTCGCGAGTTGTCTGTGGCGTCTTCCGGCGAGTTGGGCGTATGGGGTTTTGTCGGTGGCGGCTACGGCGTTCGCCCAGTGATCAATCTAGATTCTTCAAATCTTCAGTTCACAGGTTCAGGAACGAAGGAGGATCCATATGTTATTGAATAATAAGAAAAGAAAACAACTTGTCCCGAAATGACTCATCATTGAGGGAATGAAAAAATTGGGACTAATCTAATTAGTGGTCAGATGAGTGCATGTCGCCGTCCAACTTCAACAACAATGGCAACGCTAACGAGTTGAATGTGACGTCTTCCGGCGAGTTGAACGAATGGGGTAATGTCAATAACGGCTACGGCGTTCGCCCAATTTCCAAAATTTGGGACTAATCTAATTAGTGGTCAGATGAGTGCATGTCGCCGTCCATCTTCAACAATTGGGGTAATGCGAACGAGTTCAACGTGAATTCTTCAGGCGAGCTTACGAACAACAACACTGGTAACGGCTACAGCGTTCGCCCAATTTCCTACTACAAATTAGTAATTATTATAACTAATGAACCGCATAGTATTGGTCATGGCTGATACTTAGAGGAAGTAGTTGCATTAGCAATAATCATATCTAGATTGGAAACAAGGTTAGTCCCATGCCACTGTGCTAAAAACAAGGTATAGACGTTATTTAACAAGAGATTAATTAACTATTGCTATATCAGTGGAAAAGATTCATCAAGAATATCATCTTAGTTTCTTTTGCCACATTATGGAGAAACAATATGAAAACAAATTTCAAAATATTAGATAAATCATATAAAACAATAAACTACATTAATAAAGTCTTAGTTGATTATCCTAAAAAAGAAGTAGTATTAAAAAATAACATAGAACAAACCTGTTATGAATTAATAAAAAATATCTACTCATACAACATAAATGATTCAATAAGAATAAAAGATAAAAACTTAAAAGACTTATTAATATCTATATCAATGTTAAATTTTTATATAAATATAAGTCATGATAAAAAAATTATAAGTGAAAAGAAATATATTGTTATAGGTAATTTCTTATCAGAAATAATTGCTATGACTAAAGCACTACGAAAAAAAGAGGTGACTATTAATGAATAAAATACAAAAATTAATATTTATAAGTCTAGTAATAATACTTGTACTAGTCACAATATCTTTCTTATCAGATACTAAGAAAGGTAATAAAAATAAAGTAGTAAAATATAAAGTTGTTTATAATTTATATAATAATATAAAAGATAATAATGTTGATACATCTACTAGAAAATATATTTCTAAGTTATATGGTTATTCTAATGATAATTCTGAAAATATTATTATGTTTACTAAAGAAGCTTATGTTGAAAATAATATTGTTTATGATTTAGATGGTAAGGTACTTAATAATTATAATTCAAAAACAATCAATAAAATATTAGACAATGCTACATTAAAGAAATATGTTTATAAAAAAGATTCTAAGGAATATAAACTTGTAAATGAATAAATATAGTATTTCTTATAATGATATTGTTTCTATTAATAAAATAAAAGATGTATATGATGGTATCTATAAAAATACATGTCATAAAGCAAAACTAGTAAGATTTGAATTAACTAAAACATCTAATATTGTTAAGATATATAATACTTTAAATAACAAACATTATAGTCATCTTAAATATAATATTTTTATAATTAAAGAACCTAAGTATAGAATTATAATGAGTGAATTAATGTATGATAAAATAGTTAATCACTTAATAAGTAAATATGTTTTAATACCAACTTTATCAAGAAAGTTAATTGAACAAAATGTTGCTACAAGAACTGGAAAAGGTTCTAAAGAAGGAATTAGATATATGAAAAAATATATTAATTCTATTAAAGAAAATTATGATAATGTTTATATTTTAAAATGTGATATTAGTAAGTACTTTTATAATATTGATCATGAAATATTAATTAATAAGTTATCTCATGAAAATTTTGATAAAGATATTTTAAAGATTTTAATTAATATAATTAATAGTACTGATAATGGCTATATAAATGATTTAATAGATAGTTCTATAAATAGAGAAATATCTCACTTAGAAGATATGAATATTTATGATTTAGAGTTAAGAAAAAAACAACTCTATAGTCTACCAAGGTATCATAAAGGAAAAGGTTTACCTATTGGTAATGAGACAAGTCAATTACTTGCTATTTATTATTTGAATGAACTTGATCATTATATAAAAGAACATCTTCATATTAAGTATTACATTAGATATATGGATGATTTCATTTTAATTCATCATGATAAAGAATATTTAAAGAAATGTCTAAATTTAATTAATAAAAAGTTATCTTCTCTTAAGTTATCTCTTAATAAGAAAACACAGATTTATAATTTAAAGAGTGGAGTGAATTTTTTAGGATATAAATTTATTTTAAAAAATAAAAAATTAATTATTTTACTTAATAATCAAACACGTAAGAAAATAAAAAGAAAGTTAAGAAAAGCAAGAAAAAATAATATTAATTTTTATAAGAAATCTCTTGCTAGTTATAATGGGTATTTTAAAGTATCAACTACTAATAATTTTGTATACAAGAATAAATTTTTTCTTGAAGAAGGGAACTAGGTTTATGAAATCAAAAGATTTATATGACATGTATAAGGAACAATACAAACATTCAATAATTCTTGTTAAAGAAGGAATATTTTATAAAACATATAATGATGATGCTTTAATATTATGGTATCTCTTTGAATATAAATATATAAATAATTGTACATCATTTGGTCTTAATTCTTATGATAAAGTTCTTGATAAATTAAGACGTATTGATTTAGCTTTTCTTGTTTGCTCTAAAGACAATATTATTGAAAAAGTAAATGGTGATTTTGATAATTATAATCATTATAAAGCACTATCTAATAATAGTTATGACAAGAATTTAAATAGAGAAGAGTTAATTAGTTTAATTAATAAATCTCTTAATATTGATTTCAATAATTATGAAAAAATTAAAGGATTCTTACAAAATATTTCTAAATAATAGAAATTATCTTGAGAATAATGATTTATTAAGAATCTTTGTATCTGATTCTTCTATTTTTATTATATTACGACTTTAATCATTATTCTCAAAATGACTTTTATTAATAGAAGTTATTTTAAGCAGATTAATAAAACCCTTTCTACTGTACTTTTAAAAAAATACTATGTCTAAAAAATCAAAGTACATAGAAACACTTTTACTTATTATTTAATATGTATCAAGCAATTAATCTGCTTAAAATAATTTTTATTTTTTGAAATGATTTGTTCTATTAAAAATTTTAATTATGTTACTAGGCGAAAAAGATTATGGTTTAAAACTATAATTAATTTGCATTTGAAAAAGTATAAAAGTGTATATATTTTAGTTTTAAGTGATAAATTAGTATTCATACAAATATATGTACCAAACCTAAGAAAGAAATGGTATAATGAAGGTGAAAAAAGTCTTAGTGAAAGAGAAAAATATATTCTAGCACTAGTAGATATGGACTTAGATAAACTAAAAGGTTTGGGTGATGAGAAAGTTATGAATGAATATCTAAAAGAAGCAGAAGAAGTAAGCTTTGAAGATGGATTTGGAGAAGCCTATGACAAGGAATGGGCATTGAAAGATGAAGGAAAAAGAGAAGAAAAAATAGAAATAGCAAAGAATATGTTAAAGAAGAAAATGGATAAATCTTTAATATCTGAGCTTACTAATCTAACAGAAGAAGAGATAACTGCATTAGAGGAAGAGTAAAGAACTCTTCTTTTTAAATTTCTTTTATTCTTTTATTGGAAAGTGGTATAATATTAATGTATTTTAGAAATAGGAGGATGAATATGAACAAACCAGTAGTTTTATGTATTTTAGATGGTTGTGGTATAAGAGAAGAAAGTGATGGTAATGCTTTTAAAAATGCTTCAAAGCCAACATTAGATATGTTAGTTAATAAATATCCACATTCAATATTACAAGCAAGTGGGCCATCTGTTGGTTTACCTGAAGGACAAATGGGAACAAGTGAAGTAGGACATATGAATTTAGGTTCAGGAAGAATTGCTCTACAACCACTTCAAGCAATAACACAATCAATTGAATCAAAAGAATTAAATAAAAATGAAAAAATATTAGATGTATTAAATCATGTAAAAGAAAATAATTCAAATTTACATATTATGGGATTATTAAGTGATGGAGGAGTACATTCTCATATAAATCATTTATTAGCACTATTAGATATTTGTAAAGAAAATAATGTAGAAAATGTGTATATTGATGTTATGTTAGATGGAAGAGACACATATGAAAAGAGTGCTATTAAATATTTAGACATTTTACAAAAAAAATTAGATGAAATTAAAATTGGTAAAATAGCAACAATTTCTGGAAGATATTATGGAATGGATAGAGATAATAATTATGACAGAGTAAAACTTTCATATGATGCAATATGCTATGGTGAAGGCCCTGTTTATAATAATTATAAAGAACTAATTGATGAGAATTATCAAAAAGAAGTATATGATGAATTTGTAATTCCTGGAATTATCAATAAATGTCCAATTAAAGATAATGATGGAGTAATAACATTTAATTTTAGAAAAGATAGAATTAGAGAAATGTTTACTTTATTATCAAATCCTGAAGCTTACAAAGAACAAGCAAGTGAAAAAGGGTTAAATGTAATAACTTATAATAATTTAAAAACACTAACAATGTATCCTGTTACTGAAACAGTACTTTCTCCACATGCATTTAATGACTTAGATTTAAAAAATATTTTAGTAGACTATCTACATAATAATGGAGTTAGTCAATTAAGAATTGCTGAGACAGAGAAATATCCACATGTAACATTCTTCTTTGATGGAGGAAAAGAAGTTGAATATGATGATATAAAAAAGATATTAATACCTTCTCCAAAAGTAGCAACATATGACTTAAAACCAGAAATGAGTGTTTATGAGGTAACAGATAATTTCTTAAAAGAAGTAGGAAACTATGATGTAACAATAATGAATCTTGCAAATGGTGATATGGTTGGACATACAGGTGTATATGAAGCTGCAGTTGAGGCTGTAGAAGATATGGATAAGTGTCTTGCAAAAATATATAAGCGTACAGTTGAAGAGCTTGGTGGAATATTATTAATAATTGCCGATCACGGAAACTGTGATATGATGTGGGATAGTGAACATAAACCAGTAACTTCACATACAACAAATCCAGTACCATGTATTATTACAAAAGAAGGAATTGAATTAAATGATGGTAAACTTGCAGATATTGCCCCAACAATGCTTGAGCTTATTGGATTACCAATTCCTAAAGAAATGACTGGAAATAGTTTGATAAGAAAATAAAAAAATAGTCAATGTAGAAAATACATTGGCTTTTTATTGTAAAAATTTCATATAAAATTCACTATAGATTATGTTATAATTTTGTAGTATGGAGGATGCATATGAATCAAGAAAAAATAGGAAAGTATATAAGAAAAATCAGAAAAGATAATAATTTATCTCAAGAAAAATTTGCTGAAAAATTAGGTGTTACTTTTCAAGCTGTATCCAAATGGGAAAATGGAAAAAATTTACCTGATATGGCTATTTTAAAAGCAATAAGTGATGAATTTAACATCCCAATAGATGATATTATCAATGGAGAAGAATCCTCTTCATGTAAAAATTCTTGTAATTGTACAACTAATAGCAAAAAATCAAATAATAAATATATACTAATTATAGTAGTACTATTCTTAATTTTAATAATATGCATAATTTTCTTATTCTTTAATAGAGCATCTCATTCTAATTATCAGATAAATGATGTAGAAACAACTAATAATAAATTTAAAGTATCAGGAACTGTAATAAAAGGCGATGATAGAACAAGTCTAATTATAAATAATGTAAATTATACTGGTTATGATGAAAAAACAATTTATAAAGAATTAAATTGTACTCTTTATGAAGAGAGTAATGATACAAAAACAAAACTGAGTTCATGTGATACTTTGAAAGACTCAACATTAATTGATTACTTAAAAAATATAAAAATTAAAATGGATCATAAAGCAGTTAATTGTCCTATGTTTTCTAAGTCAAACTTATCAATTGAAATAGTCGCAACTGAAGAAGATGGTAAAAATATAACTTATAATATACCATTAATATTAAATAATGATGCTTGTAATTAAAATTCAACTATTGGTTGATACAATTCAACGTACATTTTATTTATACTAAAAGTGAGTTTTGTTATATTTAATGTGCGAGGTGATTTATGAACAATATTTATGTAAAAATAGATGGTATTACTTGTACTAATTGTGAAAATACTATTAGAAAAAAATTATTACAAAATAAAAATATAAAAGAAATAAGTTTTAATAAAAATATATGTTTAATAAAATATAAAGGTAAAATTAATTTAAATAAGATAATTAATGATATTTGTAGTTTAGACTATTTTACTTGTGAAGATTATATAAAAGAAAATATAAATGATTTAAAGAATATTAGAATTCATGAATTTATTTTAATTAGTATTCTTATTTTAATAATAATTTTAATTATTTATAAAGTATTTGGATATAATATTTTTAATGTTATACCAGTTATTGATAGTAATATTAGTTATGGTATGTTATTTTTTATAGGAATATTTACAAGTATTCATTGTATTAGCATGTGTGGAGCAATTAATATTATTGCGACTAAGAGTAAGAAAGGTATAAAAAATATAATTTTATATAATTTTGGAAGAGTACTTTCTTATACTATTCTTGGAGGAATTGCTGGATTAATTGGAAGTGTTTTTAAATTTAGTGAAGTACTTTCTGGAATTATAATATTACTAGCAGCAATCATTATGCTTATTATGTCACTTTCTATGCTTGGAATTTGTAATTTAAAAAATATTAAATTATTTAAAAATAAGGTACATAGTAGAAACTCATTTATTATAGGATTACTAAACGGACTAATGCCGTGTGGTCCGCTACAAGCAATGCAGTTATATGCTTTATCAACATCTAGTTTTATATATGGAGCACTTTCTATGTTCTTATTTGGACTAGGTACAGTACCATTAATGTTTTTCTCAAGTTTTATTTTTAATAATTTAAAAGGAAAAAAGAAAATCATTTTGAATAAAATATCTGCTGTACTAATATTTATTTTATCGTTAGGAATGATATTTAGAGGTATTAGTACATTAGGATTTAATGTTACTGATTTATTTAAAAACTATGGTAATTATGAAAAAAGTATTATTTATGATAAATATCAGGAAGTAAATATTGATTTGAGTTATGATGGGTATGAAGATATAATTGTTCAAAAAGGTATAAAAGTAAAATTAGTAATTAATGTATCAAAGAAATATTTAACTGGTTGCAACAACGAAGTTGTAATTAGTGAATATGGAATTAGAAAAAAGTTAGTGGAAGGAAGAAATGTAATTGAATTTATGCCAACAAAAGAAGGATTATTTACAATGAATTGTTGGATGAATATGCTTAATAATTCAATTAAAGTAATAGATGATTATAATTATTTCGAGGTGAGAAAATGAAAAAAATTATATTAAAAATAGATGGTATGACTTGTAGTGCTTGTTCATCTTCTCTAGAAAAATATTTAAGTAAACAAGAAGGTATTGACGATGCTTTAGTAAATTTAGTAATGGCAACTGCAAGTATAAGTTATGATGAAGAAAGGTTAAATGTAGATGATTTAAATAAATTTGTGATTGATGCAGGATTCAAATCATTAGGTGAATATGATGAGACTGATGATAATAAGAAAGATAATAAAAAAGGATATTTACTTATCAATGGATTACTTGCAATTATAGTTTTATATATTTCTATGTCACACATGGTTGGTCTTCCTGTAATACCATTTCTTAATATGATGAAGTATCCTATTAATTATTCTGTGTGTTTATTTGTATTTACTTTGTATTTTATATATTTTGGAAGAGATATAATAATTAGTGGAATTAATAATATTAAACATAAATCTCCTAATATGGATACATTAGTAATGCTTGGAGTTATGTCTAGTTTTGTATATAGTACTTATAATATGATACTTATATTTATGGGAAATTATGGTTGTGTTGAAGCACTTTACTTTGAGAGTTGTTGTATAATACTTTATCTTATAAAACTTGGAAGATATATAGATGGAATGAGTAAAGAAAAGACAAAAGATGCGATTAAGGATTTAGTAACAATAACTCCTAAAACTGCTTTATTAAAGAAAGGTGATAAGGAAGTTGAAGTTAGTCTTGATATGATTAATAAAGGCGATATATTAATAGCAAGACCTGGAATGAAAATAGCAGTTGATGGTGTAATTACTAGTGGAGAGTCACACTTTGATGAGGCATTTATCAGTGGAGAGTCAATTCCTGTGAAAAAGTGCGTAGGGGACAAGATAATTGCTGGGTCTTATAACATAGATGGAGTAATTAATTACGAAGCACGTAAGATTGGAAAAGATTCGACTATTTCTGAGATTGTAAGATTAGTAGTAGAAGCAACAAATACAAAGGCTCCTATTGCTAGAGTTGCAGATAAAGTAAGTAGTTATTTTGTACCGGGAATAATAATTATTGCACTTATTACATTTATATCATATTTAGTTTTTGGAATGGAATTTAGTGAAGCAATTACTGCAAGTGTCACTGTTTTAGTTGTTGCATGTCCATGTGCCTTAGGTTTAGCAACGCCTCTTGCGATAGTTGTATCAGAGGGAGTATGTGCGAAAAATGGAATTCTTGTAAAAAAATCTGAAACACTAGAAAATGCTAATAAAGTAGATACAGTAATATTTGATAAAACTGGTACCTTAACATATGGATTATTAAAAATCGCAAAAGTATTTAATTTTAGTGATTATAGTGATAAAGAATTATTAAAATTAACTTCTGCACTTGAGAGTAATTCAACTCACCCAATAGCTAATGCATTTAAAGAATATAAAAGTAATAAGAAAGTTGATAATTTTAAAAATATTGAAGGTGTTGGTTTAACTGCAACAATTGATGATAAAAAGTATTTTATTGGAAATAGTAAAATATTAACTAAATTGAAAATAAAAAATACTTATGAGTCTGAAGAGCGTGAATTATCTTTATCTGGAAACAGTATTGTTTATGTTGTGGAAGAGAGTATTGTAATTGCTTTAATTGGAGTAAAAGATATTGTAAGAAAAGAAGCTAGAGGAGTAGTCGGAAAATTACTTAAAAATAATAAAAATGTTATAATGCTTTCTGGTGATAATGAAAATACGGCAAAAATAATTGCAGAAGAAATAGGAATTAAAGAAGTAATTGCCAATGTTTTACCTAAAGAAAAAAGTGAAGTAGTTAAAAAGATAATGAGTGATAAAAGATGCGTTATGATGGTAGGAGATGGAATAAATGATGCGCCAAGTCTTGCAATTGCAGATATTGGAGTAAGCTTAAATTCTGGTACTGATATCGCCGGTAACTCAAGTGATGTAATTTTAATGAATGATAATTTGAATAACATTTATAATTTGATAGATATTAGTAAAAAAACATTAATAAATATAAAAGAAAATTTATTTTGGGCATTTTTCTATAATGTTTGTATGATACCTATTGCAATAGGACTATTAAAGCCATTTGGTATTTCAATGAATCCAATGATTGCTGGTGGTGCTATGACAATATCTAGTTTAACAGTAATAATAAATGCTTTAAGATTAAAAAAATGGAGGAGTAAATAATATGTTTAGTAAGAAAAATAAAATGATAGTTGGAATTGAAGGGATGATGTGTGGTCATTGTGCTAGTAAAGTAGAAAGCACTTTAAAAAGTATTGATAATGTTTCAAAAGTAAAAGTTAATTTAGAAAAAAAAGAAGCAGTTATTATATATATAGATAAAATAAATAAAGAAGAGATTGAAAAAAGAATAAGTGCTTTAGAATATAAAGTTACTAAAATAGAGGAGGTATAATGAAAAAATATATTACATTATTTTTAGTAATGTTATCTTCAATGTTTTTAATTACTGGTTGTAGTAATGATAATTCATCGTCTGATGAAAAGACGCCTGTTAATTTAAAAGAAGCTGTAGGTGATGTGGTTAACGCAAAAACAAATTCAGATGAAAAAATAGTAATTGATAAAAGTAAAATAACTGATAAAGTGACTTATATAAATTATGATGTTGATGGAGTTATTGTTGGATTACTTGCAGTAAAAGATTCAAAAGGTGAAGTGAAAGTTGTAGTTGATACTTGTCAAAGTTGTGGAGGTTCTCCTTATGCTTATTTTGTTCAAGTTGGTGATAAAATTCAATGCCAAAATTGTGGGAATATGTTTTCTATAGATGAACTTGATAATTTAGTTGATGATGGATGTAATCCTATTGCAATAGAAGATAAAACTGAGACAGATAATGAGATATTAATTGGTACTGAGCAGTTAAAGAATTTAAAAGAAAAGTTTGAAAATTGGAAAGGTCCAACTAAGAAAAATTAGGAATTTAGATTTCTAATTTTTTTGTTTTAATTTTCTAAATTTATGTTATACTTTATCTATAAGGTAAGGAGAGTGTGTATATGAATAAAAAGAGTAGACTATTGTTAATATTATTAGTGTCATTATTTTTACCTTTTGGTGTAAGTGCTAAATCTTATAACTGGACTGTAAATGAAGATGATATGAAAAATAAGGAACTAATTAGTGGTGATGATGTTGAGATTAATAATCCATCAGAATTGATTCCATATGAGGATATAAATCCGGGAGCAGAATTATGGGATAGTAATGAAGGAAGAATTACTAACTTTGAATACTATATAATTGATAGTGTTGATTCTAATGGTAACATTAAATATAAAAAATATGATTTTTCAACATCAGCAAATGAAGTGTTTTACCCAAAAGATTTTAAATCAAGATATGATAATAGTGCTAGTGGATATTACCCAGGTAGTTTATCAGCAATAAATTTTAATTCTTGTCAAAATAGTAACATAACTTATGATTATTCTGATTATTATAAAAAAGTATGTAAAATTATTTTACCAGCTGTTAATGGAGAGAATGTAAGATGGAGATTTGATAATAAGAATTATGGAAATAAGACAAAGTATAGTATCTGTAATTCTGGAGGATATCATACTTGTGGAGGAGCAACAGATTCTAATTATGTAGGTACATATGAATACTATACTTCATATGTTTATAAGTTATATCAAGTACCAGAAGAAAAACCTTCATTAAAAGTTACATGTGATGACAATAAATTAAAAAAAGGAACAACATCAAAATGTAAAGTTAGTTTTTCATATAAATATGCATTAAATAATGTATCATTTAATATTTCAAGTGATAAATTAAAAATAAGTAATTTTAAACCAACCAATAATTGGTCTGCAAATGAAATTACTAATGGATATTCTTTAGAATATGCAAATGATGATTTTTCTTTAGTTGATTTTAAAGATAGTACTGAAATAGCAACATTTGAAGTTTCATCAGAAGATGCAACAGAAGATAAAATATTAGCTTTATTAAAAGCAACTGATTTTAAATATATTGATAAATTAGGTGAAAATACATTATCTGATATTGATTTAGATTTTAACGTAGCTAATGATACTGATAAAGATAATAAGATTAACAATATAATTAATCCTAATACATTTAGTGATAGTTATTATTTAATAGTTGCAATTTCACTTATTGGATTAATTTGCTTTATTCAAGTAAAAAGTAAGGCTAAAAGTAAATAGTTAATAAATCATATGCTTTGGCGTATGATTTTTTTTTAGGAGGTTCAAGGTGGTAGAAGTCATGTTTATTGCATCAACTGGAGGACATTTAGCAGAAATTTTAAAAGTAAAAAAGTTATTTAAAAAATATAGTTATATTTTAGTGACAGAGAAAAATTCTATTTCAATTAATTTACAAAATGAATATAATATTGAATTTCTAAAACTTGGAAATAAAGTAAATATTATTAAATATATTCCTGTATGCTTTATAAATATATTTAAGTCCCTATATCTTTATTTTAAATATAGACCAAAAGTAATTTATACAACAGGAGCACATACTTGTGTACCATTATGTATTATTGGACATTTTTTTAAAACAAAAATCATATTTATAGAAGTGTTTGATAGAATAGATAATCCTTCATTAACTGCAAGAATAGTATATAAATTTTCAGATGTTTTTATAGTTCAACATAAAGAGATGCTAAAAGTATTTCCTAAAGCTAAATATATAGGTGGTGTGTATTAATGATATTTGTAACGGTAGGTACACAAAAAATAAAGTTTACAAGACTATTTAAATATTTAGAAAATATTAAAGATGATGATGTAATTATTCAAAGTGGATTTAATAAAATAAAAGAACAAGATAATTATCAGATATATGAAAGTATTCCTTTTTATGATATGAAAAAATATATTGATAAATGTGACACTTTAATTACTCATGGTGGTCCAGATAATATATTTTATGCCTTATTAAAAGGAAAAAAAGTAATTGTTGTTCCTCGTCAAGAAAAATATAAGGAACATATAAATGATCATCAGTTGTACTTTGCAAATTATTTAGATAGAAAAAAATATTGTTATGTAGCAAGAACAGAAGAAGAATTCATTAATTGCCTTAATTCAGATAAAAAATTAAAAAAATTTAAGTCTACTACCGATAAATTTACAAAAAAAGTAGAAAAAGAAATAGATAAATTATTGGAGGATGTATGAAAAAAGATAAATTATTTATGATATTTATGTATATATACTTGACTATTTTATTATTCTTCTCAACAAATAGCTATATTATTAATAGTGCAAGTATAATATTTTTAGTCATTAATGTTATTTATTTAATCATTAATAGAGTAAAGATAGATAAAAAAGATATATTATTTTTATTAATACCATTATCATATTTATTAATATTAATATTTAGACTTAATAAAACATCATTTATGAGTAATATTTTTGCTATTACATGTAACGCAAGTATTGCTTTAATAATAATTAATTTTAGAAGAATTATAGATAATAATAAAATAAATAACTTTTTAAAAGTATTACAATTAATAACAATATTTTCTTTCATTGTAAGTTTTGTATCATACCAAAATCAAGACTTCTTTTCAAATATTGGAATATTATCGCCTTTTACAGATACATATTATAATAGTATAGATAGATTTTATGGAGTATTGTGTTATTGTAATGCATCAGCTGTATTATTCTTAATAAGTATTTTTATAACACTATTAAAAGACAATAAAAAAGTATTTGATTATTTAACTTTATATATTAGTTTTATAGGGTTTAGTTATACATTTTCTAAGATGATTACTATATGTTTTATAATAGTACTATTTATATATATAGTTTATAATTTGATATATAAAAAATATGAAAAAGTAAAATTAATACTTTGGGATGTAATATCAATATTAATACCAGTTTGTTTATCAATTACTACATATAGAACATATTTAATTAATTATAATTTAATAGAATTTATTACTAATAATTTAATTATTTTTGTAATTTATTATATATTAATTACTTATATTTTAAAAAATAAATATATAAAGTTAATTACTTCATTACTAATAGTAATTATACTTACTTATTTATTATTTAAACCTATAAATATTCCTTTAAAAATAAATAATGTTCATAGTACAAAATATACTAGTGATAATTATTACATTACAGAGTTATTTCTAAAACCTTCTAAAGAATATACAATTAATATTGATTATGAAGTTTATAGCGGGGATGTTCACTTTGTATTAGAAAAAGGATGCGTTAATAATAATAGTTTTACTTCATTTGATTATATAAGCATCAATGGTGAGTTTAAAGTTACTGGTAGTAGTGATGCTGAATATTATTTATTAAGTATAAGAGGACTTGATGAAAACACAAATATAAAGATAAATAAAATTACTGTTGATGGACATGAGCAAAGTATAAATACTTTTATTGTTCCATATCAGATAACAAGGCAATTAGAACTTACTAAGTATGATGGAGAAAGTGTTAGTCATAGATTTGATTATTATAAAGATTCTTTAAAATATTTAAAAAATACTAATTATATATATGGTAGAGGAGTAGATACTTTTAAATATTACAGATTAATCGCAACAGATAATAATTATAATGAAAAGAATCCACATAGTATATTATTTGAATATTGGTTAGATATAGGTATAATTGGTCCCATTTATTTATTAATTATATATTTTTCGGGAATATATTTGATATTTAAAAATAGAAAGAATAGTAAAAGTGTAATTTATTTTTCTTTATTTGTAATTATATGTATGTTTTCTGTGCTAGATTTTTATATGCATATATATGGAATGAGATTATTAATGCTTTTGTTTTATATAATTTTAATTTGTATTGATGAGAAAAAAGTGATGAAGGAGAAGGTATAAAAATATCTTTTCTTTTTTTTGTTATACGAATATAATTTAATTATAGGAAGAATAGTTATTTTAGGAGATAATTATGGAAAATAAAAAGGTTAGTTATAGTTTGGAAGTTACTAACTATAATAAAGATAGAAATACTTATCATTGTGAGGTAAAACTTCCAATGGAATTAGGTTGGTTTTATAATGTTAAATTGTTAATTGATGATGGAGAAAGAATCAGTTATAAAAATTTTTCTCATAAGGGAAATAAGAATGAGTACGCTATTTTTGAAGGTGATATTACTTTAGATACAAGGGCTATATATAGATACTGCTTTTCTTATGATGTAAATGGTAAGACCTATCATTTTAATAAGAATGGATTACAAAATGCTATTTTTTCAAGTGATGATTGTTTTAAACTTAATGTTAATTTTAAAGTACCAGAATGGGCTCAAGGAAAAATAATGTATCATATATTTGTAGATAGATTTAATAAGAGTGATGATAGTAAATTAGTTGATATGCCTAGACGTGTTATTCATAAAGATTGGAATGAAGAGATGCATTTAGGTGCAAATAAAGAAATAAGTAAAATGGTTGGAAAAGAAGTTTGGAATGTCGACTTTTATGGTGGGAATTTAAAAGGCGTTACTGAAAAGCTAGAATATATAAAGTCTCTTGGAGTATCTATTTTATATTTAAGTCCTATTGTTTATAGTCAATCTAATCATAGATATGATACATCTGATTATAAAAATGTTGATCCCTATGCTGGATGTAATGCTGATTTAAAAGTATTATGTGATGAGGCTCATAAAAGGGGTATGAAAGTTATTCTTGATGCTGTTTTTAATCATACTGGAAATGATAGTAAATATTTTGATGAGTATAAGTCTTTTGGTGGAGAAGGGGCATATAATAATCCTATGTCTAAGTATTCTAACTTTTATAAAAGACATTATGAAAATGGTAAAATTTATTATGATTATTGGTGGGGATTTGATAATTTACCAGAATGTGATTGTGCATCACGCGAATGGCAAGAATATATTACTGGAGTCGGGGGAGTAATTGATAATTGGTTCGATTTAGGAATAGATGGATTAAGACTAGATGTTGCAGATGAATTAAGTGATGATTTTATTGAAAAAATTAGAAATGCTGTTAAAAGAAATAAGACAGATGGATTTATAATAGGAGAGGTATGGAAAAATCCTATGAGAATGGGAAGAGGATATATTTCTTCTGGTAGATGTATGGATACAGTTATGAATTATCCTTTGATTGATGCTTTACTTAGATATTATAAATATTCAGATTGTAATAAACTAGATTACATTATAAGAGATATTTTAAGAGAGTATCCAGAAGAGACAATTAACTCTTTAATGAATTTTACTTCAACTCATGATATTTCTAGAATAATTAATTTGTTTTTAGATAATAATGAATTTAATGAATATGCAGAATGGGCTTGGGACTTAAAGAATAATGATTTAAACTATTTAAAGAGTAAAGTTGTTTCTAAGGAGGCCTATGAAAAGGCAAAAGAGAAACTTAAGTCTTATCTATTTGCACTATATTTTTTACCAGGAAATATTTCAATATTTTATGGAGATGAGGTAGGCATAGATGGATATGGTAATTTACTAAATAGAAAGACTTTTCCTTGGAAAATGGAAGATAAAGATTTGCAAGAATATTTTAAAACTCTCGGAAACATTAGAAATGGTGAGGAATTTTTACAAAAAGCTGATTTAAAAATAAGAGATATAAATAGTGATTACTTTTCATATGAAAGAATTGGATTAAATGATAAGATGCTTGTTATTACAAATAGAAGCGGTAAGGAAGGTAGAATATTATTACCACCAGAATATAATGATTGCAAAGCAAAGATTTATACTTTAAATAAATCAACTAAAGATATAATTACACCATATGGTGCAGTAGCAATAAAGAAGGCTTGTTAGTTTTCTTTATTTTTTTGTATAATATATTTGAGGTGGAAATATGAATGAGATTAAATGTCCAAATTGTGGAACTGTATTTAAAATAGATGAGAACGAGTATCAATCAATTGTAAAACAAATTAGAGATAAAGAATTTGAAAAAGAAATTACTTTAAGAGATAAACAACATGAGTTAGATAAGGAAAATTCTATTAAATTACATGGAGCAGAACTTGAGAAAGAGTACACAGAAAAGTTAAATGAAAAAAATAGTGAGATAAAAGATTTAAAAAATAGACTTGATAATAATTCTTTAGAAATAAAGAGTAAATTAGATAAAGATTATACAGAAAAATTAACTGATAAAGATAAAGAGATAGCTGAACTTAAAAATAAAATTTCTTTGATGGAAGCACATGAAGAATTAAATTTAAAGAATGCAGTTAGTGAGAAAGAAAAAGAGATTGATAATTTAAATAATAAATTGGAAATTGGTAAGAATGAGTATTTATTAAAAGAGAAAAATTTAGTTGAAAGCTATGAAGAAAAGATAAAAAATAAGGATGAGCAAATTGCTTATTATAAAGATTTTAAAGCTAGACAGTCAACTAAGATGATAGGTGAATCATTGGAACAACATTGTAATAATGAGTTTAATAGAATTAGACCGATACTTAAAAATGTTTATTTTGAAAAAGACAATGATGCGAGAACTGGGTCTAAGGGAGATTTTATTTTTAGAGAAAGTGACGATGATGGAACAGAAGTTATTTCTATTATGTTTGAGATGAAGAATGAAGCAGATGAGACTGCATCAAAGCATAAGAATGAAGATTTCTTTAAAGAACTAGATAAAGATAGAAGAGAAAAAAATTGTGAATATGCTGTTTTAGTATCTCTTTTAGAAATAGATAATGATTACTATAATACAGGCATTGTTGATGTATCACATAAATATCCGAAGATGTATGTCATTAGACCACAATTTTTTATTCCAATTATAACACTACTTAGAGGAGCAGCGATGAATTCTTTAAGTTATAAGAAGGAGCTAGAAATTGTTCAAAACCAAAATATTGATATATCTCATTTTGAGGAGAATATGAATAGTTTTAAAGAGGGATTTGCGAGAAATTATCGACTTGCTTCAGAAAAATTTAAAAAAGCAATAGATGAAATTGATAAGACAATAGATCATTTACAAAAGACAAAAGAGGCATTACTTTCAAGTGAAAACAATTTAAGACTTGCGAATAATAAAGCAGAAGACTTAACAATAAAAAAATTAACTCATGGAAGTGAAACTATGGCTAAAATGTTTGATGAGTTAAAAGAAAGTAAAAATAATAATCAAGAATAGATATTTAAATAAATTAGTAAAATATGAATACTTTTTATTTAGATGTATATAATATTAATAATTAGCACTTACACTTGACAAGTGCTAATTAAAGTGGTACTATTATAACTGTAAGGGAGATAAATAGTTCCCTGGTATTAATAAATATATATAATATATGAAAGGAAGATGATGTATATGATGTTAATGCCTAAAAATAATTTAGATTTATTTGATGATATTTTTGGTGGTAACTTTTTAAGTAAAGTTGATAATAATATGATGAGAACTGATATTAGAGAAAGTGATAATGAATATTTAATAGATGTAGATTTACCTGGATATTCAAAAGAAAATATTAAAGTAGATGTAACTGATGGATATTTAAATATAAATGCTAAAATGAATGATTCACATGATGAAAAAGAAAAAGGTAAATATGTAAGACGTGAAAGATATTATGGTGAATGTTCAAGAAGTTTCTATATTGGAGATGATATCAAAAAAGATGATATTAAAGCATCATTTAAAGATGGTATTTTATGTTTAAATGTACCAAAGAAGACACAAGAGGATAAAGAAGCTGAAAGAAATTATATCTCTATAGATTAATTAAAAAAAAGTCAATGTAAAAACATTGATTTTTTTTAACTTTTTATTTAGATATTGAATATAGAGAAAGATTGTGATATTATTTTAAATGCAATTAATTTGCATTTAGGAGATGATAAAATGATACTTGATATCTTAAAAGATACATTATTAGATACAATAAAACTTATACCATTTTTGTTTGTAGCGTTCTTAATTATTGAATTAATTGAACATAAAATGTCTAATAAAAATGAGAAAATTTTAAAAAAGGCAGGAAGATTTGGACCAGTACTTGGGGGACTTCTTGGTGCTATACCTCAATGTGGTTTTTCAGTTTTAGCATCTAATTTATATGTAACTAGAATTATTTCTTTAGGTACATTAATTTCTATTTATTTATCTACAAGTGATGAGATGTTACCAATACTATTATCTAATGGAACAGCTATTTCCAAAGTAATAATAATATTACTTATAAAAGTTATTGTTGGTATTATTTGTGGTTTCTTAATAGATTTATTTATAAGAAAAAATGAGCATGAAGATTATCATATATGTGAAGATGAAAAATGTGAATGTGAAGAGTCAATTATAAAATCTAGTATTATTCATACAGGAAAAACATTAATATTTATATTTTTAGTAACTTTAGTTTTAAATACATTATTTAGTTTTGTAAATCAAGAATTTATAGGAAGTATATTTTTAAAAGGAAATGTATTTGCACCAATTATTTCAAGTTTAATTGGACTAGTACCAAATTGTGCTTCTTCTATAATAATAACAGAGTTATATCTTAATAATGTAATTACTTTAGGTACTTGTATAGGAGGATTACTTACTGGTAGTGGTATAGGAATTTTAGTACTTTTTAAAACTAATAAAAATGTTAAAGAAAATATAAAAATACTTTTGTTAATCTATTTAATTGGTGTTATTGTTGGAAGTATTATTAACATTTTGGGGATTGCTTTATGATAGAAAACATTTTAAAAAACAATAGTTTAAAAGTAACAAATCAAAGAATTAAAATATTAAATATTATAAATGAATTAGGATGTAATAGCACTTTAAAAAATATAATAAATAATTTAAATAATGTAGATACATCAACAATTTATAGAACGATAAAGACGTTAGAAGATAGGAATATTATTGAAGAGATTAGCGGTATAAATGATGATGTTATATATGTAATATCTGATTCTAATAAACATTATATTAAGTGTATAAAATGTAATTCTATAAAAGAAATTGATATTTGTCCAATGGAGTTAGATGAATATATTGATGGATATAAAATAATAAGTCATTCACTTGTTATTGATGGAATATGTAAGAGGTGCCAAGGTGAAGGAAAAAGTTTATAATTTGTTACTCGAAATACCAGATGGTTTTGTAACAACGTATGGAATAATTGCAGAGACTCTTGGAAATAAAAGACTTGCTAGAGTAGTTGGAAATATTCTTCATCAAAATGAGGATGGTGATAAGTATCCTTGTTATAAGGTAGTAAATAGTAGTGGAAATTTAGCTTGTCATTATGCTTTTGGTGGAATTGATGGTCAAAAGAAGAGATTAGAAAATGATGGAATAGTTGTTCAAAATAATAAAGTTTCAAAGGACTATTTCTACTATTTCAATCATGAATAAAATTTTTATTTAAATATAATACATGTATTTTTTCTTTATAAATACAAAATATAATAATGAAGTCTCATTTTATGTCTAATGAGATTTTATTTTGTTATTTTTGTTGACCTAAACTTTGGTTTAGGTATTATTATTAAGTTATAAATATATTTATGTAAGGAGGAATAATTTGAAAAGTTTAGTTATTTATTATTCTCATATTGGGGAAAACTATATGAGAAATGGTATTGAGAATATTGAAAAAGGTAATACTGAGATAGTTGCAGAAAAAATAAAAGAAATAACTGATGCTGATTTATTTAAAGTAGAAACAGTTAATGATTATCCATATGACTATCATGAGTGTTGTGATGTTGCTAAAGAGGAACTTGAAAAAGATGCTAGACCTAAATTAAAAAAGAGTTTAGAAAATTTTGATTCCTATGATGTTATTTATATAGGAGGACCAGTTTGGTGGGGACATTATCCAATGGCTATATTTTCACTTTTAGAGGGACTAGACTTTAGTGGAAAAGAGGTCTATCCATTTACAACACATGAAGGATCTGGTTTAGGTAGTGTAATGGATGATGTTAGAAAGTTATGCGTTGGTGCTGATATTAAGAGTGGTCTTGCTATTCGTGGGTGTGATGCAAATAATGCTTTAGAAAAACTTGAGAGTTGGTGTAAATAATGAAGAAGTTAGTTGTTTATTATAGTTATACAGGAAATACTAGAAAAATAGCATCTATTATAAAAGACAAATTAAATTGTGATGTTTTAGAACTAGAACCATTAATTCCTTTTTCAGAAGATTATGATGAGGTTGTTGATGAATATCAAAATAATTCTATAGATAATAAAGAAGTTGCAATTAAAGACATAAATGTAGATTTAAATAATTATGATGAAATAATTATTGGAACACCTGTATGGTGGTATACAATAAGTCCTGTTGTTGTTACATTTTTAAAGAAATATGATTTGTCAGGAAAAAAGATATGTCCATTCGCAACAAATGCTGGATGGCTTGGAAGAAAATTTAAAGAAATAGAAAAGATGTGTCCTAACTCACAAATCACTAATGAAATGAATATAGTTTTTAAAAACTATAGTGATATTTTAATAACTAGTATGAATGAAATAAATAAGTGGATAAATAAGTTGCAAAAATAAGTATATTAAAGCAGATTATAATAAATCTGTCTTTCATTGTGCTATAATAGAAATATAGAAAAATTTATCAGGAGTAAATATATGAGTAGGGACACTAAAATTAAAGATACAAAAAGAATATTAACAGGTTTTGACGAAAAAGAATTTCAAATTTTTTTAAATGTGGGTACGGATGGTTGTATTCCATTATCAAGAGAATTTATAAAATACTATGCTGATGAGGCATGTGTGGAAGCATGTGAATTGCTATATGATTTAAATATTCAAACATTTAATTCTGGGGCTAATGTAGATGGACAAGAAAATGCAACTGCAGAAGCTTTTATTGGAATTTCTTATGATACTTTAAATGACGAAAATAAAAACATTGTAAAAAAACTAATTAGTGAAGGAATAATAGGAAAAATTGTTGATAATTCAGCTCGAGGAGAAGGAAATACTATTACAATATCTGTACCAATTAGTAGTGATGATTTAGTTGGAAATGTAAGTGATAAATTAATGGAATTAGCAAAATGTTTTATACAACAAGATGTACTTTATGGAAGAACTACAAAACAAGCAATAAGAGAATTATATTACCAAAAGAACAATGGAAATTTTTTTGATTATATTACATTAGGAGAATTAACTTCACAAGAATTAGAAAAAAGATTGGAAGACGAAGTACAAGAATATTTCTCTGATGATGAGGGAAATTTGTTTTTGACTGAAGATTTGCTACATAAACATCAGTTATATCAAGAAAAAAATAGTGTAAAACATAGATGAATTTCAATATAAAGTGGTATTAAAATTTATTTTTTACAAATTTTCCAAAAATCATTGCATAGTGGTATACAATAAGTCCTGTTGTAGTAACTTTTTTAAAGAAATATGATTTATCAGGAAAAAAGATATATCCATTCGCAACAAATGCTGGATGGCTTGGAAAAACATTTAAAGATTTTACTAAACTTTGTCCAAATAGCGAAGTACACGATGGAATGAATATTTTATTTAAAAGCTATTCAAGTGAATTAGTAACAAGTAATGATGATTTAGATGATTGGATAAATAATTTATAGGAGAAAAAAATTATGATTAAACAAACTGCTGGACGCGATGCTTTAGGAGAATTTGCTCCTAATTTCGCACATTATAATGATGATATTTTATTTGGAGAGAATTGGAATGATACTTCAATTGACTTAAAGACAAGATGTATAATCACTGTTGTTGCTTTAATGTCTTCTGGAATTACTGATAATTCTCTTAAATATCATTTAGAAAATGCTAGGAAAAATGGAGTTACTCGTGAAGAAATGGTTGGAGTTATTACTCATACTGCATTTTATGTTGGATGGCCAAAAGGTTGGGCTGTATTTAATTTAGCAAAGGAGGTTTATGAAAATGAATAAAGAAGAATTTGATAAAGTAAATGTGTTTGGGTTAGGAGAAGCTAATACTGCTTATGCTCAGTATTTTATTGGAAATAGTTATTTAAATCCATTAACTAACCCAAAAGAAACTGTATTTTTAGCAAATGTTACATTTGAACCAGGATGTAGAAATAATTGGCATATTCATCATGCAAAAAGTGGTGGTGGACAATTACTTGTTTGCACTGCTGGATATGGATGGTATCAAGAAGAGGGAAAAGATGCTGTTAGCTTAGAACCAGGTATGGTTATTACAATACCTGCAAATGTTAAACATTGGCATGGTGCTAAGAAAGACTCTTGGTTTAGTCATATTGCAGTAGAAGTACCTGGAGAAGAAACATCAAATGAGTGGTGCGAAGCTGTAAGTGATGAAGAATATAACAAATTACACTAAAATACAAAAACTATGACATCAGTTATATAAAAATAAACTATAAAAAAAGAAGATTATTACATTTTATGATATGTAAACTATAATCTTCTTTTTTATTACTTACCACCTGATTTTATCTTTTCAATGACTTTAGGCATTTTATCAGTCATATATATAAATTGATTATTTAATAATTGATATTCAAGTAATTCATCCATTTTACTAATTTGAGTTATGTTTTCTTTTTTACTACTTGTTAGAAATAATTCTCTTAAAAAGTTTTCTTTTGAACAATTTAGACTAATTTTGTTTTTTACTAGTAAATTAACTGCATTTCTTCTTAATTCTTCTTTTTGTTTTAATGTATTTATTATTTCTTTCATTATGAATAGTTGTTCATTTGTATATGAAAATTTCTTTTCTACACATATTTCTAAAGCGTCTATTAAGGACTTTATATCTTCATTACTTAACAATTCTAAATCTATCATATAAGAAATAATATCTAATTTTTTATTAATCATGTCATATCTTTTATAAAATTTATCTTGGTCATATTCAATCCTATTTAAAGAACGTACCCAAAAATCAAATGAAGTCATCCCATTATTAAATGGTTCTAGTGAGAAATCTACTTTTTCATTGTGAATAATATTTTCAATTAATTCTAAAGCAAAATATTGTGGATTTGTAGATAAGTTTGTAATAATATTTTCTTTTCTTTCCCTACCATATTCATCTACTATTGTACTTTCTTTATTAATATTAAAATCTTTTTTTAGATAATTGCATCTTCCAACTAATATCATAAATTTTAATATTTTTAGTGCATTTATATCTGTTTCTTTAGCAAGATAAATTCCTAAATCATCTAAATTGTCTAAATCCTTTGTAACATAGTTTAGTGTATCAATTCCGTTTTCTGTTATTATACTCATAAATATCCCCCTTTGATTTATCACATATTATACTTATGTTTTGGCGAAATAGCAAATAAAATTTAATCTATTTATTATATAAAATGTTATATTCTATGAATCATAGATTGATTTTTTTTTAAAAATATTTTTAAATATAATTATAAATTAAGGAGACAGTTATGAATTTAGAAAACGTTGGAAAATTTATTAAATATTTAAGAGTAAAAAGGGGTTTAACCCAAGAAGAATTAGCCAATAAAATAAATGTTACAAACAAAGCTATATCAAGATGGGAATGTGGTAATGGTCTTCCAGATACTTCTCTTTTAGAACCATTATCAAAGGAACTTAATATTACTATTTCAGAACTACTAAATGGAGAATATATTAATAATAAAGATTTATTAAAAAATAATACTAAATCAAATGTTTTTTTTAAACATTTAAGCATCAAAAAATTTAACTATAAAAATTTTTCTTTAATTCTATTAACAGCTGTAATTTTAGGAATAATTTATTATTTTAATTATAATTTTTATGGATTTGATAATAGCTATTTTATCAAATTAAAGAATAATTTTTCATGTTTGCCATTTAGTAATATTTTAGCTTTAACAATCACAAAAAACTATATTTTATTTTTTAATAATATTCTTATCAATTGTGTAATAGGTGTATTTATTTCATTATTTCTTATTATATTTAATGTTTATAAAATTAATTGGTTAATCATTAGTAATTTTCTATTTGAGTTGATAAAATGGATTTTCTTTCTAGCTATATTTGACATAGATGATATTTTTATAAGGATTATCGTTGGATTTCTAATATCACGTGTATATTTGTTAATTGAAAGGAGGTGAATTAATTTGAAGTTTAATATTAAGTTACTAACTTTAATCATATCAATTTTTTTATTTAATTGTCTTAATGTAAATGCAATGGGACAAAATATTCAAAATGATTCTATAAATTTTGAAGAAGTGTCATTAGGAACATCTCCAGTAGAACTATATGAAAATCCTGATGATGTATTAAGTGCATCTTATCGTTCCACATCGAAACCAACTCAATATTGGAATTTAAGTTCTAGGGCATATTCTGGAAATTTAGTTGAAGTAAGAGTAAATTGGTTATATACAAATTATTATTTTTCTCCAAATAGTAGTGGAATAATATTTTTAGACTATAATATAAGTCCATTAAATGTAAGTGGAACAAAAATGCAAATAGGATTATACAATAAAAGTACTGACAGTTTTGTTAAATATTATACCAGTAGTGGTGCTCCAACATCATCATGTTTAAGGGTGACAGGATTAAATAAGAATCAACACTATGCTTTTGCATTTAAGGCAATTAGAGATCCTAATGCTTATAATGGTGTAAGTGGAACAATTAAAGTATATCACTAATTTTAATTTAGCGTTAGATTGATTTCATGTTCTTATAAGATTTAAAATAACCATCTGGTAATTTGATGGTTATTTTAAGTGTTTTTATTCATTGTAATTAAATAATATTATTTTATTTATAAATTAAATGTATATATTATGTACTATATTTCATGTGATTATATAATATATTAAAATGAGAAGTTTAATTTAATTATAATCTTTATATGAATAAAATAATATTTTCATTAATTGTTTGATTACTCATTTGTTATGTTATAATTAACTATAATAGGTGGTGATGATTGAAATATGAGAAAGAAAGAGTTTCTTAAGTTAATGGAAGAAGATGAAGATTGGGCTCCTGGATGGGATATTATTGACAATGAGTTTGAAAGACTTTATCCTAATCAGGAACCTATTCATTATGGCACTAATATGTCTAGTAGAGCAATGTTTGGTGGAAATAATTATTTAGATGGTTATTCTATTTATACTTCACCTAAAGGATATAAACATATTGTTACATATGGTATGACAGAGTTGTATGCTAATGTTGATGAGCTTGGTGGAGAATATAATAAATGGGGCTATGAAATGACTTTTAAAGTTAATGAACCTGATTTAAATAATTGTTTATGGGTAATAGATTTACTAGCTTCTCTTGCTAGATACACTAATACAACAGGTAAATATTTTAAAGCGGGAGAATATATTGCTCTTAGTGGAAAATCTCTTAATCCTAATATTAATTCTTATATTACAGCATTACTTGTTATTAATGATACAGAAGCTCGTAGTCAAAAAGAAACTATATATGGAAGAACAGATTTTTTACAATTTTATGGTATAACAGAAACTGAGTTAATAGCATTACAAAACAATCCTGAAAAAGTTGGAGAATTGATAAATTTAATAAAAAAGAATAATCCTGATTTTGTAACAGATATGAATAGAGTTAATTCATATATACAGTGAGGTGTTAATATGGTAGAAGAAATATATACAAGAACAAGTGTTAGAGATTTTTTAGAAAAAGATGTTTCTAATGAATTAATATTAAAAATAATAAAAGCTGGTATGCAATCACCATCTGCTAAGAATCAACAACCATGGGAGTTTTACATTGTAAAAAATAAAGAATTAATAGAAAAATTGTCATCAACAACACCATATTCAGTATTTTCAAAGAGTGCTCCTGTAATTGTTGTATCTTGTTACAAAAAAGATTGTATTGAGCCAGATTATTCATTAATAGATTTATCTATTTGTATGGAAAATATGTGGTTAGAAACAGATGCCTTAGGTTTAGGGGGGTGTATGATTGGTATTGCTCCAATAGAAAAGCAAATGAATAGTGTAAAAAGCCTCTTAAATATTGAAGAAAACCTAGAACCATTCTGTCTATTTCCAATAGGGTATCCTTCAAAAAAACATCGTCAACAAAACAGGTATAAGGAAGAAAAAATTCATTTTATTGACTAATAAAATTGCAAAGAATTTCTTGCAATTTTTTCTTTACATTTAATTTTTCCTATGATATATTACTTCTCCTGCGAAAAATTTATTTGTGGGATATTAAATTTATAATTATAAATTTAGTATTTTGAATATTTTTTGAGGGGAGTTTTTATTATGAAAAATATTACTTTATTAATCTTTATAATGGCATTTCTTTATTATGTACCAGAAATTATTTATAAATTTTTTCTTGATTTATTTTCTATTAAAAGAACATTTACAGGTGATGGATACAATTTAAAATATAATAGTAATTGGAAGAAGATAAAAAATAATTTATATAATTCAAAATATAAATGTCTTTTTTCTCCTATTAATAGTAGTAACTTAATTAATGATTTAAATGATGTAGAAAAACGTCATCTTTTATATTTAGAATTTAGAGATTACTTTAATAGGAGTAGATATTTAATAGAAAATAATTATAACGTGTATTCTGGTAGTAATAATTTTTTATATTTAAAAGAAGATGTATACTATGCATATTTTGATTATGGTACTTCTACTTCAGATATTATTGGTAGATTTTATTTGATTGGTTCTAACAAGTATGATTCTTTATTTTCTTTTAAACTTGTTGGTAAAAATGGTATTGATAATACTTTTAATGATGTTTTAATATTAATTGAATCAATAGAATTTACTGATATTTCATATGATGAGGATCCTAAGAGTACACCTTGGTATATTTATAAGGATGCAAGAATAGACTCATTAGGAAAGAAAATGGAACTTTCTGGAATATGGAAAGTATTAAACGAATCGGAAGAGGCTTGGAAATTTACAAATAATAAATGTTATTGGTATAAGAGTTATCAAGATTTATCTACTGATTATTATGAAGGAAAATGTAGTATAGAAAATGGTGAAAGTGCTTTAAAACAAGCAGGTTATGATATTTCAACAATGAGTAATAATTTAATGATAGGAAATTATTCTGTATCTTGTGAAAATATATATGTTACCACAGTTGAGATGAATAAATGTGTGAAAGGAAAATTAAAAGAGAAAACACCTATTAGCGATGAAATAAAAATTATGTGGACTTTAATAAATCATGAAGATGAGGGAATAGAAGCACGTGCTATAAATATTAAAACTGGTGAGTATATGAGTTTAGTTAAAATCAAAGATTAATAATATAAATAAAAAATGGATTTTTTCATCCATTTTTTTTAAAATTTCAGTGTAATAATTTTATTATCGGTTTCAATGAAACCTTCAGTTTTTAAATATTTTATTTCTCTTGTCATAGCACTTCTATCTACTGATAAGTAGCTTGCAAGATCTGTATATGTCATTGGTAATTTAAATCTATTAGAACCTCTTTTTTTAGAGCATTGTTTAAAATATTCTAATAGTTTATCACGAGTTGTATGTTTTGTTAAAAGTTCAATCCTTGTATTTTTATTATGCAATTGTTCATTTAATATTTTTATTAAGTTTTTTATAAATATAATATAAAAATCAGTTTTTATTATTTCATTATTTGTTACTTCATTATATTCAATAAATGTTATTTGAGTTTCTTCCTTTGTAATACATGTAATTTCATCAGAATTAACATTATATGTAATACTACCAAAGAATTCACCTTCTTGTAATTCTTCTAGTACAGTATTATTTCCGTCGTAGTCATTATATATCAATTGGACACTTCCAGTGTCAATTAATGCGATAAAATCGTTCATGTTTACATTTGACAATACATTGACATTTTTTCTATAGATTGCAGTTGATGACTTTAGAATTCTCTTTAATTTCAATATATTTTTATCATTGATATTTTCAAAAAGTTTGGTCATAAAATCACCTCTTAAAAGAATTTTAACAAAAAATGTAAAATGTTGCAAATGCAACAAAGTATTTTTTTAGTTTGCGTTATAATTGGTTTGTGGTTTAAAAAAGAAAAGAAGAAGTGAGGTATTTATTATGAAGGTAATAAAAAGAGATGGACATATAGTAGATTATAGTCCAGATAAGATAGAAGAAGCTGTTAATAAAGCTAATTTAGAGGTTAGTGAAGAAGACAGAGTTAGTGATATTCAAATAAGAAATATTATTAAATATATTGAAGGACTTCATAAGAAAAGAATGCTTGTTGAAGATATTCAAGATGTAATTGAAAAGAGATTAATGACTCTTGGTAAGTATGAACTTGCTAAGGAATATATTACTTATAGATATACTAGAGAATTAGTTAGAAGAAGTAATACTACTGATAAATCTATTAAAGAGTTAATTGATGGAGAGTCAGAGTACTGGAATACAGAAAATTCTAATAAAAATGCAAAAGTTGTTACTACTCAGAGAGATTATTTAGCAGGAATAACTAGTACAGATATTACAAGAAGATTTTTATTACCTGAAGATATAGTAACTGCTCATGATCAAGGTATAATTCATTTTCATGATGCAGATTATTTTGCACAAAATGCATTACATAATTGTGATTTAATAAACCTTGATGATATGTTACAAAATGGTACAAATATTAATGGAGTAATGATTGAGAAACCTCATAGATTTTTAACTGCTATGACAATAGCAACTCAATTAATTACTGCTGTTAGTTCTTCTCAATATGGTGGATGTACAATCACTCTTACACATTTAGCTCCATTTGTTAGAAGTTCTAAAGAATTTTATTTAAAAAAATACAAGGAACGTAAATTAACAAAAGCACAAATTGAAAAATTTGCTATGGAAGATTTGAAAAAAGAAATAACTGATGGTGTTCAAACATTCCAATATCAAATTAACTCAATGACTACTACAAATGGTCAAGCACCATTCTTAAGTGTATGTATGTATTTAGGTGAAACTGAAGAATATAAAGAAGAACTTGCTATGATTATAGAGGAAGTTTTGAAACAAAGAATGGAAGGTATGAAAAATGAAAAAGGTGTTTATATAACTCCAGCATTCCCTAAATTACTTTATGTTCTTGAAGAAGAGAATATTAATCCTAAAGGAAAATATTATTATTTAACTGAACTTGCTGCAAGATGTACTGCTAAGAGAATGGTTCCAGATTATATTTCAGAAAAAGTAATGAAAGAAAATAAAATTAATTCACTTGGTAATGGAGAGTGTTTCCCATGTATGGGATGCCGCTCATTCTTAACACCTGATAGAATGTTTAATGTTGGAAATATTTCAAAGGCATTGAATTATGTTGAAAATAAGGGAAAATATTATGGTAGATTTAATCAAGGTGTAGTTACTATCAATTTACCAGATGTTGCTTTAACATCAGGAAAAGATATGGAACTTTTCTGGAAAGTGTTTGATGATAGACTAGAATTATGTCATAGAGCATTACAAATTAGACATAAACGTCTATCTAAAGTTACAAGTGATGTTGCTCCAATATTATGGCAACATGGAGCACTTGCTAGATTAGAAAAAGGTGAATCAATTCATGAATTATTACATCACGGATATTCTACAATTTCTTTAGGATATGCGGGTCTTTATGAATGTGTTAAATATATGACAGGACATTCTCATACTGATAATGGAAAGGGTCATGATTTTGCTATTGAAGTAATGCAACATATGAATGATAAATGTAATGAATGGAAAGAAGCAGAAGATATCGATTATTCATTATATGGAACTCCAATTGAGTCAACAACATATAAATTTGCAAAATGTTTAAGAGATAGATTTGGTAAAATTAAAGGAATCACTGATAGAGACTATATTACAAATAGTTATCATGTTCCTGTATTTGAAGAAATAGATGCATTTACTAAACTAAAATTAGAATCTGAATTTCAACGTCTATCTCCAGGTGGAGCAATTAGTTATATCGAAACTCCAAACCTTGAAAATAATATTGATGTTGTAATGGAAGTAATTAATTTCATATATGAAAATATTATGTATGCTGAATTAAATACAAAGAGTGATTATTGTCAAAAATGTGGATATAGTGGAGAAATTTTATTAGATGATGATTTAGAGTGGTATTGTCCAGAATGTGGTAATAGAGATCATGATACATTAAATGTTGCTAGAAGAACTTGCGGTTATATTGGAACTAATTTCTGGAATAAAGGAAGAACTCAAGAAATAAAAGAAAGAGTTGTTCATATTGATAATAAGGATGATGAATAGACATGAGATATAACAAAATAAGAAAGATGGATATTTCTAATGGACCAGGAGTCCGTGTCTCAATATTCATGCAAGGCTGTGAATTTCATTGTAAAAATTGTTTTAATGCAGAAACATGGAATTTTAAAGGTGGAAAAGAGTTTACAGAGGATACAATAAATAGGGTATTAGAATTATCTGAAAAAGATTATGTTGCTGGGCTTTCTATTTTAGGTGGAGAGCCTATGCATCCTAAAAATATTGAAGGAACAATAGAACTTGCTAGAGCATTTAAAAAGAAATTTCCAAAGAAAACAGTTTGGGTTTGGAGCGGCTTTCTATATGATGACATTATGGAAAGAAATAAAGAAGTATTTGATTATATAGATGTTTTGGTAGATGGCCAATATGATGATAGTTTGCATAACCCTACTTTAAAGTGGAAGGGTTCATCTAATCAAAGAGTAATTGATGTTAAAAAAACCAAGAAGAGTGGTAAGATTACTTTATTTTGTGATTAGGATGTGATTGATGTTATGCATACAAATATTTGTTTAATTGGAAGTACTAGATTTGAAGAAATTTTTAGAGAGTTAGAAGTTTCATTATCTATAAAGGGTTACATTGTATTATCTCCTTTAGTTTATAATCAGACTGGTGAAAATCCTTTATGTGGTGAAGAAAATAAAATTATTTTAGATTATGTACAAAAAGAAAAAATTAGACAAAGTGATTTAGTATTAGTTATAGATAAAGATAAATATATTGGTTCTTCTACAAAGAATCAAATAGAATATGCTAAATTTTTAAATAAAAGAGTTTTATATTATAGTAAAGGAGATGTTAAGAAGTTATGAGTAGATTAAGAGGTTTTGAAGTAGTAAAAGGATATGAAGATAAAGGTATAAATTTGCCAGTAAGAAAAACTGCTAATTCTGCAGGATATGATGTGGAAGCAGCAGAAGATATTACAATACCTATGTTTACTCCTGGATGTAAGCCAACACTTATACCAACAGGATTAAAAGCATATTGTCAAGATGATGAGTGCTATTTATTACTTAATAGAAGTAGTGGTCCAAAAAAAGGCTTTTTAATGGCTAATAGTGTTGGATTAATTGATAGCGATTATTATGGTAATCCAGATAATGATGGACATTTTTACTTTTCATATTTCAATTGTAGTGACCATGATATTGAAGTCAAAAAAGGTGATGTAATAGGACAAGTAGTTTTCCAAAAGTATTTGGTTGTTGATAATGATAATGCAACAGGAGATAGAACTGGTGGATTTGGTTCTACTGATAAAAAATAGATGTCAAATTTTTTTGAAAATGTCAGTAAATTCATTTTGAGAGAATGTCAGTAAAGTAATTTGTTAGTAACATCAAA
>CAKOZD010000015.1 GCA_934131175.1 uncultured Bacilli bacterium | reverse complement strand
AGAAGAATTATCAGAATTACTTATATTATCTGTATCAGAATTAGAATCACTATTTTCTGAACTATCAGAGTCAGAAGGACTAGAACTCTCTTGTGAAGAATCATTATTAGAAGAATTATCAGAATTACTTATATTATCTGTATCAGAATTAGAATCACTATTTTCTGAACTATCAGAGTCAGAAGAACTAGAACTCTCTTGTGAAGAATCATCATTTGAAGAATTGTCTGGATTACTTATATTATTTGTATCTGAATTAGAATCACTATTTTCTGAATTATCAGAGTCAGAAGAACTAGAACTATCTTGTGAAGAATCATCATTTGAAGAATTATCAGAATTACTTATATTATCAGTATCAGAATTAGATTCATTATTCTCCGAACTATTAGACTCAGAAGAACTAGAATTATCTTGATTTTGTTGTGCATTACTAGAATCGTTTGAATTGTCTTGTTCTTCTTGATTATTATCAGTATCTGAATTATTATTACTATTATTTTTGTTATTATTACTATTTTGTTTATTTTTTTCTTGTCTTTTTTTATCAATTACAAAATAATCACTAGTTATTAAATCTGGATATTTATACTCATCACCATAATCCAATAAACTATCTAAACTAGGTATTTTATCCATAAATTATTTCTTTCTAAATACTTTTTCAGGTGTAATTAAAGAACATGGTTCTGCCAATGAATTATAATATTTTGTAAAGTCATCTTCTTCAGTAATATCTTGTGATATACCAGGAATTCTTCTTCGGTTTTGTTCATTATCAACAATTCTACCAGTATGAGACATAGTAAGTTTTGAAAAGTAGTCAGGGTTTCTTTCACTTGAAAATTCAGGTATAAAGTTACCAAATATATCTTTAGCCATCGTAGCAATCTCTTTTTGGAATGGGTCTAATTGTTTAATATATTCATTTTCCATAAAGTCTTTTTCTTGCGTATATAATACATACTCACCATTTAATTTATACTTAGGATGTATATGAATAGTTTTATTGTCATAGTCTCTTTCATATTCATATTCAAATACATAATCGTCTTCTTTTTCTATATATTCTGTTTTGTCATTCCAATAATAATCTCCATGTTTTGTAACCAATTTTCCAATTTTTAAATGCATAGGTTCCATTTCATCGAATGTTACTTTCCAACCTTCATTTTCATATTCTTGAGCTCTTTCTTTTTGATGTTTATAGTAATCACTACCTCTTAATCCTTCAAAACTACTAGGTTCAAACTTTTTAGCATTTATAAATGAAGCAGGAATTGCAAGTTCAGGATTAAATTCACACAATTTCTTTACAACATCAAAAATAGGTTCTGCTCTATATCTTTGTAAATATCTAAAATAATTAATATTAAGTGAATCATCGTGAGTAATTTTTAAATTATTTGCATTATAAGTCATAACTCCATTAACATTTTTCATCTTATTTAAAACCATCTTTGGAGAATTTGATAAGACTTTTGTATTTAATCCAGTAACCAGTAAGTTTAAAGTCAGCAGCATTTAACTCAGAAAAATAATAGTGATTAAAATCAGGATTGTAATCATGATCACAAATTATTGTCATAATAGAGCAAAGTGCTCTAATAAGAAGTTTTGGAGAAACATATTCTTTATTTGCAACTAGTATTAATGTATTTTTATATTTCATCAAACCTACAAAATTATCTCCATCAAAGTCAAGAAAACCAAATCTACTATTAGGATTTCCTTTGAATTTTACTTGATTAAATAAACAGTCAAGCGCTTGTGGATTATCATGAGTAATAGTTCCAAGTTCCACAATTTTTTCTTTATTTGCTTTATCTATAAATACAAGAGATTGGTCATCTTTCATATTATCAAGAATATTAGCAATATCCTTCATTGGATCTTCCATTTCATCTTCTTCAAAGATGTATTCGCCATTATCTTTCTTTTCTATATATTGATCAACTAAACTTTCTTTATCTCTTGTATTCATATAGTCTTCTGGATCATCCATATCAAAGTTAAGTGTCTCATTAGTATAATTACTTTCTTTATTTTTATATTTAAACTTTTTAGTAAGAATATCTGTAATTATTTCACGACTATTATCATCTTTTCCAAGTTTTCTAATTAAACTTTTAATTCTTCTAGTACTACTTATTCCATCTGAATATAATTCATAATCACTACTTATTGCTGAAATTAATTCTTGTAGGGCAGGTAGTCTATTAAGTAATTCTTCGTTACTATTCATTTGTTCATTATATATTGCTTCATATACTTTACAAATAAATTTTAAAAATTTTGGATCATGCTTATTATTTTCAAATTTTCTAAGTAAAGTTTTATAAGCTAAAACTGGTGGCATAGGTGGTAATTTAATTACAGAACATCTTCTAAGTAGGGCATCTAGTAAATCTCTTTCATTATTCTTAGCAAATATTGCGTAAAGATTTTTTCTTCCTTCCTCAGTTAAAGATAAAATTTTATTATCTGCTGTTTCTATCTTACCGTTTTGTAAAAAGTCTAAGAAGTATGAATCAAGTTGTTCTCTTGCTTTATCTAACTCATCAACTGTAAGTACTACTTTTTTACCAGCATTAGCAAGCATTATTGCGTTAGTAAGAATACCCTCAGCAATAGCCTTATCAGAGTCTCCTTTAACAATAGCAGGAACATTATAAGTAGCAATTAACTTATCGCTATTAGTCTCTTCAACACATTGAGTATAAATATATTCTGTATCTTTTCCTAAATACTGTTGAAATACTTCAGATAAAAAAGTTTTACCACAACCTGGATCTCCTTCTAATAAAATTGCCGCTACACCTTTATTTGCTTCATTATTATAATATCTATAAAAGGTGTAAACGTCTTCTAAAACATCTGCGCTAGGGAATGTATAACCTAATTCTTCAAAAATTTCCTTAAATTCGCGCACAAAAACCCCTCCTTTTTTTCGCATATTATAATACTAATCAATAAAAAAAACAAATAAATATTATTTATATCTACTTGTTTTATAAACTTGTTACTTGTCTAACTTCATTATTTACCCATGTTATAAATTCTTTATTTGCATTAATTTCATAATAACTTAGTTCAAAAACTTCATAATTATGAACTTTTCTTACTTCATCATAAATATTTTTATATAAGGAATCAATTGTTTTCATATCAATTCTATACTCAGTCTTATTAAATAATTCTTTATTCCAAAAATATTTTGACTTAACCTCGATCATTTGACTACCAGCAATCATTTTTTTATCTAATAAAATATTCTGTATATTAATTGCTAAATCATAATTATCACAAATTAAAACAACGTTAATTACTTTATTCATACTTATTATTTTATTCCTTTTTCCCATACCTTTCTAACTACTTTTAAAGATAAAGTAGATAAAATAAAACCAATTACAGGAACACATGAACTTAGAAATATATTGTCATATTCTCTTATTAAAAATGAGTAAAACACAACGACAATATAAGTTAATATGCATATACATATTTTTCTAGTCCAACAAGTTTCCCATTTCTTATCAAGTTCAACTCTTTTATTTCTATTTTTTATTTTTTCTATTTCTTCAATAACTTTTTCCATAATGCACCTCTTAAAAATAATTATACTAAATAAAATGAATAATAAAAAGTATAATAAAAAAAGATATTTTACACATCAAGTATTTATAATGTATACTATTATTAGATAGAAAGTAGGCGATAATATGAAAATACTAGCAAGTGATTTTGATAATACAATTTATTTTTTAGACGATGAAGAAAAAAATATAAGAAATAGCGAAGCAATTAGAAAATTTATATCTCAAGGAAATATATTTTGTATAATAACAGGTAGAAATTATTCTGATTTAAAACTATTACTTAATAAATATAAAATTCCTTATAGTTACTTAATTTGCGAAGATGGTGCTAAGATATTTAATAATGTTGATTATTGTCTTGATACTATCAATCTAGATAAGGAAACTATTGAAAAAACAATTCCTATTCTAGAAAGTATGAATGCTGATTATTATTTAGATGATGGTTATAATAAAACAACAAATACAAGTGATTGTGTAAAAATAGTAGTTAATTGTACTGATGAAGAAGAAAAACAAAAGATAGTAAAAGCTGTAAAAGAAAAAGTTGATATTCATATATATGCTAGTAGATTTCATGTTAACATAATTGAAA
Organism: uncultured Bacilli bacterium; assembly: GCA_934131175.1. Lineage (GTDB taxonomy): Bacteria > Bacillota_I > Bacilli_A > RF39 > UBA660 > UBA3789. Next base: position 36,522 of record CAKOZD010000015.1, on the reverse strand, counting down.
AAGGTGTTAATAAAGAAGTGGCTATAAGAAGGTTATTTGATATTGAAAAGCTAAATTATAATTTACTAAGAGTAATAGGAGATAATGATAATGATTATGAAATGTTAAAGTCATTTCCAGGAGGAGTTATAAAAGAACATCATAAAATATTAAATGAACTTCACAAAAAAGAGTATATTGAATTAAATAATTACATTGAAGAGTTAATGAACAATTAATTCTTTTTTGTTGTTTTATAAATTTTATAAGAGTATAATGAAATCATAATAGGAGAGGAGTAAAATATTATGAAAAAAAGTTTATTTGGAATATCGTTATTAACAATAACTGCACTATATTGTTTACTATCAGCCATAATTATTTTAATTACGATATTAACCGGTAGCCCTGTAATATATGGAATAATTATAAGTACTATTATAGTTATAGTTCAATTCCTAGTATCACCATTTATTACAGATATTGTAATGAAATTATTTTATAAAGCAAAATTTGATAGTGAAATACCTGAATATTTAAAGAATTTTATTAATCAAGTATGCCAAGAAAATAATATGAAATATCCACGTATTGGATATATTGATGACGGTTCACCTAATGCATTCACTTATGGACATACAAAAAATGATGCAAGAATTGTTATTACAAGAGGAATTTTAGAATTACTTAACGAAGAAGAAGTAAAAGCAGTAGTTGGTCATGAATTAGGACATGCCGTACACTATGATATGTTATTTATGACAGTTGCTGAATTAGTTCCATTACTTTTATATGGAATATATGAAATCTGTTGTAGTGACAATGATAATAATAGTAAATATGGACAAATAATTGGTATTGTTGCTTATATTTTATATTTGTTAAGTAACTATATTATTTTATGGTTATCAAGAACAAGAGAATATAATGCTGATTATTTCTCAGTAGATGTAACTAAGAATCCAAATGCCCTTGCTCAAGCATTAGTAAAGATAGGGTACGGACTAACTACAACAGAAGACTCAAATAAAAAACACTCAGTTTCAAAATCAAATGCACTAGGTATATTTGATTCAAAAACATCAAAATCACTAGTAGTATGTAGTTACGAAAATGATGGAAGTATCAATAAAGAAAGTATAAAAAATGCTATGAAATGGGAAATGTGGAATGTATGGGCAAAATGGTATCAATTAAATTCAACACATCCACTAATTTCTAAAAGATTACTTGCAATATCAGAAAGAAGTAAAGAATTTAATCAAGAGCCATATATAACATTTGACCTACAAAAAGAAGAATCTTATATAGATGATTTCCTAGTAGAAGTTTTAATTAATATATTACCATTTTTAAGTTTATTTATCGCACTAATTGTATCAATCATACTTTCAATATCTTTCAAACTAAATAGTTTCATATTATGGGGAATTTCTATAATTATTGTATTATTCTGTTTTGATGTAAGACTAAAAAGAAAATATAAGAATAAGGATTATAAAGAAACTAATGTAAAAGAATTATTAGGAGAAGTAAAAGTATCTGAAATAACTTCAATTCCATGTACAATAGAAGGAGAAATAATAGGTAGAGGAAATCCTGGATGTATATTTAATGAAGATTTTGTTATTAAAGATGAAACAGGAATTATTTTCTTAGATTATAGACAACCATTAAAATTACAAGATACAATATTTGCTTTATTTAAAGCACCAGAGTACTTCAATAAGAAAGCAAAAATAACTGGTTGGTATAGAAGAAGTCCAGTACCATATATTGAAATTAATACAATAGAAGTAGATGGTAAAAAGAAAAGATTATGTAGTTATCCATTAATGATTGGTTTTGAAATATTCTTTTTCTTCATAGGAATTGCTTTAATTATAGCTGGAATATTTTAAATAAAATAAGTTATGTATTTTATGTATTGCTTTTTTTTTACTTTTTTTCTATAATAAAGCCTAAAAAAAGAAGAAAGTGTGATTATTATGATAAGAAATTTAAAATTAAATAAAAAAGCAGCAGCAATACTTTTAGCAGCATCTATGTCATGTGGATTGGTAGGTTGTGATGAAACAGAAGTGTCTTCACCTAATATTTATGACACAATTGACCCTAATAATGATAGTGAAAGTGATTCATTATCTAATGGATATAGACAGGTAAAAAGTGTAGACGGAGAGGATTTTGATTTAATAATTGATTATAAGTGCGATTTAGAAGATGAAGAAAATTGGACAATAACTGGTGACAAAAAGTTAACTATGGAAATAAAAACAGAAAATCTTCCAAAAGATTATAAAGTATATATTGATAATGTGCACACAGACACAAGTATAATTGCATCTAATCCATCATTTAATGGAGTATTACAAGATACAATGGACGATAGAGTTCATAATTCGTTAATGTTAGGATTCCCAATAAATGATGATTTTGGTTACATTGGAAAGAATGAAATAGAAGGTCAAAATGAAACTTTTATCCAAGGAACATTTTATGCATATAATGGTTACGGAAGTGGTTCAGTAGAAGAAAAAAGAAGAACAGAAAGTGATTATCTAGAACATGGCGTTTATGGTAATAAAATATCTTCTATAATTGATTTATTAATTCATACACCAGAAATGGAAGAAGGAGAATATAAAGCAGTAAGTGTCTCATCTGATATAGTAATTAAATGTTGTAATTATATACGAATTCAAAGAGATAATGGGTATACTTATTATAAGGTATATACAATAGATAAAAATGGTGAAGTAATAGAAAGAAATGAAAATGAAAATCCTAATGAAAAAGCTAAATCATTTACTAAATAGTTTAAAATTAGTTATATTTATCAAAGTGATTTTTTGACTTTTTATAAAAAAACTCTAGTATATGGAGCTTTTTTATGTTATAATGAGTGGCGACGCATAGAGAGGTGTAGTATTATGGAAAAAAGAAATGTAGCAATTATTGCCCATGTTGACCATGGAAAAACAACATTAGTTGATTGTATTTTAAAACATTCTGGTATGTTCAGAGACAATGAAGATTTAAGTAATATGTCAATGGACTCTAATTCATTAGAAAGAGAACGTGGAATTACTATCTTAGCAAAGACAACTGCCCTAGATTATAAAGGAGTAAGAATTAATATACTAGATACTCCAGGACATGCTGACTTTGGTGGTGAAGTTGAACGTATTATGAATATGGTAGATGGTGTTATCCTTGTAGTAGATGCTTATGAAGGAGCAATGCCACAAACAAGATTCGTTTTGAAGAAAGCTTTTGAAGCTAAAGTAAAACCTATCGTTGTAATTAATAAAGTTGATAAGCCAAGTGCAAGATGTAAACAAGTAGTTGACGAAGTATTAGATTTATTTATCGAATTAGGAGCAGATGATGAAGCTCTAGACTTCGATGTAATTTATGCATCAGCAATTAACAATACTTGTTCACTAGACCCAGATTTATCAACACAAACTCCAGGATTTGCTGAATTACTTGATAAAATTATTGAAGAAATTCCAGCACCAAAAGGAGATGCGACTGCTCCATTACAATTCCAACCAGCATTATTAGATTATAATGAATTTGTTGGAAGAATAGGAATTGGTAGAGTAGCAAATGGAACTATTAAAACAGGTGAAATGGTAACTTGTTGTAGACTTGATGGAACTACAAAACAATTTAGAATTCAAAAATTATTTGGATACTATGGATATAATAGAGTAGAAATCGAACAAGCAGAAGCAGGAGACATTATTGCAATATCAGGACTTGCAGATATTTCTGTAGGTGAAACTGTATGTAACAACAATGACATCTTACCACTTGAACCATTACACATTGATGAGCCAACTCTTCAAATGACATTTGGAACAAACTCATCACCATTTGTTGGACGTGATGGTAAAATAGTAACTGCAAGAAAGATTGAAGAAAGATTAAATCGTGAAACTCAAAAAGATGTTTCATTAAAAGTAGAACCAGCAACTAATGAATCATTCTTAGTTAGTGGTCGTGGTGAATTACACTTAGGTATTTTAATTGAAAATATGAGACGTGAAGGATACGAATTAGAAGTATCAAAACCAAGCGTAATTATTAAAGAAATTGATGGTGTAAAATATGAGCCATATGAAGAATTACAAATAGAAGTACCAGAAGATTCAGTAGGTTCAGTAATAGAACAATTAGGTGTTCGTGGTGGAAAAATGGAAAGTATGCATAACTTTGAAAATCAAGTAAGATTACTTTACACAATACCATCTCGTGGACTAATTGGATTCTCAACTGACTTTATGACTTTAACTAAAGGTTATGGTATTATGAACCATACATTTAAAGAATATCTTCCATATGAAAACATTGTTATCGGTGAAAGAAAACTAGGAGTTTTAGTTTCAATGGAAAATGGAAACTCAACAGCATATTCAATCGGTAACCTTGAAGGAAGAGGAATTATGTTTATTGAACCAGGTACTGAAGTATATGAAGGTATGATTGTTGGTGAATGTAACAGAGATTCTGATTTAGCAGTTAACGTTGTTAAAGGAAAACAATTAACAAATACACGTGCATCAGGATCAGACCATACAGTAGTATTAAAAAGACCTCGTCCAATTACTTTAGAGTATGCACTTGATTATATTAATTCTGATGAATTAGTAGAAGTAACTCCAAATAACATTAGATTACGTAAGAGAATTTTAAATACTGAAGAAAGAAAAAAATTCGACGCTAGAAAGAAAAACTAATAAAAATATAAAAATAGCCCCTAAAGGCTATTTTTTTGCTTGAATATTTTTGTGTTATCTAATATAATGTAATTAGGATAGAGGTGGGTATATGAATCAGAATCAACAAAATATGCAACAACGCAATCAAGTACAACAAAGGAGTCAACAAATGACACAAGAAGAATTACAAAAAACACAAGTATTAAACTTGAAAGACGTTGAAGAAGCAGCAAGATTTGAAAGAATCACAAGTAAAAAGCCAGCTATTATCGTAGCAGCAATAGGAGCCTTATCTATCATGTTTGGGACAACATTTGGTGTAGTACAAACTTTAACTGCTGAACCTACTATTAAAGATAACTCTAATAGTACAACAGAAAAAAGACAAGTACTTACTCAAACAGATTCCTTAAATTGTACTCTAAGCTTATTAAATAATGCTGACGGAACAGATCAAATATATAATGTAGTATATACATTTCAAGATAATAAATTAACTAATTTTGTAAGAACATCATCAGTAGCACCAACACCAGGAAGTATTGTAGGGGTTAACTCTTTAACTAGTTTTAAAGCAGCACTTCCACCATTCTTAATGTCTTTAACAGGATATGAATCAGTTGTTGCTCCATCAGGCGATGGTGTAATCATAACAACAACAGTAGATTACTCAAAATTAGATTTATCAACGTTCCCTGACGCTCAACAAACAATACCATATACAAAAATAGAGTATATTGCAGGAACAGATAAAGCAAGTATTCAAGCAGATGCATTAGCAAAAGGCTATACATGTCAATAAAAAAAGAGGTTTCAATTGAAACCTTTTTCTATGCAAAAATTTAAAAATAAAAACTGCACAAATTATTATGCAGCCATTTCTTGTTTCTTTAAAGTTCTAATTTCTTTAGCTGAAAGTCTAACTTTAGTACCATCTTCAAGTCTATATACTTGTAGATTTAAGTTTTGTCTCTTTTTAGTAGCGTTTAAAGCATGAGATCTTAAATTTTTTACATTATCTTTTCTAGTAGTAATATTAACTGCCATATTATCCCTCCTTTGGTATTACTCGTTCTGCTTTATAACTTTACCATAAAAACCCAATAAAGTCAAATAAAATAAGCGATTTTCCTATATTTGAAAATAAAAACACAACTAATAAAAAATATGATAAAATAAAAACAAAGGAGGTATTAGGTATGTATATTCCATTATTTAACAAAACAAATTACAACTTATTATCAAGTCTTTTAAAAATAGATGAATTAGTACAATTTGCTAAAGAAAAAAACTTAACTAGTATCTCTATAACTGATACCAACATGTTTGGAACTATGGAATTTATTAAAAAATGTGAAAAGAATAATATTAAGCCTGTTATTGGATTAGAACTTTTACTTGAAGAATATAAAGTTATTGTTTTTTGTAAAGATTATTTAGGCTACCAAAGTCTAATAAAATTATCAACTATTCAAAATGAAAGAAAAATAACTGTTGATGATTTATCTAAATATAATAAAAATTTAATAGCAGTATTACCATTTAGTTATAAAGATAAAGTAAATGAAATAGAAAAAAATTATAATGATTTATATATAGGATATGAAAACTTACAAGAAGAAAAAGAATTACTACTTACTAGAAAAAATATAGTTTTTTTTAGAGAAAGTCTCTATATTAATTTAGATGATGAATATATATTATCATACTTATATCGTATAAGAGATGGAAAAACTATATCTGATGATATAACATATGATACTAAAAATCATGAATTAAATATAATGAATTTAAATGAATTAACTGATAATATAGGACTTATTAATACTATGAAAATAGCAGATAGTTGTAACTTAGTATTTCCAGCATCAGAGAATCTTCTTCCAATATATGAATGTGCTAATCCAAAAGAATATTTATTTGAATTATGTAAAGTTGGATTAAATAAAAGATTAAATGGAAATATTCCAAATAATTATAAAGAACGTTTAATTTATGAGTTAAAAATTATTAATGAAATGGGCTTTCCAAATTATTTTTTAGTTGTATATGATTTTATTAAATTTGCTAAAAAAAATAAAATACTAGTAGGTCCAGGTAGAGGAAGTGCTGCAGGATCTCTTGTTGCATATTCTCTAGGAATAACTGATATTGATCCTTTAAAATATGATTTATTATTTGAAAGATTTCTAAATCCAGAAAGAAAGACAATGCCTGATATTGATACTGACTTTCCAGATAATAAAAGAGATATTGTAATTAATTATGTAAAAGAAAAATATGGAGAAAAAAGAGTAAGTGGAATAATTACATTTGGAACAATGGCTGCAAAACAAGCAATTAGAGACACATCAAGGGTCTTAAATATACCAATTTATAAAGTAGATGCATTATGTAAATTTATTCCAGCTATGTCAAAAGATAAATTAATTGATATTTATAATAAAAATCAAGCATTTAGGGCCCACGTTGAAAGTGACATACTTCTATCAAATATGTTTAAAATTGCCTTAAGATTAGAAGGATTCCCAAGACATACCTCATCACATGCAGCAGGAATTATTATGAGTAGGAAAGACCTTGATGAAGTAATTCCACTATATAAAACAGATGATTTATATTTAACAAGCTATTCTATGGAATATCTAGAAGAATTTGGTCTTTTAAAAATGGACTTTTTAGTATTAAAAAATTTAACTCTAATTGATAATATCTTAAATGATATAAAAAAAATATATGGAAAAGAAATAGACTTTGCCAAAATACCATTAGATGACAAAGAAACACTAGAAATATTTAAAACAGCAAATACTTGTGGAATATTCCAATTTGAGTCAAGTGGTATGAGAAATTTTTTACGTAATTTAAAACCATCTACATTTGAAGATATCTTTGCAGCAATAGCTTTATTTAGACCAGGAGCAGCTGTAAATATTGACTCATATATTAGAAGAAAACATGGAGAAGAAAAAGTAACATACTTAGATGATTCTCTAAAAGAAGTAACAAAAAATACATACGGAATCTTAATTTACCAGGAGCAAATTATGCAACTTGCTAATGTCTATGCTGGATACTCTTTAGGAGAGGCGGATATTCTAAGAAGAGCAATGTCAAAGAAGAAAGTAGACTTATTAAAAAATGAAGAAGATAAATTTATTACCAAAAGTGTAGAAATGGGTCATAGTAAAGAACAAGCAAAAGAATTATTTAATTTGGTTCTAAATTTTGCAGGATATGGATTCAATAAATCTCACTCAGTAGTGTATTCAATAATTGCTTATAAAATGGCTTATTTAAAATGTCACTTCAAAACAATCTTTTTTGCTAATTTATTAACGAATGTAATAGGTAGTGAAACAAAAACAAATGAGTATATTTTAGAGGCAAAAGCAAATAAAATAGAAATAGAAAAACCAACTATTAATAATAGTGACTCAAATTATATAGTTAAAGAAAATAAAATAATTTACCCAATATCAAATATAAAATCAATTGGTGTTGTTGTAACTGAACAAATAAAAAAAGCAAAAGAAGCTGGAGTATTTAAAGATGTATATGATTGCTTCAGTAGATTATATATTGCAGGTCTTGGTAAAAAGACATTAGAAACCTTGATATATGCAAATGTTTTTAAAGAATTTAATTATAATAGACAAACACTAATTTATAATTTAGATAGTCTATTCAATTATGCCGAACTTACAAAAGATATTGACCCATCACTTGTAATGAAACCAGATATCGAATATAAAGAAGAATATCCTAATACTTATCTTTTAGAAAAAGAAAAAGAAGTCTTTGGATTCTACTTATCAGAACATCCAACAACATTCTATAAAAAAGAATATCCACACACCATATCATTAAATGAAATAGGAAAGTACCTACAAAAACAAATAGATACTCTAATATTAGTAGAAAAAGTAAAAGAAATAACTACTAAAAAAGGAGATAAAATGGCTTTTGTAACAGGAAGTGATGAAACAGGAAGTAAAGAATTCACAGTATTTCCAAAAACTTATAATCAGTATTCTAATATAGAAAAAGGTAATTTATTACTTGTACGTGGTAAAGTAGAAAAAAGACTTAATGAGCTTCAAATAATAGTAGACAAAATAAAATTTTTAGAAGGAGAGATTAATGAAAAGTAATCAAAAAATATATAGTATAAATGCAATTGTAATTATAATAGATATATTTACTAAATTATTAGTCGCAACAAAATTAAAAGAAAATGACTTAATAAACATAATTCCAAATTTCTTTTCAATATATTATGTAAAAAACACAGGAGCTGCATTTTCTATATTACAAGATAGTACAATCTTTTTAGTAATATTAAGTGCATTAATAATTGTAGTATTAGATAGATTTATAAAAAAAGAAAAGAACATGCCTCGTCTTCAAGAACTATCATTTGGTCTTGTTATGGGAGGAATATTTGGTAATATGATAGATAGAATTATAAATCATTCAGTAACAGACTTTATTTCATTTAGAATATTTAACTATAATTTTCCTGTATTTAATATTGCAGATATCGGAATAACTGTAGGAGCTTGCTTATTAGTTATAAGTATATTAATAGAAGAGAAAAAAACATCTAGAAATAAATAAATTAGAATAAAAGGAGATTTAATGGATAAATTTATAAAATATTATAAAAAAGAAAAAGAAGTATTAAATAACAAAATAAATGAATTTAATAATAATTTAGTAATAGAAGACAACAAACTTATAAAAGATAATTTATTATTATTTAAAAATTTAAATTCAGATGGAAAACTTATAAGAGGAACATTAGTAAATTTAGGATATAGTCTTTTAAAAGAAAAAGAAAATTATAGTAACGATTTAGCTCTTGCATATGAAGTGTTTCAAACAGCAATTCTAGTTCATGACGATATTATTGATAATGATCAAAAAAGAAGAGGTAAAGACACTATTCACTATGCAAATTATAACAAATATAAGAATTATTCAAATGATTCACTTGAGACGAAAAATTTAGGAAATTCAATTGCTATTTGTATGGGAGACTATGGACTAAGTCTTGCAAGTAAAATACTTGTTGACTCTTATAAAGACGATACTAATCTATCAAATGTTTTAAGTTATTTTATTGATACAATATTAAAAACAATAAAAGGAGAAGTGTTAGATGTTATATTACCATTTAATAGTAAACACTCTCTTATAACAAATAAAGAATTAGAAGAAAATATTTTAAGTATTTATAAATTAAAAACAGCATATTATACAATAATTGGTCCATTGTCAACTGGCATGATATTAGCAGGAACAACCCATGAACAATTAAAAGATATTGAACAATTTGGTGAACTAGTAGGAATTGCTTTTCAAATACAAGATGATATTTTAGGAATATATTCAGAAGAAACAGGTAAAGTAAAAGCATCAGACATAAAAGAATTTAAACAAACAATATTATATTCATATGCAATTGAAACAGAATATAAAGATGAATTATTAAAGTATTATGGTACTAGTGACTTGCAAGAAGAAAGTATAGAAAAAGTCCAAGAAATATTAAAAAAATGTGGAGCACTAGATTATTCTAAAAATAAAATGAATAAGATGTATGATGAATCATTAAATATATTAAATAATATTTCGTGGATAAAAGAAGATAAGAAAGAATTATTAAAAGGCTTTGTAGAATACTTAAGAACAAGAAATAAATAAAGACTAGAAATAGTCTTTTTCTTTTACGAATTTTTCTTAAATTCATCATAAATATTTCACATTAAAAATATATATTTTTTATTGAAAGGAAGGAAATATGTATATATTAAAAAATGCAATCACATCGATTACAAGAAATAAAGGAAGAAATATTTTAATAGGATTAGTAATATTAGTAATAGCATGTGCAACATCTATTACCTTAGCAATCAACAACACATCAACAAACTTAATTAATACCTATAAAAGTAAATATCAAACAGAGGCAACTATAGGAATTAATAGAGAAAACATGATGAAAGATTTTAATCCAGAAAACAAAGAAGAAGCAAAAGAAAATATGCAAGAAAAGTTTTCAAATATTAGTAGCATCTCAATAGATGACATAAAAAAATATGCTGATAGTGATTATGTAAAAAGTTATTATTACACAATGAAAGTAGGAGTAAACGCAAGCGACTTAGAAAAAGCATCAATGACTAGTAATAGTGATAATGATAATGAAAAACAAGATGAAAATCGACCAGAAAGAAAAGACTTTTCAAATCAAACAGAAGGAGATTTCAATCTTCTTGGTTATTCATCACTAAGTGCCATGAATGATTTTATAGAAGGAAATTATAAAATAACATCAGGTGAAGTATTTACTGACTTTAAATCTGACTCATGTCTTATAAATAAAGAATTAGCAACCCTAAACAATATAAGTGTTGGAGATAAAATTACAATTGTAAATCCACAAGATGAAGATAAAACTTATGAGTTAACTGTAACAGGAATATATGAAGAATCATCAAGTGATAGTGGAATGAATATGTTTGCAAACTCTGTTAACACAATAATTACAAATACTAACTTTGTTCAAAAAGTCTCAGCAGATGATGAAGATTTATCAGTAGAAACATCACCAACATTTACACTTACTAGTAGTAAAGTAGTAGATAAATTTGAAAGTGAATTAAGAGAAAAAGGACTAGATGACAACCTATCAGTAGAAACAAACTTAGATCAAGTTGAAAATTCAACTAAAACAATATCAAATGTAAAAACTTTCTCTATAACATTTTTAATAATTACCTTGAGTATAGGAACAATAGTATTATTTGTTATTAATATGATAAATATTAGAGAAAGAAAATATGAAATAGGAGTTTTGAGAACAATAGGTATGAAAAAGACAAAAGTAGCTCAACAATTCTTATATGAATTATTAATAGTTGCTTTTATATCTTTAATACTAGGAGCAGGCTTAGGCGCAACTTTATCAGTTCCAGTATCTAACCACTTATTACAAAGTGAAATTTCATCAAGTAAACAAGAAACTGAAAATATTGCGAATAACTTTGGACATGGTCCAGAAAATAAGCAAGATAAGCAAAATAAATTCCAAGGAGTTACAAATGTAGAAACATTTAAAAGTATAGATGCTGTAGTAGACTTTAAAGTACTTGTAGAATTACTAGGAATTGGTCTTGTTATTACTCTAATTAGTTGTACAAGTTCAATTATTAGTATTCAAAAATTTTCACCACTTACAATATTAAAGGAGAGATCATAATGAATATATTAAAATTAGAAAATGTATCATATAGATATAAAGATGCAGATAAAGATGACTATGTATTTAAAAATATAAACTACGAATTTAAAACTGGAAAAGTATACGCTATTAAAGGAAAAAGTGGTAGTGGAAAGACAACGTTATTATCTCTAATAAGTGGATTAGAAAATGACTATGAAGGAACTATTTATTATGATTCAAAAGAATTAAAAAAACTAGATCTTGATAACTATAGAAGTAGTGATATTGGAATAATATTTCAAAGTTATAATTTACTTCCACACTTAACTGCTATGGAAAACATAATACTATCAATGGATATAAGTAATGTAAAAGTAGAAAATAAAGAAGAAAAAGCTAAAGAGTTAATGAAAAGTGTAGGACTAAAAGAGTCACAAGCAACAAGACGAGTACTAAAATTATCAGGAGGAGAACAACAACGTGTCGCAATTGCAAGAAGCCTATCTTATAATCCTAAAATGATACTAGCAGACGAACCAACTGGAAACCTAGACAAAGAAACAGAAAATGAAATACTAAAAATATTTAAAAATCTAGCGAAAAAAGAAAACAAATGCATCATAATAGTAACTCACTCAGAAAATGTTTGTAATGAAGCAGATGAAGTATTTGAACTAACGAAAAAGACTAACGACTAGTCTTTTTTTATTTGACTATAAATATCAAAATATCTTGATTTAATATATATATATATATATATATATACTTAGTATAATAGGAGGTGAGTTATGTGAATAATGAAGATAAGGAAGTAGTATCAGTAGTAAGAAATTCATTAGGAACTACTTATATTTTAGTTGGATTAGTTTTTTATTTATTTTATTATTTGTTTTTTCAAAATTCGTTAATTGGTTTAATTATATTACTTTCAGAACCAATACTATCTGCATTAATTGTCATCAAATTAAAATTATCTAGTATAAAAGACAAAATAAATAAAAATAATTGGCCAAAAGTAAGAAACACTACTCTAGCAGTATTATTACTTTTAACTGTATTTTTTGCTGCACAATCGCCATTATCAATTATTTTACAAATTATTGCAGGTACAGTAGTTTATTTATATCTAAAACCATAGATAAGGAGGAAATATATGATTTGTCCGAGATGTCATACAATGATAGAAGAAAACTCAAAGTTCTGTCCAGGATGTGGATTAAATATTTCTTCTAATAATAAAACAAAAGATAAAAAAAATATAATTGTAATAGGAACAATCATATCTGTTATAGTAATATGCTTTTTAGTTTTTTTAGGAAGTAACAGTACTTCAAAAAATCCTTTAAAGGATACAAAATATATTAATAATTCAAAGGAATATAGTTTATCTGGATATAGAATTTTTATTCCAAATAAATATACTGTAGAAGTAAATGATAATCTATTCGCAGTAACTGACTATCAAAATTCTTTTACTTTAGAAATAAGTGATAAAATTTCATTTAAAAAATTGTATTCAAATTTAAATATATTAAATGAAAACGCTACATCTAGCGGCTATACTGTTATTTCAACTACTAGAGAAAAAGTGAATGGTAAAGAATATATATTATTAAAAACAAAGAAAAATAATAATGATATAGTGTCAGTTTATACTTCTGTTGGTAATGACTCTTCAGGAAATGCAACTATTCTAGTAGGAAACGAAAATTATGATGAAACAGTATCAGATGTTATAAACATTTTTTCACATGCAGTTAAATAACTAAAAAATAAGAACCAAGGGGTTCTTTTTTATTTCTTTATTAATTGTTTTGGTCCATTAAATTCAATTTCTTTAGAATAATAATTATCAATTATAGAAGACTCTTCCCATCCATAGGCATTAATAATACTAGAAAACTCATCAAGTCTAAACTCAGGAATTGTAATTACAGGTTTCTCTGTCTTTAAATATTCAAAAGAGTCTTCTAATAATAACTTAGAGTGACCTTTCTTTCTATACTCAGGATTAACCATAAAAGTACATAATTTCTTCTCATCATCATTTTTTAAAATACTAATCCCAACAACCTCTAAACCATCTAAATAAAAAATAATATCGCCACTCCCATTAATTACACGAGGAATATTCTTAGAAAAAAACCATTTATAGTACTCTGGATACTGACTCTTATTATAATCAGTTAATAAATAAATTTCATTTACTGCCTTAGAAAAATTCTTGTCCTTCATCTCACTTAAAACAAATCTCTCCATCAAACCACTCCTTTAAGAAAGTATTATAACATACTAATGTAAAACATGTTATAATCTTTTTAGGTGATTAATATGAAAAAGAAAATATTAAGTAATACTTATTTAAATGAAGCAGAAAAGTATCAAATAAAATTTTTTCTTGATGAAGAAGACAAATATGTAGTAGTAAAAAAATTAATAAAATTATCTAAACCATTTATAATTAAAAATAATGTTACCGCAATGGATGATGGATACTATGTAATAGAAATAGTTCCAAAAGATAAAAATTATGCTCTTCGTATATTCTTAAATGATAAAAAAGAACTAGTTGAATATTATTTTGATATTATAAAAGAAAGTGGTCTTGATAAAGAAACAAAAATACCATACTTCATAGACTTATATTTAGATATAACAATAGATAAAGAAAATACTATAAATGTAATAGATGAAGATGAATTAAACTATGCCCTAAAAACTAATGATATAACTAGCTCTGACTATGAACTTGTAAAAAAGGTAAAAGAAAAGTTACTAAAAGAAATAAAAGAACAAAGTAATGACTTACTTAATTTAGATTATATGAAATACCTAGGTGATATGTAATGAAATATCTTGGAAGTAAAACTTTAGAAACAAAAAGACTAATTCTTCATAAAACAGAAGAAAAAGACCTAAAAGAATTATGGAATATTTTATGTATAGATTGTGTTAATAAATACTATTTAACTTCTAAATTACATTTTAATTGGGAAGAAGAAATACCATATCAAATGTCTAAGTTAGAAAATAGTACTAATAAAACTAATTTTACTTGGACAATAGAATTAAAAGAAGATAATACTGTAATTGGACAAATAACTGTACCAGAAATAGAAAATGATATAAGAGATATAGGCTGGTTTATTGACCCAACATATCAACATATTGGTTATGCTTATGAAGCAGCAGCAGAAGTATTAAAATATATGTTTCTAGAAGTAGAGATAAAAAGTATAAAAACATGTGCAGCAATAAAAAATAAAGCAAGTTATTCTTTAATGGAAAAATTAGGCTTTAAAAGAGAAGCAACAACAAGATTTGTTAAATATACATTTATAGATGAAGAAGTAGAGTGCTATAACTATACACTAACTAAAAATAACTTTTTAAAAGAGTTATTTCATAAAGAAAGTCTCTATATTGATATCGATATTGATAAAGACCCATATATTAAACATTTAAGTGATGATTTAGTACTTAATATTACTGGGGAGTCTGGTAGCGGAAAAACTACTCAAACAGAAAAATATAAAAATGATCCATCATGCATAGTAATTGATACAGACGAAGTCTATAAAAGTAAAAATAAAAGTAAAGAAAACAAAGAAGTATATGATATGCTAATAAAAAAATATAATGAATTACCAGACTTGTTCACATCATTTGATGAAGTCTATAAAAGTATAATTGACTACTTTAAATACTATAACAAATTAGTTATAATTGATAGTGCTCAGTTCAGAAATATAAAAGATATAAGTATTTTAAAAGGAGACATTATTGTAATTAGAACATGTATAAATACTTGCTACAAAAGATGTATCGAAAGATTTGAACAAAGTGGCAATCATACATTAGATGAAATAGGTGCATATTCAGAAAAAAAGAAAAATATTTATATTTGGTATAATTATTTAAATAAATTTTTAGAATTATTAGATAAAGAATAGGAGAATATATGGATAGATTTAAAGCTACAAAAAGAGCTAGTGTTTTAGGCATTCTTGGTAATTTATTTTTAGCTATTATTAAAGGAATAATTGCGATGATTAGTAACAGTCAAGCACTACTTGCAGATGCATTTAATAGTGCAGGAGATATATTATCATCACTAATGACTTATATAGGTAATAGGATAAGTTCAAAAAAAGCAGATGATGATCATAATCTAGGTCATGGAAAAGCAGAATATATTTACAGCTTATTAATAAGTATAACAATGTTAGTACTAAGTATCAGTGTTATTAAAAGTGCCATAGATACATTAATTCATAATACAAATGTAAATTACTCAATATGGTTAATTATTGTATGTTTTGTAACAATTCTAACTAAATTTTGCCTATTTTTATACACAAATTACTTATATAAAAAGACAAATAATATCTTAATAAAAGCAAATAGAACAGACCACAGAAATGACATGCTAGTAACAACTCTAACACTTATATCAATAATTTTAGGAAGCCTTGGAGTAAAATATATAGACTCAGTAGTAGGTATCTTAATATCACTATGGATAATGTTAACTGCTATACAATTATTTAGAGAAAGTTATAATGTTTTAATGGATAAAAGTATTGATAATGAAACAAAAGATAAAGTACTAACTCTTATAAAAGAACATAAAGAAGTGAAAAAAATACAACATTTTAATTCAACACCAGTAGGTTATAAATACCAAATATCATTTACAATATTTGTAGATGGAAACTTAACAACATTTGAAAGTCATAAAATAGCCAATCACTTAGAAAGAGAAATAGAAGAGAAATTTGAAGAAATTTATTTGACAGTTATTCATGTTAATCCATATGGTAAACCTAAGGTAATTGCTAAGAAAAAATAAAATGTGTTATAATATTAAAGAGATTGTGGAGTGATACTATGAATTTAGAAGAAGAATTTGACAAAAGAGTTGAAAAAAATTTTGATATAAAGAAAAAAAGAATAAGTATTCTTGAAAACTATGGAGAAAATTTTCAAAAGAATAATTATATTACTAACCCAGCAATAGGAAGAGATGAACAAATTAAACAATTAATTCTAATCTTATTAACACCTGATAAATCAGCAGTATTAATAGGTAAACCTGGTGTTGGTAAAACTGCAACAGTAGAAGGTCTTGCATATCGTATTCAAAGAAACTTAGTACCTGATGTTTTAAAAGGTTATCAAGTAATAAAAGTAAATACTGCAGCCCTTTTAGGAACAGACCCAGTAACAGGTGAATCAAAAGTACAAACATTAATTGATGAATTAAAAGATAAGACTAAGTTAATTTTATTTATAGATGAAATTCATACTCTTATGGGAACAAAAGGAGAAGCATTAGACTTTGCCAATATGTTTAAACCAGCTCTTGATAGAGGAGATATTAAAGTAATTGGAGCAACAACTACAGAAGAATATGAAAGATATATTTTAAGAGATAAAGCCTTTGTAAGACGTTTCCAAAAAGTAGAAATATTTGAACCAACAAGAGATGAAAATATTCAAATATTAATTGGTACACTTCCAAAGATAGAATATAGAACAGGAGCAAAAATGTTATATTCTCCATATATTCAACAAAGAATAATGGCTTTTATTACAGATATTACTAGTGAATATAAAAGAATATATGAAATAGGCTCACGTTATCCTGATGTTTCACTAACAATAGTTCAACAAGCCTTCTCAAATGCTTTATTTGATAATAGAAAAGAAGTAAATATAATTGATTTTAAAACAGCAATTATGAATAGTAAAAACATCTATCCAGATGTAATAAAAAAGAGTATGCCTGAATTTGATAAATTATTTGAAGAACAATTAAGTGAATACAATATTGAAAATAAAATTAATATTGAAAGATTAGGAGAAGAATAAAAGGGAGAAATATATGGTATGTAAAAAGTGTGGTAAACGTCTAAAAGAAGGGGAAATGTTTTGTACTGTTTGTGGATACTTTAATGACCCAAATGATACAAGCAATTATGATGATGACAATAACAAAGAAAACTTTACTAATGACGATGAAGTGGATTTATTAAAAGAAGATGAAGAACCAGTAAATGACGATATAGAAATACAAGCTTTCTCAACAGATACAACAACAGAAAACTCTAAAAAAACAGGTTTTTTTGACTTTCAAGATGATAGATTTTTAGAAGCATATATTGGAGAAGATTATAAAGTAGTTGCAAGAAAAAAAATAAATATTTACGCATTACTTTTAAGTTGGATATATTTTCTATATAGAAAGTTATACATAACTGGTATTATAGGTCTAATAATAACAGGAATATTTATTAAATTTTTTACTAAATATTTAATAGTATTTATAATTATTTCTATGATTTTTTCAGGTCTTTTATTTAACCCAATATATATAGCAGTTGCAAAACAAAGAGTTTTAAAAATAAAAAAAGAAGAAGAATATAGTGACGACTTCGCAACAGAACAAGTATGTGCTAAAAAAGGTGGAGTAAACTTCGTTATTCCAATAATAATCTACTTATTATTTTTAATAACAATGTTCTTTAGTATGTATGATGTAATGTTTCCTAAGAAAACATCAAAGTTTTATAAAGTAAACAATGAAAACCAAGCTAGTTGTATCTCACTAGTAAAAAGAATATACACTCAACGTGAAACATTAAAAATAAATGGAAATATAAAAGAAGGAACATGTGTAATTACACCAGGAGTAAATAAAGACTATAATATTTATATAATGGTACAAAATGACAATAAAACTTTCTATCAATTTTATAAGACAGAAAATAATTACTTAGTAATAAAAGGAAGTACAGAATATTTAACTGAATTACAAGAAAAAGTACAAAATAAAACTATATCTAAAGAAGAAGAAACATATCTAAATAATTCAGTAAATATAGAATCAAAGTTTAGAACAGCAAAAACTACATCTCAAACAGAAGATGAATTAATAACTAAAAATAAAGATACAAGTGAAAAACTAAATTATGTTATAGGTGAAGAAGAATTTAAAAGGTAATTTGCAAATTCTTCTTTTTTTTAGTATACTTAATTACAAGATGATTCTAGAAAGGTTGTAAAAATCATTGAAGCGCCAGGTCTATAATAGGATGACGAGGTTAGTAGTTATCGAAATATTCGGCGGATTCTACTACGGATAAGTGGTTCGTTAGATATATGTCAAAAAGTAAAATCAACATTACAACAATATATATATCTTCACATATGTTTTAATAGTGGAGGAAAATATATATGTGTGGAATTATAGGATATATAGGTAAAAAACAACCTGTAAACTTTTTATTAGAAGGATTGAAAAAACTTGAATATAGAGGATATGATTCAAGTGGAATAGCAATTAAGGAAAATGAAGAAATTCAAATAATTAGAAGTATAGGAAGAATTAAAGATTTAGAAAACAAAACTAAGAATACTAAACTTTTAAATGGAAACATAGGAATAGCTCATACAAGATGGGCAACACATGGAGAACCAACTGAAGAAAATGCTCATCCTCATCAAGTAGGAAATGTAACATTAGTTCATAATGGTATTATTGAAAATGCAGAAGAATTAAGAGAAAAACTAATAGATGATGGAGTAGAATTTAAAAGCGAAACAGATACAGAAGTAGCATGTGCTATTATAAATAAATATTATGAGAAAGACCCAATTGATGCTATTACAAAAGCATTAAAAGAATTAAAAGGTTCTTATGCATTTGGAATAATTTTTAAAGATAGTGATAAATTATATGCAGTAAGAAAAGATTCTCCATTAATAATTGGGGTAGGAGAAGATGAAAATTATATAGCGTCAGACATAGCAGCAATTATAAACTATACAAATAAATATATTTTATTAGAAGACAATGAAATAGTAGAATTAACTGCTAAGGAAATTAAAGCCTATAAAGATGGAGTAGAAATAAAAAAAGATATTCAAGCAGCAAACATAACAGCAGAAGAAGCAGATAAAGGTTCATATAAACATTATATGTTAAAAGAAATAATGGAAGAGCCTATTGTTCTAGCAAGAACTCTAAATAGATACATAAATAATATGGAGTCTGTATTTGATGTATCAAAATATGAAGAAATTCATATCGTTGCTTGTGGTAGTGCAATGTATGCAGGAATGATTGGTAAAAGTCTATTAGAAGAAAAAGCAAATATTAAGTGTTTAGTAGAATGTGCCAGTGAATATAGATATAAAAAAGTAATTTATGATAGAAAAACATTAGTAATTTTAGTTTCTCAATCAGGTGAAACAGCAGATACAGTAGCTGCAATGCGTAAAGCTCATGAAGAAGATATTGATACACTAGCAATTGTAAATGTTAAAACAAGTACAATAGCACGTGAGGCAAAACATGTAATGTTCATAGAAGCAGGCCCAGAAATTGCAGTTGCAACAACTAAAGCATATCTTTTACAAGTAGCAGTATTCTCACTAATTGCTTTAAAAGCAGCAAATTCATTAGGACTTGAAAAAGATTATAATGAAATATTAAAAGAGGCTGAAAACTTACCTAAATTATTAAAGAAAGTATTAGAAGATAAAGAAGAATTTGAAAGTGTTTCTAAAGAAATATATCAAAATAAAGATGTTTTCTATATTGGTAGAGGAATAGACTACGCAATGTGTTTAGAAGGAAGCTTAAAACTAAAAGAAGTTTCATACACTCATAGTGATGCATATCAAGCAGGAGAATTAAAACATGGAACAATCTCACTTATTGAGGAAGGTGTTCCAGTATTCGCAATCATTACAGATGATAGAATTAAAGATAAAACTGAATCTAATGTTATTGAAGTAGATTCAAGAAAAGCTAAAGTATTTACAATAACAAACGATGAGACAATAAAAAATCATCATAAAAAATATGTAGTACCAAAAACAAGTTATTACTTTCAAGCAATTCTTACAGTACCACCACTACAATTAGTAGGATACTATGTAGGAGATTTGAAAAAACTTGATATTGATAAACCAAGAAATTTAGCAAAGTCTGTTACCGTAGAATAATTAACAAACATAAATATTCCTAATATAATAAAATGAAAGGAGAATGTTTATGTACAATTATGCATACCCATATCCAATATATACAACAGGAAATAATAACAATAATGATAGTGTAAATAATGGTTGGTGGGCAATATTCATAATAATTATAATTATTTTCTTCCTATTCTGGGGATTTGGAAATAATAATGGTAATAATAATTGCAGATAATAAAAGAACTATAATGAGAAATCATTATAGTTTTTTTGACAATTTATTAAGAAAGATATATAATATGCAACATTAAAAGAAGGGATAAGTATGCTTAAAGAGGAGACAAAAAAGGATATTTTAAATACATCACTATTAATAAAAGATTACAAAAAGTCATTACCACAATATGATTATATTTATACAAGAACAAATGAAAACCTAAATCTTTTATTTAAAGATATAGAAGTAAAAAATAAGAAAGTCTTAACCGTACTAGCAAGTTCTGATCAATTATTTTATTTCTTATTAAAGAATGCTAAAGAAGTAGAAACATTTGATATAAACGTTTTAACTAAATATTTTTTCTATCTAAGAAAATGGAATTTATTATATTTAAAAGAATATTTTTATCCAAAGGGTCCATTAAATAGTAATTATATTTTAAAATTACTTGAATTTGTTAAAAAAAATATTACAACTGAGAGTGAAGAACAAGCATATCTGTTTTGGAAAAGTTTAACTAATAGATACAATACTATCCCAATAGCTCACCATATAAATAAACCACAAAATAGTATAATTAAAGAAGAAAAAGATGAATTAATTGAAAAATTAAAGACATATGAACTTAAGTTTAGAAATATAAATATAATGAAGAAACAAAATAAGAACAGAAAAAGACATGATATTATATTTATCTCTAATATTCCAGAATGGTACGATGATATTGAAGAATCTATTGCATTAAAAGAAAATGTAATAAATTTATTAGAAGACGATGGAAGAGTAATAGGCAGCAATATACTTGAGACAGAATTGCCAGATAAAGATTTATTCACAGAAGATTTTGATTATATTGAAGATATTCCATATAAATTAGGATATACTCTTCAAAAGATTGCAAGAAAATAAAAAAAGGTATATAATATGCTAAACGTTAGGGGGAGTATATATGGATATAGAAACATTTGATAATTTCTTTTCTGATTGCTTAATATATATAGTTGAGCGAAAAAGTGGAGTAGTTGTATATCCAGAAGATGATAAAGCTGAATATATAAAGAATCTTAGATGTATTGGTAATGAGGAATATTATGATACACTTACAAGAAGGTATTATCAAAGAAAATATATTTATACTAAAGATGGATTAGATGTTTATAAATATCATGATGTTACAGATTATAAACAAAAGATAGCTGAGTTAGAAACAGACCAGACAATGAATATTCCAATTAAGAAAAAACTTTATGAAGACTTAAAAGTTTATTTACAAGTATATAAAAATATACCAATGCCATTTTCTTTGGCTCTAATTGATATAGACCATTTTAAACAAGTAAATGATACATATGGTCATTTAGCAGGAGATAGAGTACTAAGAGACATCGCAACATTTTTAAAAAATAATACAAGACATAATGTAAATCCAATAACTGGTAAACCAGATAGACCAATTGATGGAATCTATAGATTTGGTGGGGAAGAAATACTTTTATTATTAAAAAATATTAATGCAGTAAATACAGAAAAAAGATTAAATCAAATAAGAGAAACTCAAGCAAGAAAAATATATAGATTAAAAGAAGATGGCTCATTAGATGACTCATCAAAAATAACTTTCAGTGCTGGTGTTGTAAATCTTCCTAAAAATGTTAGTTTACCAAGCAGTGATAAAGAACTAGAAAATTTCATAAATAATTGTATAGAAGCTGCAGATGGAAAATTATATGAAGCAAAAGAGACTGGAAGAAATAATGTAAAAGTAGAAAAAATTTATAGACTATAAAAGACATACCAATCAAAGGTATGCCTTTTTTATAAATTTATAAAAAAACCAACTCAAACGAATTGGTTTAACTTTCAAACTGGGGCGCTCTAAGAGAATCGAACTCTTGCATACTAGTGCCACAAACTAGCGTGTTAACCACTTCACCAAGGGCGCCATTTCAAAAGTACAAGAATATTCTATCAATAAAATTAACATTTGACAAGTATAAATCGTATTTTCTTGCACTTTTTTAGTATTTTATCTATGTTTTATTATGGATTTTACTTTTTCATCGGCATAATCTCCGATTCTTTCACGATAATCAATACCTATTTCTTGTTCTAAATCTTTTTTAAATGAATAAGAATTAGACATTTTCTTTACCCATGCATTTAAAGTTTTAACGTCATCTTTAGAAAGCTTTCTATTCTTTTTCATCTCTAAACATAAAAATCTAGCAATAGTATAGTTAAGTCTAGCACGATTAATGTCATTTGCTCTACAATCTAATAAGTATTTGTCCATATCACATAAATACATAAAATCACGTGAGAAAAGATAACTACCATCATTAATATCTTTTGCTTGAACCTTTTGTTCACTTAATCTTGCAAAGTCCTCTTCAAAGTCATTGAATGAATCGATTAAGTCTCCACAAGTAAAGTCTCCAGGTTCTCTATATGTTGGTGTACCTTTGTATTTTTCAGAAGTAATATCAGGAACATAGTCCATAACATATCCCACATAAACTCCATCTTTATTATATAAAATATCTCTTGGTTGAATTATTCTTTTTAAATCTAAATCATCCATGAATTTAATGACTTTTTCATAAGTCATTTTGTTTAATTCTTTTTGTAATTCAATATTATCTTTTAGTATTTTTATAACTTTTTCTTCATTAAGCTTTAAAACAATACCATCAATACCACGACCAACTAATTCAAGGTCTTCTACATTTTCAATCTTTTTTCCTTCTCTTCCAATTATAACTTCATTTGCTGAATTAGGAATATACACTTTCTTACTCAAACAAATCTCCCCCTCATTGTTTTGCATATTATACCACAAAACAACGATTTCGTCAATTATTACTAGTCGAGAAAAAAGCACCTCTAAAAAGGTGCATAATTATAGTTATTAATTTTTCTTTAATTTTCTTAATAACTTACTAAATATAGTATTTTTATCATTTACTGGTTCTTCACCATATAATTTTCTTCTTATTTTATCAAATTCAATTTCATGTAATTTCATATTATAATAATCAAAATGTGAATCTGAATCATTATATATTTCTTCTATTTTAATAATTTCATCATCTGTAAAATTATTAAATAATTCTTCTCTAAAAAGTAAAGCCTCACTTGCTTGATAATTCCTATTCTTAACTAAGTTAATTAGTCTTAGTCTATTAATTTCATCCCACTCCATTATGTCAGAGGCACTAGAAATAATATTTGATTTTTGTTCTTTACTCGCAGTTAATATAAAATCTTCTCCAAATAATTCAATTCCTTGTTTTGTTAAAAAATGATTAATACATCTTCTATAACGACCATCCTTTTTCTCAAAAGCAACATATTCATCTTTTTTTAAAATATCCTTAAATGTTTTTATTATTTCTTTTTCAGAAGACAAATTATCCTTATCTAAACTTCTATAAAAATATTTAAATACTTCACTTTGTTCTTTTAATAGTCTAATATAATCTTCTTCCTCAAATTCACTAGATATTTCTTTAACAAGAGCAAACAAGTTAAGATCATACGGCTTATGTCCAAAGACATATCCATTATCTAATAAATTGTTTAATAATTTTAAATTATCTTCATATAAACCAGTATAGTATAAGACTAATGAACTTAGTATTCTATCACTTTCACTTTCGTTATTAGATGGAAACAATTTATATGTTGAATTTAATTTATTAGTATTACTTGCATTTACTTTGCATAAATCCTTTATTACTTCAAGCATCTTTGCATCAACTTCTTTTTCTCTATCTCCTGATAAGACAATTTGTTGCTGTCTAACACGATACTTTATATCTTGAAGTAATTTTTTAGCATAAATATCAATATAATTTATATTCTCTATATTTTCCATGATAATCTCCTTTTAATGATTTATTTTAAACATTATCAAGGATTTAGTCAATGTATTGTTGTTTATGTGTTATTTAAAGAAGTAAATAGAATTAATATAACAATAAGTTTTATAATCAAAATAGTAGCAGACTAATGAATTTGTCATAAATTAAAAAGAAGGGAGATATTATGAATAACTATAATTATTTTAATGATTTTTATCGTGAGTACCCACAAATAGGTAACAAAGACTATAATACTAATTTATATAGTCCAACAGAGGGATATTTGAAAGGAAATTTATTTTCAAACTTATATAGTGAATATAAAAATTATAGACCTCAAAAACTAATGGCTAGAAACGACCAAGAAAAATTACTTTATGAATTAGAATCTATTTCATTTGCAGCTCATGAATTAAATTTATATTTAGATTTACACCCAAATGATACTAGTATGCTAATGCTTTTTAAAGATTATGAAGAAAAATGCAAAAAACTTACTTCAGAATATGAAAATAAATATGGACCATTATCTGTTTCTGAAGTAAATAGTACAAAAGAGTTTACTTGGGTTAATAATTGGCCATGGGAGGTAAAGAATGTTTAAATATAATAAGAAACTTCAATATCCAATAAATATTGATAAAAAAGATTTGAAAATGGCAAAATATTTAGTAACGCAGTATGGCGGCGCAAATGGCGAGCTAGGAGCGGCACTTAGATATTTAAATCAAAGATTTACTATGCCAGATGACAGGGGAAAAGCTTTACTTACTGATATTGGAACAGAAGAACTAGGTCATGTTGAAATGCTTGAGACGATGATATATCAGCTTATGAAAGATGCTACATTAGAGGAATTAAAAGAAGCAGGACTTGATTCTCATTATGCAGAACACGCAAAAGCACTATTCCCAACAGATGCCAACGGAGTGCCTTTTACAACTACTTATTTTGCAACAACAGGTGATCCATTAGCTGATATAGCAGAAGATATGGCTGCTGAACAAAAAGCACGAGCAGTCTATGAAAACTTGATAGATTTAACAGATGACCCTAATGTAATAGGACCATTATTATGGCTAAGACAAAGAGAAATAGTTCACTATGCAAGATTTAAAGAATTATTTGAGTATTATGATAAAAAAATAAAAAATGGAAATAATTACATTAATGAACCAACTAAAATGAATATGAATTATAATTATAACAATGATTATTTATTATATAAATTACATACAGATAATAACAGTTTCTTTTAATAGTAAGTGTAGAAATTCTACACTTTTTCTGTGGATAAATGTTATATTAATATTGGAGGGTATATGGATATAGATAAAATAATAAAAAAAGAAAGTGATAAAAAACTATTTCATTTACTATACAGAATGCCTGAAGATAATAGTTTATTTTACACAGATAATATAAGTTATATAGTAGGAATATACAAAAAATTATCTTGGATATGGACAAAAGAAAATATTAGTTTAGATAATATTAAAGAAATAGTAAAAATAATAAAAAATAAAAGTATAAAAGAGGTAACATGTAAAAACGAATTATATATCACTATAAGTAAATTATTAGAAATAAAAGATATTAATAAAATAAATTATTATGAATGTAGCAATATAAATAACAAAAAAAAAGTAGGAACTATATCTAAAATAACTTATAAAGATAAATTAGAAGTTGCTAAGATATGGCAAGAAAGTGAACTCGATCGAGGCAATAAAATAAGTATTAATGAAGCACTTCTAGATACTGACTATTTCATGAATAATGATTTTTATATAAATAAGGATGAAATGGAAAGAGTAGTATCAATTGCTGGGTATACAATAAATAATTCAATCGCAAAAATTACTCATGTATATACAAAAAAAGATAAAAGAAATCAAGGTTATGCTAGTTACTTAGTTTCCTATCTAACAAATGACCTACTAAAAAATAAAAATACTTGTATTTTGTATACAGAAAGTAATAATTATAATGCTAATCATTTATATGAAAATATTGGCTATATAAAAAAAGATACTTTAGTTGAATTTAATATTTCTTATTAGTATTGAAGTCCTAGAAAAAGACTTCATTTTTTTGTATAATAATAATGGTGATAGTATGGATGATAAAAAAGAATATAAAATGTCTATAAGAAATTTCTTTGGACATTTAAATACGGTAAATAAACATAGATTTAAAGTATTTTGTCTTTGCTGTAGAGTAGGAATACCAGTACAAGGACTTTTGCATGACTTGTCAAAATATATGCCAGTAGAATTTTTAGAGGGTGTAAAATATTATCAAGGTACATATAGTCCAATAATGAATTGTAAAAGAGAAGTTGGTTACAGCCTTGCCTGGATTCATCATATAAATTGTAATAAACATCATTATGAATATTGGTATGACTATGGAGCACCTAATCCAACTCCATTAATTCCCTTTAAATATTTTTTAGAAATGGTATGTGACTCTCTATCAGCCGGTATAACATATGAAGGGAAAAATTGGACCAAAGAATATCAATTATCATACTGGAATAGAACAAAAGATAGAGCTAGAATGGATGAACGCATGAAGAGGTTATTAGAAAGAGTTTATACAGAAATAAGTGTTGATGGAATAAATAAAGTTTTAAAAAGAAAACACTTAAAGGAATTATATATTGAATATACTAAGGAGTAGTTATGTTAGAAGGAAAAAACAAATCATTAAATGAACAATTATTAGTATTAGAAAGTATATTAAATAAAAGTGAAAAAATTAAAGAAATATTAAAAGTATTGGAACAATATTCAAAAGAAAATCAAGACTTTAAAAATTACTATCTAGCAGCAGGTTGTATTAATCAAACAGTATTTAATTATTATCATAATTATGATTTAGACTATGGAATAGGAGATTATGATATTGTTTATTATGATAAAGATACAAGCTATGAAAAAGAAGATATAATTATCAAAGATTTAGAAGAGAGATTAAAGTATTTAGATTTAAAATTTGATATAAAAAATGAAAAGAGAGTACATATTTGGTATAACGAAAAATATAAAACTAATAGAAAAGAATATGAATCAGTAGAAGATGCTATTAGTAAGTGGGGAACAACAATTACTTGTCTTGGAGTAAGGATGGAAAATAATAAACTAATTGTATGTGCACCATATGGTTTAAATGATTTATTTAATTTAATACTTCGTCCAGTAAAAATAGACTTTACTAAAGAAGACTATGAAAAGAAAGTAACTAAGTGGACAAGTAAATGGAAATTATTAAAAGTAATAAAATATGACAAATAATAAAATGTAAAATAATTACTTGAAAATATTATAAAATATAATATAATAACTTCTATAGGAGATGAAATATATTATATGATAGGACTGCGTAAAGTAGTTAATTTAAGAATTTATGACATACCAAAAAGAACAACGGTAGTACATAAATTAAAAGAAGATGAAAACTCTTTTAGGTATAACTGGAGAAATACTTATTATATAGGTAATACAGAAATACATAGAAGTAGAAGGTTTACAAATACATTTAAAAAACCAAAATTTGTAGAAAAATGTGATGATGAGTACTTAAGAACATTAGTAGATGAAATAACTAAATCAGATGATGCATTAGAAGAAAAATTAAATGAAAATAAAGATTATATTTGTTATGAAAATAATGACTCATTAATCTACTATTTTGGTGATCATATAGAAACATTAAAAAAGAAAGTTTTGTTGAAAAGCAGGAAAAAATAATATAATTTCTTGCTTTTTTTTCTATATTTCTGTAACATATTTAATTACAAGAGGGAGATAAGACATGTCAGAAATAAGTGAAATAGTAAATAAAGGAATACCAATTTCTACGCCAATAAATATTTTATACAATGATTTATTAGGTTTAACAGGAAATGAAAATAAATTAACAAAAAATATAGAAAGAGCATTTGATGAGTATTTAGATTACTTAAGTTCAATAACAGATATTGGAAGAATAGAATTTTTTAAAACAATGGGAGTATTTTCAGATGAAAAAACACTTGAAAAGAAAATATTCTTTTCTCCATCTGGATTTTATAGTTCACTAATATATAATCTAAATACTTTTAATGTATTAAATGACCCATCAGTATCTTTGGATGATGTAGCACTTAAATTAACAAATGCAATAGAATTATTAGAACCAGAATTTGAAAAAAGAATAAAAAAATTATCATTAATTACAAATGACTCTAAATTTAAGAAAAACTTTCCGTTTTTGTATAAAAATTATGAGGTTGAAAAGGGCTACTACAACAATATTTTAGAGATTGAAAAAAGAATTAATGATAAACATATGTCAGAAAAAAATAGAATAATTATGAAGGCACAACTACAAGCATCTTATAAGAAAAAAGGATTAGATATAGATGTAGATGAACTTTTTAAAAACGCTAAAAAATTTAATGTTTCAGAGTATTGCAAAAAGTTAGCAGAAAGCTTTAGAAAAATAATTAATCATTCCCCTGAAATTTTAAACTACTTATTTACTCATAGTATAAATGTAGATGACTTAGTAATTGATAAAGATAAATTAGAATTATATATAGTAAACCAATTTATACTTAATGCTGAATTATCTAAAGACATAGAAGATAAACAAAGATATATTTATTACATAAGCAACTACTTTAGAGAAAATAAAGAAAGAAAAACAGCAATAACTCCAAGAATAAAAGTAGGTAGTGTTGATAATGAAAATATACCTGAGTATAAAAGAACAGATGGTATTGTTGTAACACCTAATAGTATCTATCAAAGGTTTAGAAAAATGATGGTAGAAAATCCAAAACTTAAAATGATTGATTTTTCTAAATTTGATTTTTCTGGTCTCAATCTAGATGAAGTCGAAAGTTTAGTTTTAAAGTATTTAAATGAATTAACTGTTAATTGGGAAATTCTTCCAGAAGAAGAAATTGAAAGTAGTATAACAAAAGGAATAAGAGAAAATACTAAACATTTAACAGAAGAAGAAAAGCAAATAAAACGTGAAAGAATGCTTGATTTATATATGGAAAAGAAAGAATTCTTCGCAACTACTAATCCATTATTTAGAGTAAAGGGAAAAGAAACGTTTGATGGATATGTAGGTTATATTTACCCAAATGGAAAAGTAATATTAGAAAAATTCTATAAAAATGTTAGTAATAGTCAAGTATCGACTGGAGATGCAATATATGTATTAGATATAGGTGACTTTTATAGATTAAGTCATTTTACTAAAAAGGTATTAATGAATGATGAAAGAGTAGATAGAGTTGTACACAGTGGTGATTGGCAAAGTAAAGTAAGAAAGATTGTTGAAAGTAACGATAAGACATACACAAATGATATTTTAAAAGAATTAATAAAAACAAATAAACAATAATTCGATACTATTAGATTGTACTAAAAATTAGTATAATCTTTTTTTATTTATAAATTAATATGATATAATCAACTTAATAATAGTAGGTGAGAATGTGAAAAAGAGTAAGTTATTAATATTATTGTTTTTAATATTTGCAGTAACAGATGTAAATGCAACAGAAAACAAAGAATATCGAGTAGGAGACTATGTTTATTATAATCCAGTAAATCAAACAACTTGTAATTACAAAAAATATTGGACAACTACAAATCAAAATGAAACTTGTTATAGATTTTTGGTTATAGAAGATTCTAAGGCATCAAATACAACTATAAAAGTTATGTTAAATCATAATTATATAAGTGACACATATAATAATTATAAAACTCAACTTAATAATATTAAAAGCAGTTGGACAAGATATCAAGGAAATATAAATATTATTTCAGAAGAAGAAGTATATTCATTAATGAAATTAAGTAAAAAGCCAGGATTTAATTCAGATGGAACTGCTGAAAGTATTCATACTGATTCTGGTGCAACACTCCTTGCATTAAGAGAAAATGCTCAATATTTTATAAATGGAAAACGTTACAATACTGCAGGTTTTTGGACAAATACATCTCATGAAAAAAATTCATCATATGCCTATTCAGTAACTGAATATGGGAATAATAGACCTTTACTAAAAACAGAAAAAAGAGGAATAAGACCTGTAATAACATTAAATAAAAGTGATGTAACTGATGACAAAGCAAAAATAAACTTGCAATTATCAGAATTTTCTAAATATCAATTTTTAAATAAGACGTTTGATGGCTATACATATAAACAAATGCAAGGATTTACTATGGCAAATGATAAATTATTTTTCTATTCAAGTAATAATTCTAATCCTACTAAAGGAATATTATTTGGATATGGAGGAGATGGCTATAAAACACAATTGGGCTATCTCTATGGAAATATGGGTCATGGCAATGATATGACATATAATTCAAAAACAGATAAAATTCTAATAGTTGGTCCAGATGAGTATGCAACGGTTTGGGAATTTAATCCATCAATTTTTAAAAGTGGAGCATCAAGAGTAATAAAAATAAAAGAAATATTAGGTACTTCAATATCAGCTATTGGCTATGATAAATTAGATGATAGATATTTTGTTAAGGCTTATGGTTCAGCATTAGTAACAGATAGTAGTTTTGCAAATACAAAAGATAGTTTTCCAATTTCACATACAGAGACAGGTCAAGGATTGGATTATAATAATGGATATTTATATGTAACTTCATTTGAGGTGGGAGAATCAGCAAAATGTCCAGGAACATATCAAGTATATTGTTATGACGATGATTATAGTGGAACAATATATGTTTATAATGCTAAATATAATAGTGATGGAACACCATCTCCATATTTTGGAACATTAGTAGCGAGATATAAAACACCAACAGGATTAGGTGAATTAGAAACAGTTTCGTTTAAAGATAATAAAATGTACTTAGGCTATGCTTCACAAAAATATGATAGTACTAATACTTATAAAATTTACACAACATCAACTAATGTTTTACAAAGCCCAACATATACTATTAAATACACAGACGGTGTTGCTATAGTTACTTCAAAAGAAGATATAAAACCTGTGTCTGGTTGGACATTATCTAGTGATAAAAAAACTCTAAGTAAAACACTAACAAGTTCAGATAAATCAGTTAAAATTTGTGATAGGTATGGAAACTGTAAAGATGAAACATTAAAGACTCTTGATACTATTGCATTCCAAGACAATACAACAACATATACAGGAAATAAAATAACAGTAAATAATGCAACATCAAAAAGTAATTCAGACATTACATATAAATATTATTCAGATGAATCTTGTAAAAATGAAATACAAGAAATAATTAATACTGGTAATTATTCAGTAAAAGCAACATCGGTTGGAAATTCTGACTATGCATCAAATTCTAAATGTTCTAAATTAACAGTTAATAGAGGAAATCCAATAATTTCTTTAGAACCTAAAGAGACAAATTATAATGGGAAAAATGTTGAGCCAAATACTCCAACTGCAAAAGCACCAAACAATAAAACAAATCTTACTTTAGAGTATACATATAAATATTATTCTGATAATAATTGTAAAAGTGCAATCGACATAGTACCAATTAATGCAGGAAACTATTATGTAAAAGCAACATCAAAATTAACAAATAATCTAAATCAAGCATCAAGTTCATGTACAAGTATCAAAATAAATAAAATTAATCCAAAATTAATTATTGATAGTAATATTAAAATTCCACTAAATGTTGCGACAAGCACAAATTTTAATACTAATTCTAAAGGAAATGTTACATGTAAATCTTCAGCAAACGATGCTATAACTTGCAAAGTTGAAGAAGAAAAGCTTATACTAACAGCAAAGAAAAAGGAAAATGCAAGTATCACATTAATACAGGATACTGATACAAATTATAATAAAATTGAAACAACAATTAATGTTACAGTTAATGACGTTGAAACAGATAATGTTAAACCAACTATTTCATTTACTCCAACAGAAGATAAAAATTATACAAAAACAAAACAAATAAAAATAAATGTTGAAGATAAAGAATCATATATTCCTGGAAATCAAGTACTATACTATGCTGTAACTTCATCTAATACAGAACAGCCATATTATGAAAAAACACTAACATTAAGTAATGTTGATGAAAGAATAAAAACAATTGAAATACCTCAAAGTGATTTTGAAAATCTAACTGGTACATATTATATTTGGATAAAATCTGGTATAAAAGATGCGAATAATAATGAAACAGTAGAAACTATATCAAAAGAATTTAATTTTAATAATACAAAACCTGAAGTAAAAGCATCTGCTATAAAAACAAAAAATAAAACTAAAATAACACTTAATATTAATTCATTGTCTAAGATAAAAAAGAAAAGTTATAGTTTTACAAATGATTCATTTACTGATTTTAATAGTAATAACATAATTCTTAATAGTGGATTAAATGATAAAATATATATTTCGGTAGTAGATGAATTAAATCAAAGTAACTTAATAGAATTAAATATTGATGATGAAGAAAAAACTATATTAGAGTCATATATATTGGATAATGACAAACAATTAGAAAATAGCTTAATAGATTTAAATAAGAAAGACATTTCATATAATTTAAATATTAGAGTACCAAAAATCGAAAGAATTGTTGAGAAATATAAAAAGTTCGAAATAAAAACTACAATTGATAAAAATATTACTTTCAATAAAAATAATATAAAAGTATTTAATAAATCAAATGAAGACGTTACATCTAATTTTAAAATTTCAGAAAAAGATAATGTTATTTATATTTCAACAGATAAGGTTAATGAGGACACATTCTACGATGAAAACTATAATATAAAAATACAAGCAAAAATAAATGATAATTACAAACCAGAAACAGATAGTAATAAATTTATAAGTTCTACATCATTAGTTATAGATGATAATGAAATTTCAAAAAAAGATGTTTCCTCAAGCATAAAATATGAAGAATTAGAAAATGTTCCTAATACGGCTATGAATTTTGAAAAAATATCCTTATTCTTTGGATTTATCTTTGTAATAATAGGTATTTCTATATTTATTAATCAGATAACTAATAAGACGGAAAATTAATTTTTATATTAATTTTTCTTTTTTTAAAATAATTAGCACTCTATATTGACAAGTGCTAAAATAGTAGTATAATTAATACTGAGGGGTGATGAATATGTATGGTTATCCACAAGAAAAAGAAGAAAACGTATTAGAAAAATACGGAAGAGATATAGTTGAAGATGCAAAAGCAGGAAAAATTGATCCTGTTATTGGTAGGGATGAAGAAATAAGAAGTATAACTAGGATTTTATCTAGAAAAACTAAAAATAATCCAGTTTTAATAGGTGAACCTGGTGTTGGTAAAACTGCGATAGTAGAAGGTTTAGCCTTAAGAATTTTAAAAGGAGATGTACCAAATAGTTTAAAGGATAAAACAATTTGGGAACTAGATATGGCATCTCTTGTAGCAGGTGCAAAGTATCGTGGTGAATTTGAAGAAAGACTAAAAAATGTCTTAAATGAAGTAAAAAAAAGTGAAGGAAGAATTATCATGTTTATAGATGAAATTCATATGATAGTTGGAACTGGTTCATCAGAAGGTGCAATGGATACATCAAATATCCTAAAACCAATGCTTGCTAGAGGTGAAATTCATGTAATAGGAGCAACGACTTTAAATGAATATAGAAAATTCATTGAAAAAGATGGTGCACTTGAAAGAAGATTTCAAAAAATTATGGTTAAAGAACCAAATGTTGAAGATACAATTACTATTTTAAGAGGATTAAAGGAAAGATTTGAAATACATCATGGTGTAACAATTCAAGATAAAGCAATTATTGCAGCAGCAACTCTTTCAAATAGATATATAACAGATAGATTCTTACCTGATAAAGCAATTGATTTAATTGATGAGGCTTGTGCAACAATTCGTGTCCAAATGGATTCTGTTCCATTCGAACTAGATAGTCTAACTCATAGAATTATGCGATTAGAAATAGAAAAACAAGCTCTAAAAAAAGAAAAAGATGAAATGTCAATGAAACGTAAAAGTGATATTGATAGAGAACTTACTTCAATGAAAGAAAAAGAAAGTGAGTTAACTGAAGCTTGGAATAAAGAAAAGAATTTAAATGATAACATTAAGAAAAAGAAAAAAGAATTAGAAAGTTTAAAATTTGAACTTGACCAAGCAGAAAATAAGTATGATCTTGAACGTGCAGCTGTTCTACGTCATGGTGAAATACCAAGAGTTGAAAAAGAACTTGAAGCATTAAATAATACAGAAAAAAATAAATTACTAAGTGATACTGTAACTGATAATGATATTTGTAAAATAATTGCTAAATGGACAAATATTCCAGTAACAAAACTATTAGAAAGTGAAAAAGAAAAATTACTTCACTTAGAAGATGATATGAAAAAACGTGTTATGGGTCAAGATGAAGCACTTCAAGTTGTAAGTGATGCAATTATAAAATCACGTAGTGGTATAAAAGACCCTAACAGACCAATCGCATCATTCATGTTTCTAGGACCAACTGGAGTAGGTAAAACAGAAGTAGCAAGAACTCTTGCTTATGAATTATTTGATGATGAAAGACATATGGTAAGAATTGACATGTCAGAATACATGGAAAAATTTAGTGTCTCAAGATTAATTGGTTCTCCTCCGGGATATGTTGGATATGAAGAAGGCGGTCAATTAACAGAAGCAGTAAGAAGAAATCCATATAGTATAGTTTTATTTGATGAAATAGAAAAAGCACATCCGGAAGTTTTAAATCTTCTATTGCAAATACTAGATGATGGTAGAGTAACAGACTCAAATGGACGAACAGTAGATTTTAAAAATACAATAATTATTATGACATCAAACTTAGGAAGTGAACATGTCTTAGAAAATAACAAAAATGCTGTACTTGATGAAATAAGAAAATACTTTAGACCAGAATTTGTAAATAGAATTGATGAAATAGTAGTATTTAATACATTAACAAAAGAAGCAATTAATAAGATACTTGATAAGATTATTTCCCAAATAGAATATCGTCTAAAAGATATGTCTATCAAAATAGAACTTACAGAAAATGCAAGAAAAGAATTTATTGAAGAAGGCTATGATATAAACTTTGGTGCGAGACCATTAAAAAGATTAGTAGGTAAAACAATAGAAGTTGACTTATCTAAATTACTAATTGAAGGTCAAATAAAAGAACATGATACTGTAATAGTCAATTATGTAAACGATAAATTTGTAGTAAAGAAGAGAATTTAGCTCTTCTTTTTTATTAATTTTATTAAAATAGACTTTAGATGTTTAAAAAGTTAATCAAAATAAAAAAACTATAAGTTAAAAAATATAATTTGTATTTCAAATAGTATTTGAAAAGCGTAAAAGTGCAATTTGTTTTAATTTATAAAGTCTGTTATATTGCCTCCTGGAAAGGAGGTGATTTTATAGTAAACCTTATCGATTATAAATTTAAGTGTCTATATGATTTAAA
>CAKOZD010000014.1 GCA_934131175.1 uncultured Bacilli bacterium | reverse complement strand
GAGGTACAACAAATGCCAGTAATGGATATGCAAGTACCAAGTGCACCAGTAGTAGATGCACAACCAGTTATGCAAGAAGCACCTCAAATGAATGCTATGCCTGAGGTACAACAAATGCCAGTAATGGATATGCAAGTACCAAGTGCACCAGTAGTAGATGCACAACCAGTTATGCAAGAGGCACCTCAAATGAATGCAATGCCTGAAGTACAACAAATGCCAGTAATGGATATGCAAATGCCAAGTGCACCAGTAGTAGATGCACAACCAGTTATGCAAGAGGCTCCTCAAATGATACCTCAAACTGCACCACAAGAACATGTTATTTATGGTGGAGCAGATCCAAGTGTTGTTCCAGATGTTAATACTAATCAAGAAAGTCATCAAATATATGGTGGAGCAGATCTACTTGCAAATACACAAACAATTCCAACAATTCCTGTTGCTAATGTTCAACCAGAAGTTGTTGCTCAAGAACCGGTTATTCAACCAATTGCACCAGTTGCTCCAGCTACAGTAGAATCTCCAGTTGCACAAGTTAGTCCTGTTGCTCCAGTAGCACAAGTAGCACCAGTTGCATCTGTTGCACCAGTTGCTCCAGTTCAACAATAAAATAAGTATGAAAAGTATTAGAAAATAATACTTTTTTTTTGCTATTCTATTGGTAGACATAGAAAAAAATGTTATAATGACGTTAGGGTGGTATTATGAAAAAAATATCAATATTAGCTTTACATTTAGGATATGGTGGAATTGAAAAATGCATTGTAAATCTAGCAAATGCCTTATGTGAAAATTATGATATAGAGATTGCTGTTTGTTATAAATTATACGATAAACCTTCATTTGATATTGATAAGCGTGTTAAAATTAAATATTTAAATAAAGATATAGTTCCAAATAGAGAAAAGTTTATGGAGGCATGTAGAAAGAAGAATCCTATAAAAATTTTGAAGGAAGGATTTTATTCAATAAAAGTTTTATATGCTAGAAGAAAGACAATGGTTAATTATATTGAAAATAAAAAATGTGATGTAATGATTAGTACACGTGATTTATTTAACTATTGGGTAAGTTCTTATGCTAAGGATGAAGTATTAAAGATTGGTTGGGAACACAATCATTTCCATGGTAATGATAAGTATGCTACTAATGTTATTAATAGTTGTAAAAATTTAGATTACTTAGTTGTAGTTTCTAATGATTTACAGAAGTATTATTCTCATAAACTTGATGGTAAGAAATGTATGTGTGTTTATATTCCAAACTCAGTTGATAGAGTTCCTAAAAACACTTCCTCATTAGAAGAAAAAAGACTTGTAAGTGTTGGTAGACTTTCTAAAGAAAAGGGGTTTATTGATTTGCTAAAAGTGTATAAGCAAGTTTTGAAAACAAATCCTGACTGGGTACTTGATATTATAGGTGATGGAGCAGAGAAAAAGTCATTAGAAGAGTATATTTCGAAGAATAATTTAGAAGGTAAAGTTACTCTACATGGTTTTCAAGGAAAGGATTACATTGATAAAATTTTACATAAATCTTCAATATATGTTATGACTTCATTTACTGAATCATTTGGGATAGTTTTAATTGAGGCCATGAGTCATGGTGTTCCTTGCATTGCATTTTCATCTGCAGAAGGAGCAAGAGAAATTATTAATAGTGGAGAAAATGGATATTTGATAAAGAATAGAAATCATAGTGCAATGATTAAGAAAATTAATGATTTAATTAATGATTATGATGAGAGGGTTAGGCTTGGTAAATCAGCAAGGCGTGGAATAAAAAAATTTACTAGTGATGTTGTAAAAGAAGAATGGATTACATTAATAGAAGAGAGTGATATAAATGAGTAAAAGACGTGTTTTATTTGTTGCATCTACTGGGGGACATTTAAATGAATTAATGCAACTTCAGAGTATGTTTGATAAATATGATTTTAATTTAATTACAGAAAAAACTAAGTCTAATTTATGGCTTAAGGACAAATATAAAAATAAAGTTTACTTTTTAACTTATGGAACAAAAGATCATATGTTAAGTTATCCTTTTAAGCTACTTTGGAACTGTATAAAAAGTGTATACTTATTTTTTAAGATTCATCCAGATTATATAGTAACAACAGGTGTGCATACTGCTGGACCAATATGTTTGATTTCTAAGTTTTTTGGTACGAAAATTATTTTTATAGAGACATTTGCTAATATTTCTACTAAGACTGTAACAGGTAAACTTCTATATCCTGTTTCTGATTTATTTATTGTGCAATGGCAAAGTATGTTAAAAGAATATCCTAATGCTGTTTATGGGGGGTGGATTTTCTAATGATATTTGTAACGCTTGGTACTCAAGATAAAGGTTTTCCTAGATTACTTGAGGCAATTGATAGAGAAATTGAAAAAGGAAATATAAAAGAAAAAGTTGTTGTACAAGCAGGTCTTACTAAGTATGAATCTCCTAATATGGAAATATTTGATTTAATACCTGCAGATAAATTTGAAGATTATGTTGAAAAAGCTGATTTAATTATAACTCATGGTGGAGCAGGTTCAATTTTAACTGCTATTAAACATCATAAAAAAGTCATTGCTGCAGCTAGACTTTCTAAATATAAAGAACATACAAATGACCATCAAAAACAAATTGTTAAAGAGTTTTCACAAGATGGTTATATTATGGAACTTAGAGATTTTAATAAATTAGGTAAATTACTTGAGAAAAGTAAGAATTTTGTTCCGAGAAAATTTGAAAGTAATACAAAAAATATGATTAATTTGATTGATGAATATATAGAAAATACTAATAACATTTCTTGGTATAATAAATATAGAGAAGCACTTTTATATTTATTTTTTGGAGTTTGTACTACTCTTGTTAATTTAATTACTAAATGGGCTTTATTATTAACAGTGTTTGATTCTAAAGTTGCTTTACAATTACAAGTCTCAATTATTATTTCTTGGATTGTATCTGTTATTTTTGCTTATGTTACTAATAGAATATTTGTTTTTAGTAGTAAGAATAAAAATATATTTAAAGAAATAGTTAGTTTCTTTAGTTCTCGTATTGCGACTCTTTTACTAGAAATGGTAATTATGTTTATTTTTGTTACTAAACTTAATTTGAATGTATTTATATTTACTATAGTTACTCAAGTTTTAGTTATTGTTTTAAATTATGTTTTTAGTAAAATATTTGTATTTAAAAAATAAGGAGGATATTTCTTATGGTAAAAAAGAATAAAGGTTTTACTCTTGTTGAGTTGTTAGCTACTATAGTTATCATTGGTATATTAGCAGCTGTTTCTTTGCCAACAATTCTTAATTTATTGAGTGATAATACTAAGAAAGTATATATTAATGATGCTATTAAGTTAATTTCTCAAGCAGAGTACAAGATTAGGGCGGCTAGTACGAATGTTCAAAAACCAAACGATTCTGGATGTATTGTAATGAGTTTGGTTTTCTTGAATAATTCTGATTTTGATAATCCACCTAATAAAGGTGAGTATTTAAAAGAAGCTTCTTATGTTGTTATTAAAAATAATGGAGGAGATTTAGAATATTCAGCAACTCTTGTTGAAAAAATGAAAAATGGTGGTTTTCGTGGAGTAAAATTAACTACATCTACGGAGTTAAATGGAAAAAATGCCAAAAAATATGTTGTTGATTTTAAAAAATCAGATTTAGTTTATGTTGATACTGATGAGTTGAACGCTGGTTATATTAACAACGAACTTGGAAAAAATTATGTTTCTCAAATTGATAATAAATACAACTATCCTGATTTAGGTGAAACTGTAGTTGATGAAGAGATGATGGCACCACATATTACAAAAGCAGTTTTATCTTCTGCATCTGGAAAAGATTATAACTCTTTGGATGTACAACTTAGTATAAGTGCAGTTGATAAAGATACTCCTAAATCAAAATTAAAAGTAAGATATAACGTTGTTTTAGAAGGAGAAGAAGGAAGTTATCCTGATCCTAGTAGTGCTTGCTCTAATTCAGATGATACGGTAAGTGGTTGTTTTGATTGGGGTAGTAATAATAACTTTATAAAAAATTTAGATTTTTCTAAAAAACTTTCTTATTATGATGGTAAGAGTAGTTTTACAATGTATTTGATGGTTATAGATGATGATGGAAATTATGATAAAAAACAATTAACATATAAAGTTCATAGAAATCAAGCACCAGTAATTGAAAAATTTGTTGTTGAAAAATTACCTAGTGATCCAGGAAATATGCCTACAGCAAGAGTACAATTAAGTGTAAATGATGACGTTGATGATTATGGAAATTTACTTATTTGTTTAACTGAAGATACTTCTTGTAAAGATAGTGATTATAAGTCTTATAGTTCTCTTTTCAATGAGAATGGATATACAAATTATAAATTTATGTGTGATAATGGGGTATGTTCTCCAGACGGAACTACGCATTATCTTAAGGTTTTTGTAAAAGATAGTAGTGGTTTAGTTACTTCTAATATGGATTCATGTAAAGATAAAAACTCTGAATGTGGGTTTAAATATACTTTTTATAAAAATCAACCACCTAAAATTTCAGCAGGTGACTCTAAACTACATTCTAAATATGCTAAATTCATGGGAATGGCTGAATACTATTGTAATGGTGCTAATACATGTGATGCTATTTCTGGAAATGCTTTAGATTATTATATAACATTAAAAGTAACTGATGAATTATCAGATAACAATAATATTATGTTGTCTATTCAAGAAGTAGATGCTCCTACAAATGGAAAGCCTGTTGCTAATACAAAATCTTCTAATATATCTTATGCTGACTTTTTAAATACATATCAGTATGGAGGAACTTTCTCCGGAAAATATGATGGTAAGCCAAGATATTTAAAAGTAGTAGCAACTGATGAATATGGTGATGAAGATAGTATTACTCTAACATATGGAAATGTTCATATGAATCAAGCACCTGTATTAGTTAGAAGTAGTGTTGATGATAAAAATTCAAAAGTATATTCTACTGGATGTCCTGCTAAATCAAATTTATATTGCTCTTTAGATAATACAGTTGATGGAAATGTTAATGCTAAAGTTAAATTAAATATAGTTGATGATATAGATGATGCTAATAATATTACTATTACAACATATGATAATTCTTATTCCAATACAAAAGATAGTAATGTTCCTTATGGAACTAGTGAATATGCAACATCTGCCGGAAAGAGTTTTAAATTTCAAGCGACTGATAATAAATTACCTTATGATGGTAAAAATACTAATAGAAAATATGTTGTTGAAATGACAGATAAATATGGTAAGACAAGCAAAGATTCATTAAACTATAGTTTATATGTTAATAAAAAACCTGTTATTGAGAGTGTTAATATTAAGAGTAATTCAGAAGATTTCATGAATAAGAAAGAATTTTATGATGGCGGAAATAGTTTAAATACAACAGTTACTATTAGAGTTAGTGATGATTTGTCTGATGACAAAAATATTGTTGTTAAAGTAGGTGAAAAAGGTAAAACTTTATCAGAGTATAAATATAACAATATAAATGGAAGTAGTTCAACTAATCCTAAAATTAATTTTTCAGGGTTGTATGATGGAGAAGATAGAAATTATAGTGTTAATGTTGAGGATGAATATAAAGCAACGACAGAAAAAGATTATGTATATGCAAATATATATACAAATAAACCACCTATAATTACTGATTATACTGTTGAAAGTTCTACGACTAATGCTTGTTCTAACACTAAATTGTGTCCTGCAGAAGATGGTGGTAATAAAAAAGCAATTATTAAATTTAATGTTAAAGATGATTTAGATGATGTTAGTAATCTTACATATTGTCTTTCAACTGTTAACGATGAAAAAGGATGTAAGTCATATACTAAGTATTCAACAACAATTTCATCAACCGGTAAGGGTACGGAATATACTGTAGTTGCAGATTATCCAAATAGTGATACACCAGAGAAACAATATCAACAAGTATACTTATTTGTTCGAGATTCATATAATGGAAAAGTTAATGAGACTAAAGTTAATACAAGTACTTATGATTCTGCAACTTATAAAGTCTATGCAAATAAACCACCAGTTATAATTAGTGGATATCCTACATTTGAATCATCTGATGCTGATTATCCAGTTTCGAATATTAAAGGAACATTAAAAGTTGAAGATGATTTTGATAATGATAGTAGCAAAGAATCTATAAAATGGAAATTTTGTTATAAAGAAAAAAATGGTAGTGAGAAGTGTAGTGATACCAGTAAGACAATTGCTCCAAATAAAGAAAAAAATATTTCGGAGGATTTAGGGGTTTCTTCTAAAAATTATCATGGTCAGGAGTATGAACTATATATTAAAGCGTATGACTCTAAGAATTATGTGACTACTTCTAATACGGTTGACTATCAATTATATGAAGATACTGCACCAGTTATTCAGAAATTTGAAATGACTCAATCAAAAACTGATTTTAAAAAAGTTAATATAACAGTTGCTATTGAAGACCCATTTGATACTTATACTTATTGTATGAATGATAGTGAGACTGTTAATAATAATTGTACTTTTTCAACTAATGCAATTACTGCAAATAGATTAGTTAATTCTGTTCTTCAAACTACTGAGACCAATGCTTTGGTTTTACCAACGTACAACAATTTACCTTCACTAGAGAAGTCAATAGAAAATTTGTATAATAATGTAAGTCCGGATGAAAAAGATGATGATGGAAATCCAATAATAATGAAAACTAATAATGTTAATTTATATCTTCATGTAAAGGATAGTCATGGTAATATTACAACATCTGGTCTTAAAGAACTTGTTACGTGTGAAGATGATAGAAAAACTATCACTAGTACTCATAAGTATGTTGATTATAAGCCAGATGAAGATCCTGATACTGATGATGGAGTTAATATTAATGATTATATAATTGGAAATATTTCTGCAAATTTATGTGGAGGAAATTGT
The DNA here is from genome assembly GCA_934131175.1 of uncultured Bacilli bacterium. Lineage (GTDB taxonomy): Bacteria > Bacillota_I > Bacilli_A > RF39 > UBA660 > UBA3789. Next base: position 35,620 of record CAKOZD010000014.1, on the reverse strand, counting down.
TATTTTATTGATACATCTAGTGATGGAGTTAATGCTAACGAAACTTTTGGATATGATAGAAAAGAATATGCTAAAAAAACAAATAGAATTTTAGGATTTTATGAGTATCATTATTTAGAAGTTGATAAGGGATTCCCTGATAATATAGCATGTAGTAAGTATGATGCTGAAGCATCTGCACCAATTAGTAGAAGATGTGATTTCCATACATGCTTTAAAAATAAAAAAGATGAATACTCTAATAAAGTTATTGGTTTAAAGAAAAATAAGGCAGATAAGGATTATATGTATACCGATACAACAACTGGGCAAAAATATACTTGTACAGGATATTATAAAGGTTATAAGGCAAACTATAGTAGTAGTACAGAAGAAGTTACATTAGTAGCAACTAATGATAAATATTGTGCAGAAGCAGTTGATGATGCTAATGGTCCATTTAAATTTGATTCTAATGCGGAAGATCCATATTTAAGAACAACTGATTAGAATTAAGAGGTATATATGAAAAAAGGAGTTACTATGAATAATAAAAATTTAATTATTGTAATATGTATTGTTATTCTTTCTGGAATATTATTTTCATTAGCTTTTATAATAAAACCTAAAACTGAAAAATATGATACCTCTAAATATCCTGAAGGAACAAAAGTAAATACAAGTAAAAAGTTACAAAATGAACATTGTGTAGATAATATTTGTGTTAGTAATGTATACATATATTATGTTAGCGATAGAGGAGAAATAAAATATACTGTTGAAAATAGGTCATCTTCTAGTAAAAAAGGTTATTTAAAAATGATATTTAATGGAAATGAAATATATTTAAATTATGATTTTTCACAAAATGGTAATAAATATGAAAATATTGCTAGTTATACTGGAACAGATATTGGAAAAGTTAAAAACTATACATTAAAGAAACTTAATAAAAAAGAGGAAAAATCTATTATCAGTTAATATAAAAATGTAAACTAATTTTGGTTTACGTTTTTTCTTTATAATAAATTCATTTTTGTATACAAAAGAGTGTAATTTTGTTAAAATTAAAATAAGGTGATAATAGATGGATAGTAAAAAAATAGCTTATATTTTAATGACTTTTAGTTTTGCTCTTATTGTGTCTGGAAGCGTTTCTTCGTTTTTAATAGGATTAAAAAATGATAGGAATGAGACTTATAAAAGAATGGATGATGTTAGTAATAGTTATGAAGTTTTTAGTACTAATGTTTCTGTTTTTGAAAATGTAAGAGATGAGTTATATAACAATGTATTAGGAAATGTTTATTATGACACTATGTATACTAATGATTTAGCAATAAAAAATAAATTATCTAATTATGAGAATTTAGTTGATGAATTAGAAAAGAATACTAATAATTTAAATAAGTTATGTGATGATGCATACTATCCAGAAAGTAAAATTAATAATATTTGTTCAAATTATAAAAGTATTTATGAACAAGTAATTAATTATTTTGTATCTGATATAAAGACTTATAATAAGAATGTTGCTAGTTATAATAATTATCAAGCTACATTAGGTAGTGGATTAAGTATTATTAAATACAATACAAATAAAAAATATATAGATTATAATAATGATGGAAAATATGATGGTAAAGAGGAATAATTATGTTTAAAAGAAGAAATAAAAGTAATTATAAATGGCCTTTAAAAAGAAAAATTATTGCTTTTCTTTGCGCTTTTTATATACTTTCTTTTTCTTCTTTTTTATTTTTGTTTTATGGACCATTTGATTCATTTAAAGAATTTTGGATTACTAGTGCAATGACTACTATGAATCATAAGTATCTAGCAACATGGTTATATAGTGATAGCTATATTCAAAAAGTTCTTCAAAATAATAGTATAGATGAAGTTGATGAAGTGAGTGATTCTTCATTAATTAAATTTAGAAAATATAAAAGTACTATATATAAAAATAAATATGAAAAAGAAATTTTAGATAGAGATGAAAATGATTTATATAAATTAATAGAAGTTAGTGGTAAAGGATACCAAGGTTATTTAGTTGCGATATATGACCCTTCAAGGATAAGTATTGCGACAACTGCATATTTAGGTGTTCGTGGTGAATCTATTTTAACTGTTAGTAAAAGAGAAGGAGCAATTATTGCGATGAATGCGGGGGGATTTTATGATCCTGATTGGAATTCTAATGGTGCTCTTCCACATGGAACTGTAATTTCTAATGGAAATATTGTTAGTGATTATGTAGATGCTAATATGGGAGGCGGTTTCATAGGTTTTACTAAAGATAATAAGTTAATTCTTGGTAATATGAGTAAGGAACAAGCAATAGAAAAAGGTTATCGTGATGCTGTTGAATTTGGTCCTTATTTAATAGTAAATGGTAAGAGAAGTTTTATTAAAGGTAATGGCGGATGGGGAAGAGCTCCTCGTAGTGCTATTGGTCAAAGAGAAGATGGAATAGTTTTATTTTTAGTTATCAATGGACGTCTTGCTAATAGTATTGGTGCAGATATGATAGATCTTACTGATATTATGGAAAATTATGGTGCTGTTAATGCTGCTAATTTAGATGGTGGTAGTTCTTCTGAACTAGTTATAAATAATAATATTATTAATACTCCAGTTGCAGGAGGGAAGGATGGCCTTCGTAATATGTCAACTTTTTGGGTGGTTAAGTAGGTGAATATATGTTAATTTTAGATGATGTTTTAAAATATTGTAGTGATGCAGGTCTTGCTAGAGTATTAGGAATTGCTAAGAGAATATTAGATATGCTACAAATAGTTGGTCCTATCTTGTGTATCATTTCATGTATATACATATTTATAAAGATGATGATTAATCCAGAAGATAAGAAATTACCAAAGAACTTAAAAAATGCTTTTTTTGCACTTGCTATTACTTTTTTTATTCCAGTATTTGTAAATGTTACAATGCAATTATTTGATGATAAGTTTACTATTTCAAATTGTTGGAACTATGCAGAAGAGGTTGCTAATGTAGGAGGCGTTTCTTACATGGAAATATCTGAGGAGACTAGAAAGTCTATTTTAAATAACCCTAGTGATTATGAAAATGGTTCAAGTAATAGTAGTAATGGAAGTAGTAGTACTAGTAACAATAATAATAGTTCTAATAGTACTTCATCTAAAAAAGGTCCAGCAGTTTCTGTTAAAATTCAATATAATAAGAAGGATTCTGGTGGAAGATGTGGTAAAGGTAGTGGTGATAAGTGTGTTGAGATTGCTACTGTTAAATATCAAAATGGAGATAGTGTTAAATATTATATGGGATATCAAAATAATTCACAATTATTAGGTGGTTCTTGTCGTGCTCATGCTTTTACTTGTGGAATGAATGCTGTTAATAACACAAATTACTCAACACTTGATTTACAAAATTATATGAAGTCACTTAATGGTGATGGAGTATTTAAAGGTAAAACTAAATATAATGCGGCAATTAGTCACTTCAATGTAAATGCTAAAGCATATTTTAATGAGACAAGTATTAGTGAGTCTTATTCTCTTGCAAAGTCTGCACTTGATAATGGTCAACCAGTTATGATATTTGTTGCTGGTAATAAATGTAGTGATTTAGCAAATTCACATCATGCTTTATTACTTTTAGGATATGATAGTAATGATAATGTAATATTTTTGGATAGTTGTGGTAGATATAAAAATGCTAAAAAAAGAAATTTATCTCAATTAATTAATGGATGTATGTCACCTGATGGTATTGCAAAAAATTGGATGCGAATGGTTATTTTTTCTTATTAAAAATATTAAATACTTTATATGACTTGAGATTATTAAGTTATTTTGATATACTTTTTTAAGATGGAGAATAAGATATGGCAAGTAGAAGTAAAGATAATAAAAAAGAAGTAAAATCTAAAAGGATTGATAAAAAAGATAAAAAGACTAAGACAGGAAAAAAATCTAGTACTAAAAAAGAAAAAAAATTGTTTTTTAGTAAGAAAGAGTTTGTATTTAATCTTGTTAGTTTAGTTGTAATTATTTGTATTGGAATATATTTTGGTGGTAGAAGTTTTTATTACTATGGGGAACAAAATTCTAGTAAAAAGCAAGTTGAACAAACTCTTAATGGAGTGCTTCTAAGTAATAATAAAATAGTAAAAGAAGGAGATGGCTTTCATAGAGATAATGATGGTTATTTCTTTAAAGGAAATGTTGAGAGTAATTATGTGATGGCTTTTAATAGATTATTTAGAGTTTTGAGAGTAAGTGATGATGGCTCTGTAAAATTAGTTAGTGAAGATAATGTAGCATCATTTATGTATGGTGAAGATATTAAATATCAAAAGTCAAATATTCGAAATTGGCTTACAAAGACAGATGATGAATATTCTGGAATATATTATGATACAATTCCTAATATTAAAGACTTTGTTATTAAGACAAAGTATACTGAAGATGTTTTAGGTAAAAAAGTAATTACTGGTAAGCATGAATATAGTGATTATGTCACTTCATTAAGTCTTCAAGACTATATTAATTCTGGAAGTAGTAATGGTTTTTTAAATAATAAGAAATTGTACTATTTAAATGGTACTAATAAAGATAATGAAGTATTATTTGTAGATGATGATGGAAGTGTCTTGGGTGCTGATAGTTTAGATGGATACGGTATTCGAGCAGTTATTACTTTGAAAAGTAATTTAACTATTTCATCTGGAGATGGTAGTTTAAATAATCCATATGTTATTAATCAAAAGAATAAAGTTAACTATATAGATAGTTATGTAAAGCTTGGTAATGATATTTGGAAAGTTTATAATAATACAAATAATGTTCTTAAGATGTATTTAAATGGTTACTTAAATGTAGGTGGAGTTGAATTAACAAGAAATTATAGTAAGAGTGGTAGTAAGTTTGATATTACTAATAAGAATAATATTGGTTATTACTTAAATACTACTTATCTAAAGAGTTTACCTTATAGTAATTATTTAATTGATAATAATTTTTATACAGGGGAGTTAAGTACTGATACAGGATATGAGTATAAAAATATTTATACTGATAGAGTTACTTGTCGTGTTGGATTGTTGAATATATTTGATTATGTTTCTAATAATAGTTTTAATGATTATTTTCATATGAATACAACATCTGGTGTTGGAAGTATTCAATATAGTACAAATTCAAATGGATTACTTGAGGAGGCTGATGTTACTGATTTAAAACATGTGGTACCAGTTGTTTCTATAAATACTGCCTCAATAAAAAGTGGAGATGGTACTTTAAATAATCCTTATGTATTGGAGTGATTAGATGAGTAAGAAAGTAAAACAAGAAATAGAAATATTAGATGTTGATGATTCTTTAGATGAAGTTTCTAGTGTGAAAGAGAAAAAAAGTAGCGAGAAAAAGAAAAGAAAATTTAAGAAGATTAGTAAGTTTACTATTTTGATTTTATTACTTGATATTATTGTTGTTGATGGTCTTATCGTAATTAACAATAATAAGTTTAAAGCATTTTGGATTCCTACTGCTATGACTACTAAGTCTCATAAATATTTAGCGTATACTTTGTATGATCCTGATACGGTTAATAAAGTTATGAGTGAAAATTATATTGAGTCAAATAATGAAGAGATTAATCTTAATGATATAGTTATAGGTAATAATACTAAGACGCATTATACTTCAAAGTATGAAAAAGAGATGTTTACTAAGGATGAGGGAAACGATGTTTTTAAAATCATTCGTCTTGAGGAACAAAAATTTAAGGGATATCTAACAGTTGTTTATGATCCAAGTGATGTGTCTTTGGCAGTTTCATCTAAACTTGGTAAGGCTGGTCAATCAGTTAATACTTTGGTTAAAAATAACAATGGCCTTGTTGGTATTAATGGTGGAGGTTTTGAAGATTTAGATGGATGGGGAAATGGTTCTATTCCTTATGGGGCAATTATAAAAGATGGTGTTCATATATGGCAACATGATGGTGGCTCTGGTGGACTTATTGGTTTTACTAAAGATCATAAAATGTATTTGACAAGTAAAAGTCCAGAAGAAGCAATTAAAGATGGTATGTGGGATGCTGTTGAGTTTGGACCAAACCTAATTGTAAATGGTAAGACTAGTAAGATTCATGGTGATGGTGGATGGGGAACTGCTCCTCGTACAGTTATTGCTCAAAGAAAAGATGGTGTTGTACTATTTTTAGTAATTGAGGGTAGACTTCCTGGTTATAGTACTGGTGCTACTATGAATGATGTTATAGATATACTTTTAAGATATAAGGCTTATAATGCTGCTAATCTAGATGGAGGAGCATCAACTACAATGAGTGTTGAAGGTAAGCTTTGGAATAAGCCAAGTGCTGGAGAAAGTTATGGTGGAAGAACTGTTTCTAATGCATGGATTGTTACGAATAAACAAAACAAGGCATATGTTACTCCAACAAAAGCTAAATAGAAGATTTGATAAATAGTCTTCTATTTTTTTGTATTTTATATTAAAACATAGGTATTAACATATGAGTATTGCATGATAGTTGTGATATAATAATGTATATTTTGGAAGTGAGTACTATGCAAATAAAATTAGATGATGATATAAGTTATATACTTAAAACTATAAATGATAAAGATTATGAAGCTTATTTAGTTGGAGGCTTTGTAAGAGATTCTTTATTAGGTTTTAGTAACGATGATTATGACATTTGTACTAATATGCCTTTAGATGAAATAGAAAATACCTTTAATGGATTTAAAATGATGCGTGAAAATGAAAGAAGACAAATTGGAAGATTAAAACTTAATAATAAAGAATTGGAATTTGTTTATTTTAAAGGAAAAACATTATATGACGATTTAATAAAAAGAGATATCACAATTAATGCTTTAGCATGTGATTATCTTGGAAATGTTATTGATTATGTTGATGGTATTACTGATATTAACAATAAAGTTATTTCTCTTGTCGAAAAGTCAGGTACTGGTATTTTAAAAGATCCACTAAGAATACTTAGAATACTTAGATTTTCTTTAAAATGTAATTTTACAATTGATAGAAATACTAAAAATATTATTTTAAAATATAAATATTTATTAAATGATATTGCTCATGAAAGAATATTAGATGAATTTAGGAAGATATTGAGTTATCGTGATGTTACTAAAATTATTAATGAGTATATAGATATATTTTCTATAATTATTCCTGAACTTGATAAAATGAAAGATTTTAATCAAAATAATCCTAATCATATTTATACTGTATTAGAACATACATTAAAAGTTATGGATAATGTAGCAATAAATAATTTTAATTTACGAGTAGCAGCTCTATTTCATGATATAGGAAAACCTTTTTGTTATACTGAAAAAGATGGTGTAGGTCACTTTTATGGACATCCTAAAATAAGTGGTGAAATATTTTTAAGATTTTCAGATAAATATGGTCTAGATAAAAAGAGTAGAGATACTATTTATAAACTTATTATTTATCATGATAAAGATATTCCTAAAAAAATAAGTAAGTTAAATAGATTTATATATGATTATGGAAAAGATAATTTTGATTTGTTATTTGTTCTTAAAGAGGCAGATATTATGGCTCAAAATACTTATTATTTTGATAAATTAAATATTTTAAGAGAAGAAGAAAAAGCGGTTTATGAAAGAATTGCTAATAATTTTGTATTTAATGTTAAAGATTTAAAAATAGATGGTCAATATTTAATGAGTTTTGGAATAAATGGACGAGATATTGGTATTGTTTTAAATAGGATTTTAAATTTAGTTTTAGATAATCAACTTGAAAATGAAAAAAGTGTATTAGAAAATTATGTAAATAGACATTTTGGTTAAGTTTACATTAATTTTCTTTTTATTATGTTGATTTTGATATATAATATTAGTAGTTGAAAGGGTGATTAAATGAAAAAAATAATGGATGGTAATGAGGCAGCTAGTTATGTTTCATATAATTTTACTGAAGTAGCAGGAATATATCCTATTACGCCTGCATCTCCTATGGCAGAGCTTACAGATAAATGGAGTAGTGAAGGAAAACTTAATTATTTTGGTACTCCAGTAAGAATTGTTGAAATGGAGTCTGAAGCAGGAGCAGCTGGTATGGTACATGGTTCTCTTCTTGCAGGGTGTTTAACTACAACTTATACAGCAAGTCAAGGTTTATTATTAATGATTCCTAATATGTATAAGATTGCAGGAGAATTACTTCCTTGTGTTATAAATGTTGCAGCTAGAAGTTTAGCAACACATGCTTTATCAATATTTGGTGATCATCAAGATATATACGCAGTACGTGGAACTGGTTTTGCAATGCTTGCATCAAGTTCTGTACAAGAAGTTATGGACTTAACAGGGGTAGCTCACTTATCAGCAATTAAAGGACGTGTTCCATTTATTAATTTCTTTGATGGATTTAGAACAAGTCATGAATTACAAAAAGTAGATGTTATTGATACTGATAAATTAAAAGGATTAATAGATCAAAAAGCATTAAATGAATTTAGAAATAGTGCATTAAATCCAAATAATCCTATGATTAGAGGAACTGCTCAAAATGGAGATATTTATTTCCAAGCAAGTGAAGTTAGAAATACTTACTATGACAAAGTACCAGATATTGTAAACGACTATATGAGTAAAATTAATAAAATAACTGGAAAAGATTATAAACCATTTAATTACTATGGAAGTCCTACAGCAACTAAAGTTATTGTTGCTATGGGTTCTGTTTGTGAAACTGTAAAAGAAACAGTAGAATATTTAACTAAATTTAGAAATGAATCTGTTGGTTTATTAGAAGTTCATTTATATAGACCATTTAGTTCTAAGTACTTCTTAAAAGAACTTCCTAAGACAGTTAAAAAGATAGCCGTACTTGATAGAACAAAAGAAGCTGGAAGTGCTGGAGAACCATTATATTTGGATGTTATTAAAACAATAAAAGAAGCAGATGCTAAAGTAAATGTTATTGGAGGAAGATATGGTCTTTCTTCAAAAGATACAACACCTGCTATGATAAAAGGTGTATTTGACTTTTTAGATACAAGAGATGCACATACTAATTTTACAGTTGGTATTAATGATGATGTTACTAATTTAAGTATTCCATATGATGATAAGTTTAGTATATCAAATAAGAAAAATATTGAATTCTTAATATATGGATATGGTAGTGATGGTATGGTTTCAGCATCTAAGGATTTAATGAAGATTACAGGTACTTATACAAATGCATATGTACAAGGATACTTTCAGTATGATTCTAAAAAGAGTGGTGGAATTACTATATCTCATTTAAGATTTGGTAAAGAACCAATTAAATCTACTTATTATGTTTCTCTTGCTAATATTGTAGTTTGTACAAAAGATAGTTATTTATCTAGACTTAAAATGATTGATAAGATTAAAGATAATGGTATATTTGTTTTAAATACTAATAAGAGTGCAGATGAAGCACTTGCTATGATGAATAATAATGATAAGAGATTGTTGCAACAAAAGAAGATTAAAATGTTTATAATTGATGCTAATAAGATTGCTGCAGAAGTTGGACTTAATGGTAAGATTAGTACTATAATGGAGACTATTATATTTAAATTAGGTAAGATAGTTGATTCTACTTTTGCAATTGAAAAGATTAAAGAAAACTTAAATGTAAAATTTGGTAATAAGGGTGGAAATATAGTAGAAAAGAATATTAAGGCAATTGACATGGCAATTGATGGATTGTCTGCTGTAAAGATTCCTTATGTTGATTTTGATTTTACAGTAATGCCTAAGAAGAGTTTCTTTGAACTTGTTGATTGTATGGAAGGAGATTCACTTCCAGTTAGTAGTTTCTTAAAGATGCCTGCAGGTGAGTTTGAGGCTGGAACTTCTAAGTATGATAAAAGAGATAGTAGTGAGATTGCACCATCTTATTGTTCTGAAAATTGTATTGGATGTAATATTTGTAGTTTAGTTTGTCCACATGGTGTTATTAGACCATTCTTACTTGATAATAATGAAGTAATGGATGCTCCTGAATCTATGAGAGATAAATTAATTAATGCAAATATTAAAGATAAAGATTATAAATTCTCTGTTGGTGTTAGTTTACCTGATTGTACAGGATGTTCTTTATGTGTTGAGGCTTGTCCTGGTAAAAAAGGTGTTAAAGCTCTTGTTATGAAGATGAAAGATGAGTTAAAGCAAGAGAAGAAAGATGAAGAGTATAAATATTTATTTACAGAAGTAAGTGAAAAGAAAAATGTTATGCCAACAAACTCTGTTCGTGGAAGTCAATTTGTTAAACCTAAGTTTGAGTTCCCAGGAGCATGTGCGGGATGTGGTGAAACACCATATTTAAAACTTTTAACACAATTATTTGGAGATAGAATGGTAGTTGCTAATGCAACAGGTTGTTCATCTATTTATGGAGCAAGTGCACCATCAATGCCATATTCAATTCCATGGGCTAATTCTTTGTTTGAGGATAATGCAGAATTTGGATTTGGTATGAAAATTGCAGATTTAACTATAAAGAATCAAATTGTTTCATTAATTAATAATAATATGGATAAAGTTAGAAATAGTGAAAAGGAAACTTACAAAGCATATTGTAGTGAACAAAATGTTGAGAATGCAGATGCGTTGATGGAAATAGTTGATAATACAAGAATTCCAGAATTGTTAAAGTTAAAAGACTTTATTGTTCCACGTTCAGTTTGGATGATTGGTGGAGATGGTTGGGCATATGATATTGGATATAATGGAATTGATCATGTTCTTGCTAATCGTGAAAATGTAAATATTTTAGTTCTAGATACAGAAGTTTATTCAAATACGGGTGGACAAGCTTCTAAATCTACAAGAACAGGAGCTGTTGCAAAATTTGCTGCTGGTGGAAAAGAAACTGCTAAAAAGAATCTTGCTCGTATCGCTATGAGTTATCCACATGTATATGTTGGAACAATATCTTTAGGTGCGAACCAAGCTCAAGCTATAAGAGTAATGAAAGAAGCAGAAGCTTATAATGGACCATCTATTATAATTGCCTATGCACCTTGTATTGCTCAAGGAATTCTTAAAGGAATGAAAAATAGTATTGCTGAAGAAAAAGCAGCAACTGAGTGTGGATATTTCCCATTATTCCACTATAATCCAGAAAATTTATTATTCAAATTAGATAGTAAAGCAGATTTTACTAAGTTTGATGAATTTATTTTAGGAGAAGATAGATATAGAACTCTTAAGAAAATTAATAAAAATGGTGATGTTTTATTAAATGAAAATAAAGAGCAAGCAGAAAGAACTTATAATTACTATAAAGAATTATCTGAAAAAGTAAGTGAGTAATATATATATTAGATAATTATCAAAAGTTATAATTAATACAAATAAGAGATAATTATTTATATAGTCAATGTTGTTATGCATTGACTTTTTTTGATTTTTATAAAGTTATTATGTTTTATTTATTATAAAAAAGTATATATAGAGTTAAACATTTGTATATATTAAAAATTATACATCTCTTTTAAACAAATTCTTATAAATCTTTTTTATTTGTTTTAACACCTTATTTGTATTATAATCTTTATAGGTGAAAGGAGTGGAGTTATGAAAATAACAGTAAAAAAAGAGGGAGAATTATTAGATTATTTATATAATAATATTGATATGCCTAAAAAACGTATTAAACAATATTTAACACATGGAGCAATATTTGTTAATAATACTAAAACAACTAAGTATAACTATAGAATATTACCTGGAATGACTATTATGATTGATACAGATAGTAAAAACAAAAAGACACTTCCATTTGATATTTTATTTGAAGATGACCATATTATTGTTGTAAATAAACCAAGCGGTCTTTTAACAATCGCAACTGCAAAAGAAAAAGAAAAGACTCTTTATCATATTGTAAGAGAATATTTAGTTAGTAAAGATAAAAATGCAAGAGTATTTATTGTACATAGATTAGATAAAGATACTAGTGGAGTAGTAGTATTAGCAAAAGATGAAAAAACTAAAAATAAATTACAAGAAAATTGGAATGAATATGTATCACTTCGTGAATATGTAGCAGTAGTACATGGAAGATTAAATAAAGAAAGTGATAGAATTGTTCAAAAACTAAAAGAAACTAAAACAAATTTAGTATATGTATCACGTGACAATGATGGAAAAGAAGCAATTACTAATTATAAAGTAATTAAAGAAAATGATGATTATTCAATGGTAAGTATTACTCTAGAAACAGGAAGAAAGAATCAAATAAGAGTTGCTTTTAATACACTACATCACCCAATAGTAGGAGATAAGAAATATAGTACAATAAAAGATAATGAATCAAGACTATTCTTACATGCTAATAGATTAAAAATGTATTATCCAGAAATAAGAAAAGATATTTTATTTGAAACATCAACACCAAATGAATTTAAGAAGATAATGAACTAATGCATAGAAAAAGAAAGAATAAAAAGTATTTAAAAAGTCTATTATTAGTAATTATAGTTATAGGTGTTGTATTTATTTCTTACAAAGAAGTATTAAATAATAAAAATGTTATAGAAAATAAAATAAATATTATGAATAATGATGAATATAAAAACATAGATGATTATAAAATATTTAAAAAGTATTATAAAAAGGCTGTAAAAACTGTAAATAATATGTCTTTAAAAGAAAAAGTAGGGCAATTATTCTTAGTTAGATATAATAAAGATGATGTAGAATACTTAAGTAATTTTTATCCTGGAGGATACATTTTATTTGCTAAAGATTTTCAAAATAATACAAAAGAGCAAATGAAAAAAGAAATAGAAACAGATCAAGCAGAAAATAAATATCCTCTTATAATGGCTGTGGATGAAGAAGGAGGATATGTTACAAGAGTTAGTAGATTTAAGCAATATAGAGATGATAAGTTTTTATCTCCAAGAGCTTACTATAATCAAGGAGGATATGCTTTAGTTTCCCAAACAGAAAAAGAAAAAGCAACTCTTTTAAAAGATTTAGGTATAAATTTAAATTTGGCTCCTGTATCTGATATATCAACATCATCAAATGATTTTATTTATTCAAGAGCATTTCAAGGAAATACTGAAGAAACTTCAACATTTGTAAAAAATATGGTAAAGTATGCAAATGATAATAAAATAAATTCATGTTTAAAACATTTTCCAGGATATGGTAATAATAAAGATACACATACAGGAATTGCAATTGATGAGCGAAGTTATGAAGAAATAGAAAATAATGATTATAAACCATTTATTGCAGGAATAGAAGAAAATGTTCCATCTATTTTAGTATCTCATAATATTGTAAAAAGTATTGATAGTGAGTATCCTGCATCATTAAGTAAAAAAGTAAATAATGAATTAAGAAATAAGCTAAATTATACAGGAATAATTATGACAGATGATCTTGCAATGGATGCTGTAAAAGAATATGTTTCAAACAATACATCAGCAACACTAGCGGTAAATGCAGGTAATGACATGATTATAACAAGTGATTTTTTAACAATGAAAAATGAAGTTCTAAATTCGGTTGAAGAGGGAAAAATACAAGAAGAGACAATAGATAAAGCTGTAACAAGAGTAATTGCTTGGAAATATTACAGTGGACTATTTGATATGAACAAGGAGGACTAATGGAAACAGATAATGAAAAAGTATCAAATGAAAAGTTATTTAAAGAAATAGAAAACATGCCAGGTTTTTCTAAGCACAATAATTTCAAGTTTGTTGAAATAAAAGAAAAAAGTGCTATAATAAGAGCAGACTTAACAGAAAACTCTATGAACCCATATAAAATTGCTCATGGAGGACTAATATTTGGTCTAGGAGATATGGCAATGGGAATGGCAACAAAGTCAACAGGAAGAAATGCTGTAACGCTTAGTGCTAATATTACATATCTAAAGCCAGCTGTTGGAGAATATCTTCTTGCAAAAGCAGAAGTTATAAAAAATGGTAAAACAACAGCTTATGTAAGATGTGATATTTATAATGACAAAGATGTTCAAGTAGCAACAATGGATTCAAACTATTATTATATAAGTTAAGAGGAAGGATATTTATGACAGATAAAGAATTATTTAAAAATACAGAAAAATATATTGGACAAGAAATAACAATAGAAGGATGGATAAAAAACCATCGTAAACAAAAAGAATTTGGATTTATATCATTTTCAGATGGAACATTTTATACACCAATTCAAGTAGTATATGATAAAGATTCAAATTTTGATGAAATAGTAAAATATCATGTAGGTAGTGCTATAAAAATAACAGGAAAAGTTGTAGAGTCTCCTAAAGCAGGACAAGATTTTGAGATTCATGCAACAAATATTGAACTTCTTGGAGACTGTCCAGAAGACTATCCAATTCAACCAAAGAAACATACTCGTGAATTTTTAAGAGAGCAAGCTTACTTAAGACCAAGAACAAATCTTTTCCAAGCTGTTTTTAGAATAAGAAGTAAAGCTGCATTTGCAATTCACAAATATTTCCAAGATAGAGACTATGTTTATTTTCATGCTCCATTAATAACTGCAAGTGATGCAGAAGGAGCAGGGGAAATGTTTAAAGTAACAACTTTTGATTTTGATAAATTACCTCGTACAGAAGATGGAAAAATAGATTATTCAAAAGACTTCTTTGGAAGACAATCATCACTTACTGTATCTGGTCAATTACAAGCAGAAACATTTGCACTTGCATACAAAAAAACTTATACATTTGGACCAACTTTTAGAGCAGAAAATTCTAACACAAAAACACATGCTAATGAATTTTGGATGATTGAACCAGAAATTGCTTTCTGTGATTTAGAAGAAGACATGAATATCATGGAAGATATGTTAAAATACGTTGTAAAATATGTATTAAAAAATTGTAATGAAGAGTTAGTATTCTTAGATAAATTTGTAGAAAAAGGTTTAATTGATAAATTAAAACATCTAGTAAAAACAAATGCTGTAAGAATAACTCATGAAGAAGCAATTAAATATTTAATTGAGTCAGGTAAAGAATTTGAGTTTATTCCTGAATATGGTGAAGATTTAGCACGTGAACATGAAAAATATTTAACAGAAGAAAAATTCAATGCTCCAGTATTTGTATATGACTGGCCAAAAGACATCAAAGCATTCTACATGAGATTAAATGATGATAATAAGACAGTAGCAGCAGTTGACCTTTTAGTACCAGGCAGTGGAGAGTTAATGGGTGGATCACAAAGAGAAGAAAGATTAGATGTTCTAACTCATCGTATGGATGAATTAAAAATGAATAAAGAAGAATTGTCTTGGTATATTAAATTACGTGAATATGGTGGCTGTGTCCATTCTGGGTTTGGTATGGGATTTGAAAGATTAATTATGTATTTAACAGGAATTGAAAATATAAGAGACGTTATTCCATATCCTAGAACTCCAGGAAATTGTGATTTCTAAAAGTGTATTAAAAGATGTAAAGAAAGTGAAATAAGAAAACACTTTCTTTTTTTCATGTATATATAGTGTTATAATACTTTTAGAATGGAGAATATGATATGGATATACTTGAGACAAAAACAGATATTGGATTAATCAGAGAAATAAACGAAGATAAAGCAATAACTCTAACTCATCCTAAAAATAAAAATATTAAATTACTAGCAGTAGCTGATGGTATGGGTGGTAAAGAAGATGGAGAACTTGCCTCAAATTATATAATAAATTCATTAGAAAGATGGTTTAAAAATAAAAGTGTTAAAACACTAAATAATACAGTAGAATTAGAAAAACTAATAAAAAGTTATGTAAAAAGACTTAATACATCTCTAGTAAGAAAGTATGGAGATAATCATTTAGGATCAACATTAACTCTAGCAATTATAAATAAAAATCATACTTTATTTATAAATTGTGGAGACTCAAGAGGATATATCTATAAAGATAATGAATTATATCAAATAACCTCAGATGATTCAGATGTTTGGTATTACTATAAATATGGAGAAGTAGAAAAGGATGATTTAAGATACTTTGTAAACAATAATTTAATAAATTCATGTGTAGGAATATCAAGAGACTTTTGTAGAGTATCATCTGAAATAATAGAAAATGACTATCAAATACTTTTACTTGTATCTGATGGAGTAACTGATATGATTACTGATAAAAAAATAAAAGAGTTAATAAAAAAATCAAAGTCTGAAGAACTTTTATCAAATATAATAAATGAAGCAGTAAATGTAGACCAAAACTTATCTGTACCAAAAAAGTTAGAAAAGAAAGCTCTATCTATGTATATAGTTCCTTTTAAAGGAAGAGACAATGCTACTGGTGCAATCTATATAAAAGATGAATAAATTATAAAAAACTCCCCATATTAATAAGGGAGGACTTATGAAAAAAATAATAATTATTATAATTGGAATACTATTTATTACAGGGTGCCAAAGTGAAAAACTAACTCCAACGTCGACTGTAGAAACATATCTTTCAAAATATCAAAATTTAGACAAATCAGTATTGAAAGATTTAGAAATGTCACTTGAAGATGAAAAGAATATGACAGATGAACAAAAAAATGAATATAAATCATTAATAGAAAAGCAATATCAAAATTTATCTTATAAAATAAAAAATGAAGAAATAGTAGGAAATAATGCCACAGTAGAAGTTGAAATAGAAGTATTAGATTATGCAACTTCAATTAATAATTCAAAAAAATATTTCTTGGAACATGAAAGTGAATTTCTAAAAGAAAACGAGGTACAAATAAAGGAAGATGACTTAGACAAAGCAAAAACTTATATTGATTATAAGATAGAAAAGTTAAAAGAACAAAAAGAAAAAACTAAGTATCAAATAACTTTTGATTTAGAAAAAAACAACGAAGTATGGGAGTTAAGAAATCTAAATGAAATTGATAGACAAAAAATACATGGACTATATTAATATTTTATAGTAAAAGTAGACATAAAATAACTTATGTTTACTTTTATTTTTTATAAATATTTGATATACTGAATTACGATAGAGGGTGATTAAATTGCTAGGAACAATTGAAGAAATAATTGATAATAGTGTAATTATAAAATTAAGTATTAATATTAATGAACAACCTAACTTAGTTAATCTTCATGTAATATTTGAAGATGATACGGATAGAAAAGTTGTTGCAGAAGTTGCAAACGTTAACCAAACAAAAATGGTTGCCAATGTAGTAGGTGAAATAAATGATGGACGTTTTACTCCAGGTGCAAGTGTAAAGCCATCTTTTAAATCAAAAATTAGACTTATTGAAATTGGGGAACTTGAATTATTATTTGGTAGTCAAACAACTTCATTTGGTCAAACAAATTTTGGTACAAGTAATGTTTATGAAGGGTATAAGATAAATGTTGCAATTAATGACTTTTTTAGTAGTCACTTCGCAATACTTGGAAACTCAGGTGCTGGTAAATCATGTACAGTTGCGTCAATATTACAAAAATTATATACATCAAGTCCAACACCTCCAGTAAATTCAGCATTATTTTTCTTTGATGCATATGGTGAATATACTCATGCATTTGGTGGACTACATGACTTTAATCCAGCGTTAAACTATAAAGCTTATACGACTAATATTATTGATCCAGATTGTGAAATATTAAGAATTCCAATTTGGCTACTAGATGTTGATGATTTAGCACTTTTATTAGATGCTAATAGTCCAACACAATTACCTATAATTGAAAAAACATTAAAGTTAGTTCCGATACTAACAGGAACTAGTGATAATGTTATTAAGAGAAAAAATGATATTATTGCAAGAGCTCTACAAGATATTTTGTTAAGTGGAAATGATTCTACAAAGATAAGAGACCAAGTTATTGGTGTTTTGACAAAGTTTAATACTCCAACATTAAATCTAGAAAGTCAAATAGTTCAACCTGGATATACTCGTACATTTAAACAATGTTTATTTGTTGATAAAACAGGAAAAATGCAAGAAATGGAACTTGTAGTAGAATTTGTTAGAGGGTATATTATAGAAGATCAAATTAGTATTGACCCAAGTGAAATGAATAAATACTATACATTATCTGATCTTGAACTTGCTATGGACTTTGCTCTTATTTCTGAAGGTATTTTAAAGAGTGATAAGGTTTTTGATACTGCAAATGTTATGAGTGTTAGATTACATACATTAGCAACAGGTGACTCTAGACATTACTTTACATATCCAAAATATGTAACAAGAGACCAATATATTGATTCATTATTATGGGATAATCAAACTAACAGTAGAGTACAAATAGTTAACTTTAATATTAACTATATTGATGACCGTCTTGCTAAAGTAATAACAAAAATTTTATCTAGAATGTTATTTTTAAAGGCAAGTACTGAAAAACCTCGTGGTAGTAGAGCATTCCATATAATAATAGAAGAGGCACACCGTTATGTACAACATGATAGTGATATTGAATTATTAGGATATAATATATTCGAACGTATTACTAAGGAAGGTCGTAAATATGGAGTATTCTTAGCACTAATCACACAACGTCCAAGTGAACTTTCTGATACATGTATTTCACAATGTGCAAACTTCGTTGTATTAAGAACACTTCACCCAGTTGATTTGAAGTATATAAAAGAAATGGTTCCAAATGTTTCGTCTGAAATTGTTTTACAATTGAAAAACTTAAAACCAGGAAATTGTATAGCGTTTGGTAGTGCTTTTAAAGTACCAACATCAATGTATATTGACTTACCAAATCCAAGACCACTTTCAAACAACGTTGACTTGGAAAATGTTTGGTATAAGAAAAAAGAGCCTGAAAATCAAAATGTACAACCACAAAATAGTATGAATCAAATGATGCAGCAAGCAAGTTATGCTCAACAACCTCAAATGATGCAACAACAAATGCCTCAACAACAAGTAGTGCAACAACAGCAGATGCAACAGCAACAAGTATTAAATCAACAACAAGCTGCGGTTCAAAACTTTGCACAACAAGCAAATGATTCAACAATAATGAGTACAGTTAATCCACAACAACAAATGCCTCTTCCACAAAGAACTCCAACTATGCCACAACAGTAATTAATGTAAATATATGTAAAAAGATAGATTTATTAACTATCTTTTTTATTATTATGCTATAATTAAATCATAGGATAGGAGTATTCTATATAAAGAAAGAATCTATGGAGGTGTAAAAATGGCTACAACAGTAACATATGGTCGTAGTGAAAAAGGATTAAGCACATTAAAAGCACAAATTCAAGGAGCATGTTCAAAAAAATTAAATGCTCTTACAGGAAGTGAATATACAACATTAGTAAAAACAATTAGAGAAAATTGGACTGGTGCAGATGCAAATGATTTTTTAAATGATTTAGCAAAAGCAATAAGTAATGAACAAACATATATTAAAACTAAAAGTTCAGAACTTCAAAAAGTTATTGATCAAGATTTAAGAGACTTTAAGGCTTTCCAAGCAAAGAATGTAAGATAAGAGAGTGGGTGTAGAAATGGCAAGTACAAATAATTTTTTAGGTTTAAATACAGCTGCAATTTCAAAAATTGTAGGTGCAATGGATGCATATGAAAAGAAAGTTAAAGCTACTAATTTTTCAGTAAGTACAACAGTTGCACAAGTTTATGCAAAGGGTTCTAATTCATATAATGCTATTGTAAAAGGTATGAATTCAATTGAAACAAGATTAGACCAAGATATAGTTAATTTAGTAAAAGTATATAGAGACAGAATGAAAGAACAATCAAGTATTTATGCAAAGAATGATGCTACTGCAGGAACATCAATTACTTCTAATGTAAGTAATATGATGAAAAAAAGCTAATTTAAACCATTTAATTTATTAATAAAAAAGACATTTAGATATTTTTCTAAATGTCTTTTATTGTTTATTTTTAATCAACTAAAATTAAAGTAGTACCATTTCTGATATTAGTATTAAGGAGTAATACATCAGGAGAATATTTTTCCTTAGTAACAGCATTAAATAAACTATTTTCATTCGATAATTCAATTTCTCCTAAAGTTAATTCAGAAATGGCTTGATTTAATAAATTAATAATGTTACCAATCTTTTTATTAATAGGCAAATATATATCATAACTTTTGTCTATTTCAGGAACTAGTAATTTAACAAAAACTTTATTTTTAATATGCGTCACCTTCTTCCTCAGCAACAGTACCAATACTTCTAATTACTTCATAATTTCCATTAATAATATTATATCCTAATCCATTAACTTGTTCATTAGCATCATAATTTTTTAAATTAGAAATATTGATTATAGATTGTCCATCTATATTTTGACCTAGCCAAATACCAGATGTTTTATCCATATTTTTATACCATTCTTCTTGTTCTAGCTTTCTAAAAGAAGACATATTATCACTTAATATAAAGTGTGTATTTAAAAGTTTACTATTATCGTTAAATATTTCAAATAATTTTTCTATTCCTTCATCAAGAACCCTATCATAAATATAACCAATACCAGTAATTATATATATGACCTTTTGTTTTGTTTCTGCCTCAGCTGTTAAAATTCCATTAATAGAATCTGTAAATCCATCAGTATAAATCTCACTACATTCAGCACCACTCATATTATCTGCTAAATCAATGATTCTAAGTTTAGCACTTGGAATAGAATTAATTATTTTTACGAGTTCTAATAGGAAAGTTGGTTCGGCATTAACTTGTTTTCCAGTAATTATACTTATACGTCTACTTAATATATTCATATAAGAAATACTACCATTTTTAACATTAAATCCAACAGGTACTTTATCCAATTCACTAATATACTTTAACATTGTTTCATAAATGACTGTTTTTGGTATATTTGGAATTTTACTTGCTTTTTTCATACCAATTTCAACAAGTTTATTTGCAGTTTGCTTAACAACTTCATTGATTTTATCTTTTTCATAAATATAGGCAGTTTGAAATTCATAAGTACCATTATCTAATTTAATTAAACCTCTACCGAAATGTTTAGCTGGTGCTAAATGATTTTGGGCATCTAATATATAAGAATAATCAAATGCATCATTTACTTGCATCATCATTTTTGTATTGTAAAGTGCCTGAACTGAGGCTCTCATAGAATTAGTTGCAACAGAAGTAGTTATAAATACAATTCCATATTTTGCACAATCTCTTAATTGATGAGTTAAAATATCATCAAGATCACTATAATTTTCTACGAAACTATCATAATTGTTAAGAATAATAACAATTAAAGGTAATTTAGTTTCACTTTGATTAAGATAACTTTCATAACTTCCACCGAACTCTTTAAATAATTCTTTTCTTTTATTAATTTCACGTTCAATATTAGCAAAGTGACTAATTAATTTATCTTTTTCAAGAACAGTTGCAATATCACCAACTTGAGGCATTTTATCAAAAACACTTAAAACTTCAGCTCCAAAATCTAATATGTAGAAATTAACTTCATCAGTAGAATGATAAATACATGTAGAGTAAATTAGTGTTTCAAGTAAATTTTCTTTACCAGAACCTGCATTACCATAAATAACTACATTACCACAATTATTTAAATTAATAGTAAGTTTATCTTGAAATTGATTTTCTGGAATATCGTATTCTCCAATAATTGGTTCAATAATATATTTTTCTTGATTGTAATTATATTTTTTTATCAAATTATTAATATACATTACAGGATTTAGGCTTGGTAACCATAACGATTGAGATTTTATATTATCTCTAATAGAAATATCATATAGAGTCTTA
The DNA here is from genome assembly GCA_934131175.1 of uncultured Bacilli bacterium. Taxonomy (GTDB): domain Bacteria; phylum Bacillota_I; class Bacilli_A; order RF39; family UBA660; genus UBA3789. The sequence goes on along the minus strand of CAKOZD010000014.1, from coordinate 13,821 downwards.
ACAATATTAGTAAGTTGCTCTCCCATATCTACTTGATTCTCTTTCTTAACTGAGTTGTTTATTTTTTTAATAACATTTCCATTATCATCAACAATACTTATATCATCTTCGTATGACTTTAATATTCTATCAGTTGGAATATACTTAGCACCTGACCAAGCAGATTGGCCAATTTCAAATAATTCATTAAATCCAACTTGTAAATAAAATCTACCAGTTTCTTTTATAGATGCAGCGTCGTCTCTTTTTAATAATTCCATACTGTCTTCTGCAGTTTGTACTTTTAAACATATTTTGAATCTAGCATTTGACCAAATTTGATCATCTACAACACCACTTGGTTTTTGAGTAGCAAGAATTAAGTGGACTCCTAAAGAACGACCAATACGAGCAGTTGATACTAATTCTTCCATAAAATCAGGTTGTTGAGACTTTAACTCAGCAAACTCATCTGAAATTATAAATAGGTGAGAAATAGGTTCTTTAACTTTTCCTTCTCTAAAGAATTTTTGATATTTATAAATGTCTACTGTACTTTCATTTAAAGCATCTCTTGCTTCATTAAACATTCTTTGACGTCTTTTTAATTCACTTTTTATTGATACTAAAGTTCTATTCATTTCAGACTCATCAAGATTTGTAATAGTACCAGCAAGATGAGGTAATCTTATACCAGTTTCTTTATTTTCAAATGCTCCAGCAAGACCCCCACCTTTGTAGTCAATAAGAACAAATGATACTTCGTATGGGTGATAATTAATAGCCATAGAAAGTATAAACGTAATAATAAATTCAGACTTACCAGAACCTGTTGCTCCAGCAATTAATCCATGTGGACCATGTGCTTTTTCATGTAAATCAATTTCAAATAATTTTCCATCTGTTCTAACACCTAAAGGAGTATGTAGAGATTGAGTAGGGTCATTATTTACCCATCTATTAACAATATTTAATTGTTCAATTTTACCAACTTTATACATTTCTAAGAAGTTCAAACTAGAAGGAAGACTATTAGAAGTATTAGAACCAATTACTGGTATATTTGCAAGAATGTGAGCATAGTCAGCATTATTATTATCTGGTTGAATCTCAGGAATAAAAGTATTTTGATTCTCATCTTCCAAATCTTTACTGAACACACCACATACAGTTTCATTAATATCTACAAAGTGATTACATTTACTTGGAACGTTTTTCATAGTTTCTTCAATCATTAAAACAGAAAATCCATAATTTGCATCACTTTCAATTATATTATGTATAAAATCATATTTTTTAGCAGAAATAAAATTATCAGTAATAATTAAATAGTATTCATCAAACTCTTTGTATCTTTCTTTTAATTTAGATATTTCTTCTTTTTCATTCTTTTTAGATTCTTGATTATTACTATTTTTAAAATTAACTCTTTCAATTCGAATCTTTTCTAAGTCAGTAACAAGTTGTTTAATTTCATCTTCATTACAGGCAAAGAAATGATTTTCTTGGTCATTACTACTACAATGAGGTAAATATTTTAAATATTCCCAGTTCTTTTTATTATCTTCTGTAGTAATAACTGCAATTTTTAAATCAAGTCCACTATAATATGTTATTAATTGTAATATTAAAGCATCTATATATTGTTGTTTATATGGATAATCTTGTTTAATAATTATAGGAAGAATTTTATCTTCAATTAAAGAAACAGTTATTGGAACATTTTCAAGTACTAGTTTTTTATTTATAACTTCAAATGCCTTTGTTCTTAAATCATCATCTTCTAAAGAAAATTCCTCTTTAGGAGCTTTAATATAAATACTTGGTTTAATATTACCAACACCTAATCTTAATGTTAAAAAGTCAGGGTCTGTAATTTCACGGTCCCATATTTTATTAGAACGTTTTACTAAAACATCTTGTAATTCTTTTATACTTAAATTGTTTTTAAAACGTATTTCTTTTTCTTTTTCCATTAATTTATTTATATCATTTACTTTATTGTCTAAATATTCTTGATATTTCTTTTCTCTTTTTAATTCTTTTTTTCTTTTTTCTTTCTTTTGGTATTTATCAATTAAAATTGGAAATAAAATACATCCTAAAAGCATACTTGCACATAAACTTAATTCTGTAATTGAAGAAAGAACTGTTGCTTTACCTTGAGCAATATTAAAAACAGCAATGACTCCAGTAATACTAGAAGATGCTCCCATAACAATAGAACTACCCATTTGTAGCATAAAAGGCATTTTGCTTTCTTCTTCTTTTTGTGGAGGAAGTTGTATTTCAATTTCATTTTCTTTTACTGTTTCTTTAAGTCTAGGTGTATGGAAAAATATTTGATTATCATTATATAAAACTGAAGCTTTTTCAGTATCACTAACTTCGCCACATTTATTACCAGATGTCGATACTTTTTTATATTCAGATAAGTTAATAATAATTTTATCTTTAGGTATATTTATTTTAATAAAAGTATCCATCCAAATAATCTTAAGTCCATTAAAAAATATTGAGTCTCCCATTTTTAAGAATGCTTTACTGATACTATATCCATTAATATAAACAGGCTGCTGCAAATATTTATTTTCAATAGTCCAATATCCATTTTGTTTTATTATTTCTATATTTGATGGGCTAACGTATGGATTATCATAAACAATAGTTGAATTTTGACTTCTACCAATTGTTATATTAGTTAATGTTGATAATTCATAGTCTTTATAAGTAATTGGTGTTTCAAATACATATAACATTAAAATAGTATTAATATCACTAAATTTAACTTGAAAGCTAGAATTATTTTCTAAAACGTCTTTGACAATAGCTTTTCCATTAGAAAAGAAAGAAGTTTCTGGATTACTTTCAATTATCCATTGTCCATTCTCAGCAACTATATTAATTGTTTCTTCTAAATTATTATCTGTATTATAATTTATTAAAAATGAGTCTTCTATTTTTTTAGGTAAAGAATACATATTTATTTTTTTACCATCTACTAAGTATAATTTCATATCTACAACCTCTACAATCCTACTATCTTATAATAGTATATCATGTTTCCATATATATTTAAATTATAAAAAGATAAAATAGTTATTGACAAAATGATAATTGCGAACTAGAATATCTTTGATAAAAAAAGGAGATAGTATTTATGAAAAAGTTTGTGCGTATTTTTGTTCTTTCTTTTGTAGTTCTTTTTTTAGGAATTATTAATACAAATGCTGAAGGATTAGTATGTGGAACTACTATGAGATATGGTAGTACAGGTGAGAATGTTAAAGCACTTCAAACACTTTTAAATGAAAAAGTTGGTTGTAATTTAGCAGTTGATGGTTCTTATGGAAGTGCAACAAAAAGTTGTGTAGTTAAATATCAACAACAAGCAAATATTCAAGTAGATGGAATTACTGGTCCAGAAACTTGTGGTATGTTAACAGGTACTTTAGAAGGAGCAATTAAAGAGTATAAAGAATCAAGTATAAAAAAAGGAATTGTTAGTGTAGATGTTGCTAATGTAAGACAACTTCCATCAGTAAATTCTAAATCATTAGGAACAGTAAAAAGTGGAAGAATTGTAAGAATATTAGAAGATGGTAATGAATGGTACAAAATAAAAGCTGGTAAAACAACTGGTTATATTAGAAAAGATTTATTATCAAAAAATTGTATTTTGCTAGATATTAGTGATCAAAGATTATATTATTTTACTGAGGGACAATTATCATGGTCAACAAGAGTTGTAACAGGAAACCAAGGTAATCATGATACACCAATCGGAAACTATACTTTAAATCCTAATAATTTAGATCAAGATAGATATTTAAAAGGAACAAATGATAATGGTACAAAATATAATGCTCATGTTGATTATTGGATGCCTTTTATATTAGGTAAAGGAATAGGATTCCACGATGCTTCTTGGAGAAGTAATAGTGAATATACAAAAACAAGATTCCAAGGTAATGGAAGTCATGGATGTGTAAACATGATGCATGAAGCTGCTCAAAAATTATATGAATCAACTACTGAATCTATTAGTGTAGTAGTAAGAAAATAAGTTCTAGAAGTCTAGGACTTTTTTTCATTATAAAGAAAAAATTTACTAATAATATAAATATAGAATAAAATATAAAAAAATATTTGGTATAATAAAAAATACATATAGTTAGGAGGTATTATGGAAAAACAGAGGCTTTTAAAAAGAATATTTATAATATTAGGAATTACTTTAGTATTAATAATAATTATTTTTATTTATAAAGAGTATAAAATTCATACTGCAAAAAGATATGTCGAATTAAATACAACAACAGTAGAAGTTTATAGTAATATAAAGTTATCAGATATAATAAAAAAAATAAATGGAAAACTAGTTAAAGATGAAAAAATAGACACTACAAAGCTAGGTGAGAAGGAAATTAAATTTAAATATATAAATGATGATAATATTACACTTACTCATAATATTTCAATTAATATAGTTGATACAACACCTCCAATTATTGATAAAATATCAAATTATAGGATTACTAAGGGAGACGCAACAGATATTTCTAAGAGTCTATTTTGTGGAGATAATTATGATTCTAATCCTAAATGCTATATTGAAGGTGATTATGATGTAAATACTCCAGGAACTTATAAAGTGACTTATAAGGGAGTAGATAGTTCAAAAAATGAGTCATCTTTTAATATGAATATTATTGTTAAAGAGCCTTCAACAACTACTAATAAATCAACTAATAATTCAAGTACAACTTCAGTTTCTGGAACAAAATTTACAGATATAGTAAAAAATTATAAGAATAAAAATACTGAAATAGGAATAGATGTATCTCATTGGCAAGGAAATATTAATTTTAAAGAAGTAAAAAAAGCAGGAGTAGAATTTGTCTATATAAGAGTTGGTAGAGGAAATGGAATAGGAAAAGAATATGTACTAGATGATAAATTTAAACAAAATATAGAAGGATTTAATAAAGTAGGAATACCTGTTGGGATATACTTTTATTCTCATGCGAATAGTAGGAAAGATGCTATAAAAGAAGCTAAATGGATAATGAATAAAATAAAGAAGTATAATGTATCTTTAGAGATAGTTTTTGATTGGGAAAACTGGGATAATTTTCAAGAGTATAATTTAAGCTTTTATAAATTAACAGACGCTGCTAATGCCTTTGTAAAAGAAGTTGAAAAAAATGGCTATAAAGGCATGGTTTATAGTTCAAAAAATTATTTAGAAAATATTTGGCTTAAACTAGATTCTAGAATTTGGCTTGCTCACTATACTAATGAGACTAATTATCAAGGAAAATATAAGGTCTGGCAAATATGTAATGATGGTATAGTAGATGGAATTTCAGATAATCAGGTTGATATAAATATAAGATATAAAAAATAAGTACTTATAAATATTTATAGATACTTACTATTAAATTATTGCTTTTAGTATTTTTAATAATTCCATTATATTTATATTTACCAACTCTTTTAATACTAAAAGTATCCCCTTCACGTAATTTATATGAAGTACTTTTTAAGAAATCATAATTTAAAATGATTTCTTTTTTCTTTAATAAATCACTAATATTACTTCTACCAGTATGAATAATTGAACTAACTATAGTATCAATTCTATTACTTGAGACAATAAGTTCTATTTTTTCATAATCTCTTTCATAATTTTCAAGAGTACTAATAGGTAGTTCAATAAGTTGTATTCTGGCATTCTTCACCATTAAAAAGTTAGTTTCAAAATAATTTCTAATCATATCTAAGACATATACATAATAATGTCCATCAATTATTAAAACATCTCCAAATAGTTCACCACTAATATTTAAAGAGTATATACTTCCTAAAATATCTTGATGTCTTAATTCTACATTACATTTAATTTCATAAAGAATAACATTAGGCATATTTCTATTATAAATAATATTCTTCTCACTATCTTTATATGGATAAAAAATAGAATATTCATCTTTTTTTAATTTAGATTTAACTTCATTTAGTTCTTTAGGGTCAAGAAAAAAAGTAAATTGTCCATGTCTTAATCTTGTTAAATTCTTTTCTATATAATACATAAAGTCTCCTTAATCACATGTATTATAACATAAAAATTCTTGCACTAATAATTAAAAAAGTATAAAATACTTCTTGGTGACGCAAAATGATAGAATTAATAGATGAAAGAACCAAAAAGAGATTAGATACTATAAGCGAATGCTTTGATTTAGACGATTATTTTAAGAAAATAGAAAGTAAAAGCAGAGATATATATTACCAAACAGTTGCTCTTGTAATAACAAAAGACAAGTTAATCGCAAGACCTGATTTATGTTTACATGTAAATGCTGCAACAGAAATTTATAAAAGAGAGTTTCCAGATTTTAAAAAATTTACTGATGACTATAAAGATGAGTTTGTCTTCTGGGGAGAAGAAGGTTCTAAACAATATGGAACAGTAAATTCATGTCTTTCAATATCAGGAAAATTCTTTCCATTATATGTACCAGAAAGCTTATCAGTTTTTCAGTACGAACAAATTTGTAGATTAAAAGAATTAGGTGAAAAATATGGAGTAGAGTTTGCTGTAAATATAAAAGATGAAAATGATGATTATTATAATCTAAATGATGTAATGGATAAATTAGAAGAAAGAACTAAATTCAAAACGAAAAAGAAATAGTTCTTTTTTTTAATGTTTTAATAATATATAATTAAATCAAGGTGATAGAATGATTGATTTAATAGAAATAGAAATAAGATGTGGAATAATTCCAAAATATAATATTTTACTAATTCCAAATAAAAATATATGTTATATAAATAATAAAAAATATGAAGTAAAAGATGTGTTTTTATATAAAGTGATAAGTATTATTAAAACATTAGAAAATATGGATATAAAGAAAAAGAATGTTGATGATGAAGAATACTTTATAAGAATAGTTAAAGATAAAAAAGAAGATAAAATACATGGAGTAGGAAATTATCCATCAAACTATAAACAACTAATAAGACTATTTGAGGAGTTAGTGTATGAATGAGATATTAAATAAATTAAATGCATATAGAACATTACAAGAAAATATAAGTAAATATATAGATGTATTTGTAGACTTTTACGGAGAAGATAAAAGAGATGAAATAGAAAGAAAATTTAATAATGCGACATTTATTGGATATTTATCACCAGAAAAACAGCAATCAGAACTTGCTAAACTAATTAAAGAAAAATCAAAAGAACTAGAAAGCAAAGTATTAGAGTATAATGAAACATCTTTAGATGGTAAAGATTTATTTGATACGTATGACTATAGTTTAAAGATATCTCAACCAATAAATAATTATCAAAATTTTATAGAATTATATAAATTAGGAAAAGAAGGTAGAAAAGAAAAATATATAGAAGATAGTTATAATGATATAAAAAAATATTTAAATGAATTAACAAAAGAAGAATATTTAAAAATAATTGAGACAAAAACATTACCAGAAAAATATCAAAATATTCCATATTGGTTAAAAAATAATATTCAGTACACTACGAATTTACAAAATATAGAAGAAAACTATGAAAAGTCTTTTAATAAAGCAAGTGGTTTAATTAGAAAGATTATACCTAGATGTACACTAGAAAATTTTGATATTAATAATGAAGAAATAAAAAAATTAGATATAGTTGTTGAAAAGTATAAAGAAACACTTAAAGAATATGAGAATTTTGAAAAAGAAAACGTAGAATATTTTAATGAAGTACAAGAAAACAAAGATTTAGAAATGTCTTTAAGAGAAAAATATTACAAAGAATTTTTAAAAGAAAATATTGATTTAATTAAGGAAGAAGATAGGCAAGGAGTAATAGAATATTTGAATGATAGTAAGAAGTCTTATTTAATGAATTATTCAGTAAGAAGACTTTTAGGTTCAACAATACAAAGTGAGTCTACTTTAGAAAGTTTCTATGAAGACCAGGAAGAGATTTTAAATAATGAAGAAACATCTAGTTTTATTAAAAATAATATTATAGAAAATAGAATTAAATATTTTAATAATATAGGTATAAATTTAGGTAATAACTATAATCTTTATTTAGAAAATGAAGAAGTAAAAAGTAAATGGCCAACTAAAGAAAGATTAGAAAGATTTAGAAAGACAAAAAATAAACTATTAAATAATTTCATGAGAGAATATTATTTAAATACGGTGTCTCATAAAAGACTAAGACAAGTAGTTGATAGTAAAAATCTTTTAAATAAAGATGATGGTTTGGACCAAACAATGTATAACTCTTCTCTTGGAAAAACGTGTGTTGCGACAAACTTAAAAGAAATAGATGGAAAGTTAGAAGCTGCACCTCTTGTTATGATTTCATTTGGTGGATTTGATGGAGCATTAGATCATGATATTATTCATGAACTAAATCATTTATATGAATTAAGTTTAGAAAGTGTAATTAACAATAAAGCAGTATATTTATGTGGTTGGGATATATGTGAGGATGAAATAGTAGGTGAAGTAAAAGACTATATAGATATTACAAAAGAAGAGCCTAAAAGAAGTTATGAATTATTTAATGAAATAATTAATGAAGTAATAGCTCAAGAAATAGAAGAGAAAATGCATGAGAAAGGAATTTATATTTTAGATTCAAATAAAAACTCTAGAGTAAAAGGAAATACTAGTTATGAAGCATCATTTTTCATTATAAAAGACTTCTATAAAGAATTTAGAGATGAAATAATAAAAAGTAGAAGTAATGGAAATATTAAAGAAATATTAGATGTTGTTGGAGAAAAGAACTTCAATGATTTGAATGATTTATTTGAAATATATTTTGAAAACTTAAGTGGATTAAAAAAGATGCAGTTACTAGATGATATAAAAAATAATAAAACAACAAATTTAACAATAAAGTATTATGAAATAGTAGATAAAAGTAAAGAAATATTAGAAAGAATGAGAGAAGAAAGTAAAAAGAAAAAAGGAGAAAATATAACTATATGAAAGTATTAACTATAAAGCAACCATTCGCAACTTTAATTATAGAAGGTTATAAAGAATATGAATTTAGAACTTGGAAAACAAAATATCGTGGAGAATTTTTAATTCATGCTGGAAAAAGTATTGATAAAGAAGCAATGGAAAGATTCAAATATTTAAACTTAGAATATAAAACAGGTGTAATTCTTGGAAAATGTACTTTAGAAGATTGTCTTCTAGTAGATGATAAATTAAAAGAAGAATTAACAAAAAAAGCCCCCATAGTATACTATGGAGCAATTCATTCTTCTAAGAAAGAATATGCATTTAAATTAAAAAACATTGAAAAAATCGATGAAATAAAAGTAAATGGTAAATTATCTTTTTGGGACTTTGATTATCCTAAAAATTAATTATAAAAATTCTTTTAGTTTTTCTAAATATCTTTCTTGAAACTTTATGTATTCTTCGCAAATCTTTTTAACTTTTTTATCCATTGCTTTATTATTAAGTAACTTTCTACCTTCAATAATTCCCATATTAGTTCCATTTATTAATAAGTCAGCAAGTTTAGAGGTACTATCATCAAGAATAGTATCTTTTTGTATGCCATACCAAGTCATTGCTTTTTCCATCATATTAGTCTCATGTATATCATCACTAGAATATTCTCTATAAAGTTCATCTATTTTATTGCATAATTCCTCGTAACCATTCTTTTGATTTTCTAATAATTCTTTAAATTTAAATTCATCAACTTTCTTTATAATAATATCAATTGCATCAACTCCCATACAACAACCTTTATTTAACTCATCTAAAACATTAATATTTGTATCCATTTTATTCCTCCTAAAATTATTATTTTCAATTTCTTAATAAATATACAACTATAAATAATGAAATTAGTCTAAGTAGTACTTTACACTTATTCTTAAAAAGTATAAAATTAAATTATGATAGGGTGGTGAGTACATGAAAAAAGAAGATAAAAATATAAATACAAATAAAAATAAAAATAGATTTACTGGATATGTATATTTAATATATGCATTTATTATTTTTTTACAAATATACTTGAGTTTAAATAATAATAGTTTTTTAATAGGAGTATTTCTTTTTATATTAACAATACCATTCTTAATATTAGGAAAAGATATAATAATTAATGCTATTAAAAGTTTATTTAAAAAGAAAAATTATCTAGAAAAATATATTACATTAGCTTGTTTAATAAACTTAATATATAGTTTTATAAATATTTTTAAAGGAAAACCATGCTTTGAATATACATCAATTATTATATATATAGCTTTACTCACTAAAGATTTAAAAGATTTAACAGATACTAAAGAAGAAAAAAGTATTAATGAATTAAAGAAGAATTTACCTAAAAATATAAAAGCAAACATAGATGATAATTATTTAGAAATTGAACCAGAAAAAGTAACTAATGGAACTATTATAGTATGTTATCCAATGGATGAAGTTTTATATGATGGAGTAGTTATAAAGAAAACATCTAGAGTTGATACATCAAGAATAACTGGTATAAATATACTTCAAGAAATTAGAGAAGGAGATATTGTAAAAAGAGGTTATATAAATAGAGAAGATATTTTTGAATATCGTGTTGAAAATATAAAACAAGATAAACTTAAAGAAAAAGAAAATATTATAAGAAATGATAAATGTTATAAAGATTATTTAATTGTAACATTCTTATTAACAATAATTCTTTTCTTAGTAAAAATAATATTAAATGAAAATCCATTTACTTCAATAATATTCTTATCATTATCATCCCCAATACTCCTTCCATTTATTGAATATCTCCCATTATTAAAGTCAAGAAAAGTGTTAAATAAAAGAGGCGTACTTGTAAAAAATATCAATATACTTGAAAAGATAGATTCAATTGATACAATAGTTTTAGATAAAACAAGAACTATTACAACAGGTATACCTACAATTAATTCTATTAATAAACATTGTGATTTAGATGAAAGAGAAATATTAGAAATACTTGTAAGCATAGAAAAACATAGTATAAATAATTTCTCTTTAGGTATAAAAAAATATGCTGAAGAAAATTTTATTAAAGGAAATTTAGATGTTATAACAGAAGATCTTGAAGGATATGGTATAAAAGCTAAATTTAATGGAGATATTTATTATGCTTGCAATAATAGGTTATTAAAAAAATTAGATATTATAAATTCTTATAAAGATGAAGAAGAAAAATTAAATAGTGAAGGAAATGATGTAATATATTTAGTAAAAAATAATAAAGTAATTGCTTTATTTGGATTAAAAGATACTCCTAGAAAAGAAAGTTTTAGAGTAATTAAAAAATTAAAAAATAAAAACTTTAATTTAGTATTATTAACAGGTGATAAACAAGAAGAAGCAGAAGAAATAGCCACTAAATTAGATATTAAAAACACTTTGTTTAATGCCTCAAAAGAAGAAAAAGAAAAGTATATAGCAAGTCTTTTAAAAGATAACAAAGGAGTAATGATGATAGGAGACGGCGATAATGATGCAGTTGCAATAAAAAAATCAACAATTGGAGTTGCTACTAGAAGTGCAACAAATAATGCTATATCATCAGCAGATATTATCTTAGAAAGAGAAAATTTAAATAAAATAATAGATATTATAGAAATAGGTAATAAAGTAAGTAAATATAAAAAAATAAATATTTTAATAAACATTGTATTATCAAGTATAATAGGAATAATTGCTATCTTTTTAAATCAAGTAAATATTGCGTTATATACAATATTTATTACTAATTTATTAATTAATTTTTTAATAATAAAAAAAATAAACTAATCATTATTTAAAAATTTAAATAAAAATGTTATACTATACAAGATTTATAAATATCAATGCAAGTACAAGAAGGTGAAATTATGAAGAAAAAAGTAGTTGTAGGAATGAGTGGAGGAGTTGATTCAAGTGTATCAGCAATTCTTCTACAACAACAAGGCTATGAGGTAATAGGTTTATTTATGAGAAACTGGGATTCTCTTGCTGATGGTGAATTAGATGGTCCAACAACATCAACTGGTCAGTGTCCACAAGAAGCAGATTATGATGATGCTAAGGCAGTATGTGATAAGTTAGGTATACCTTTATATAGAAAAGATTTTGTAAAAGAGTACTGGGATTATGTATTTACATATTTCTTAGATGAATTAAAAAATGGTCGTACTCCAAATCCAGATATTATGTGTAATAAATATATTAAGTTTGATATGTTTGCTAAAGAAGCTCGTAAGTTAGGAGCAGATTATATCGCAACAGGTCATTATGCTAGAATGGATAATGGCCATTTATTAAGAGGTGTAGATAGTAATAAAGATCAAACATATTTCTTATCACAAGTATCAAAAGAGCAATTAGAAAATGTTTTATTTCCAGTAGGTGATATGGAAAAAAAAGATGTTAGAAAAATAGCTGAGGAATATGACCTAATAACTGCAAAAAAGAAAGATTCAACAGGAATTTGTTTTATTGGGGAAAGAAATTTTAAAAACTTCTTAAAGAACTATTTACCAAATCAACCCGGAGATGTAATAAATATAGAAACTAATGAAGTAATTGGTAAACATATTGGTTTAATGAATTATACAATAGGTCAAAGAAAAGGTTTAAATATTGGTGGAACAAAAGATAAAATGTTTGTTGTTGGAAAAAATTTAGAAAAGAATGTTTTATATATTTGTTTAGGTGAAGATAATGATTATTTAATAAGTACTTCATGTCTTGTAGATAATATTAATTATTTAGGAGATGAAAAACTTGAAGATGTAACTGCTAAATTTAGATATAGACAAGAAGATGTTCCTGTACACTTAGAATGGCTTGAAAATGGGGATGTGTTAGTAAGATATGAGCAAGGTGTAAAGTCAGTTACGCCAGGTCAAGCATGTGTTTTCTATAATAAAGAAGAATGTCTTGGTGGAGGAATAATTAAAGAAGTAAGAAAAAATGATAAAAAACTTTGGTATTTATAGGAGGTATAATGAAGAAGTTCATAACAAGTACAGTAATTGTTTTAACATTATTACTTTTAGTAACAGGATGTAATAAGACTAAGAATTTAACAGATAGTGAAAAGTTTAAAGAAGAGTATGAAAGTTTAAATAAAAAAGATAATGGAGAAGTAAATTATATTAATGTAAAAATAAATAAAGAAAATCCCATAGTTTATACAACTCCAAAAGAAGTGATTGATAAAATTAATAATAAAGATTTATTTGTAGTTTATTTTGGAGATAGTGAGAAAAACGAAAATAGACAAATTGTAGAGAGCCTACTTGAATCTGCAAAAGAAAAAGAGGTAGATAAAATCTACTATATTGATACTAGAAAATATGCAAATGAGTTAGATGATTTAAAAAGTTTATTAAAAGAAATTAGTGGAAAAGAAGATGATTATACATCAGTTCCAAGTGTAATTGCAATTTCAAAGAAAAAAATAGTTCAATATGAAACTGGTATTGATACAGACAAAGATATAAAAACATATTCAAAAAATAAATTTAATTGTTTATTTAAATGTTTGTCAGAAGAAAGTACTACTTGCAAAAAAAATAGTTGTTAAGGAAGTTAAAAACTTTCTTTTTTTATATCTTTTTTTATTTAAAAAGATTACAGTATTAAATTGTTAAAAGTACTAAGAAAATTTACTAGATTGGTATGAATTAATGGATAGAAAATACTAAAAGTGCAATTTGTTTTAATTTATAAAGTTTGTTATATTGCCTCCTAGAAAGGAGGTGATTTTATAGTAAACCTTATCGATTATAAATTTAAGTGTCTATATGATTTAAA
>CAKOZD010000013.1 GCA_934131175.1 uncultured Bacilli bacterium | reverse complement strand
TTTTGAAAAAGAAAGGAAAAAATTGGTATAATAAAAAAGAAGAAAAGGAGGAGAAAAGAAGAGTTGAAAAAGGAAGATTATGAAGAAATAATAAGATTTGCTTTAGATAATGGTGCAGACTTTGTAGAAATATTTGATGAAGATTCTAAATCGAAAAGTTTTATTTTAAATGATTCAAAATTAGATACAATCAATTCGACAAATACAAAAGGAATAGGTATAAGAGTAATAAAAAATAATGAAGTTTATTATTTTTCGACAAATATAGTTACATTGGACAATCTAAAAAAAATGATTGTTAACTTAACAAAAAAATTTAATCAAGAAATGACTACTAATAATTTTGAGTTAAATACCTTGGAAGTTAAGATAAAAAAAGTAAAAAAACCACATGATAGTATAAGCGTTCGTGAAAAAAAGAAGATATTATTAGATCTTGATAAAAAAGTTCGAAAATCTTCAAAACTAATTCAACAAATAACACTAGGGTTTATTGAAGATGATAGAAATTTTATAATTGCTAATTCAGAAGGAAAATACATTCAATCAAATACTATTGTTACAAGATTTATTGCAAATGTATATGTTCAAAAGGATGGAAAAAAAGAACATGAATTTACAGATTATGCAATAGGAAGTGGCTATGATTTCTTAGATGAAGTGAATTTAGAAGAAAAAGTATTAAATTGTAGTAAAAGTGCAATAAAAAAATTAGATGCAATAAATATAAAAGGTGGTGAAATGCCAGTAATAATTGCTCCAGGTTTTGGAGCAGTAATATTTCACGAAGCATGTGGTCATGGACTAGAAGCAACTTCTATTGCACCACATATATCAGTTTTTAGTGATGATTTAGGCAAAAAAATTGCAAGTTCGAAAGTAACGCTTATTGATGATGGAACTATTAAAGACAGTTGGGGAGGTAACATCATTGATGATGAAGGAGATTATACTAATAAAAACATATTAATTGAAAAAGGAATTTTGAAACAATTTTTAGTCGATAAAGCAAATAGTAATAAAATGAATCAAAAATCAAATGGCTGCGGAAGAAGACAAGACTATACATATCCACCAACATCGAGAATGTCTAACACATTTTTATTACCTGGGACAGATAAAATAGATGATATGATAAAAAGTATAAATTATGGAGTATACTGTGAAAGAATGAGTGGTGGAAGTGTAAATCCAGCAACAGGAGAATTTAACTTTGCTGTAGAAACAGCCAGTTTAATAGAAAATGGAAAAGTTACAAAAAAAATTAAAGGAATCACATTAATTGGAACAAGTAAAGAAATTTTAAAAAATGTCGAAATGATTTCAGATGATTTGGAATTAGCTGGGGGATATTGCGGAAGCAAAAGTGGAATGATATATGTAACAGTAGGACAACCAACTATAAAAATATCAAAAATATTAGTAGGAGGTATGGAATAAATGAACTATAATGATTTTTTTACTTTAGCAGAAAATAAAGGTATAAATAGAATACAAGTAACAGAGACTTATATTAAACAAAACGAAATTCAATTTATTGACAAAAATTTAGAAAAATATAACATTTCAGAACACATAGATTATTACATTAAAGCAGAAAGAAACAATAAAACTGAAAAAGTAAGAACAGATTATTTAGACGAAAGCATCATAGATTTATTAATTATGAAATTAGATGAGACAGATAGCAATTATGAAGACGATTATCTAAAAAAGAAAAAGGTGATGAAACTTCAAGAACCAGATGAAAATGACTCTACAGAAGAGTTAGAAAAATTATCAAGCATTTATAAATTAAAGAAAATAAGTGACAAAATTTTAAAAATAGAAAGTTTCTATGAAGAACATAGCGAAAGAATACGAATAATTAATAATCTTGGAACAGATATTTCTTCTAATAAAAAAATATATTCTTTTGCATCTGAGGTTATAATCAATGAAAATGGTGTACCAAGCACTTATGATAAAAGTATTATAAAAACCGAAAAAGGAATAATTGATTTTGAACAATTTACAAAAGATGTTATTTCTGAAGGATTAATAATCTCAAAAAAAGAAGATATTGAAACAAAAAAATACAATATACTTTTATCAAAAGCTGTAGCAGGAAACATTTTGTCTCATATAATTGAAATGTTATCAGCAACAAATATACGATTAAAGACATCTTGTATGGAAAATAAAATAAATCAACAGATTTTTTCTAACAAAATAAGTATTATAGAAGAACCAACAAATAAATTGTATCCAGGATATAGATTATTTGATGATGAAGGAACAGAAACAAAAGAAAAATACATTGTAAAAAAAGGTAATTTATTAACATATCTTTCAAATATAAAAGAAGCAAAATTGCAAAATAAGGAATCTTCTGGAAATGGATATGGTCAAATATCAGCAAGAAATATGCATATAATTGAAGGAAAGTTCAGTCATGACAAGCTTCTAAAAGAGTTAAATGATGGATTATATATAACTGATTATATGGGAGCAAGTGCAACAGCAATAAGTCAAACAACAGGAAATATTTCATTACAAATATTTGGTTTTATTGTTGAAAATGGAAAAATAAAATGTGGATTTACACCAAGCATTATGACAACAAATATTTTTGAACTACTTTCAAATATTCAAGAAATAGGTAATGAAATAGATTTCACAAAATTATCTTCAGCATCTCCTGAACTTTTAATTAAGAATATTTCAATTGCAGGTAATAAAAATTAATAATTTACAGAAAAATGTTAATAAAAATATATCAAAGAGTTGTATAACTCTTTTTTTTTGATATAATAAATTCTAGGTGATAGAAATGGATTATAAAATAACAACATATTCAGAAGAAGAAACAATTGAATTAGCACAAAATATTGAATCAGAAAAATTTCCAAATATGGTTATTTGCTTAAAGGGAGATTTAGGAAGTGGCAAAACAATATTTACAAAAGGTTTTGCACAGGCACTAGAAGTAAAGGAAGAAGTAACGTCTCCAACATTTAATATAATTAAGGAATATACATCTGGAGAAATGCCACTATATCATATGGATGTTTATCGTTTAGATGGAAATGTAGAAGATCTTGGAATAGAAGAGTATTATACAAAAAAAGGAATAACTATAATTGAATGGGCTGATATGATTCCTGATTATCTTCCAGAAAAAAGATTAGATATAAAAATAAAAAATTCATCAGAAGATGAAGATAAAAGAATCATTACAATAACACCTCATGGCAGAAAGTATGAAGACTTATGCGAGGCAATATTATGAGATATTTGTATATAGATACATCATCTAATTTTTTATATAGTGGTATAGTTGAAAATGATAAAATACTAGCAGAAATAAAAGAAGAATTTGGACAAAATTTATCTGAAGTTGCTTTACCAAAAATAGTAGAATTATTTGATAAAACAAATTTAAAAGCAAAAGATATTGATAAAATAATTGTGGTAAACGGACCAGGATCATTTACTGGAATAAGAATAGGAATAACAATTGCTAAAGTGTATGCTTGGAGTTTAAATA
This sequence comes from uncultured Bacilli bacterium, assembly GCA_934131175.1. GTDB lineage: Bacteria > Bacillota_I > Bacilli_A > RF39 > UBA660 > UBA3789. The sequence goes on along the minus strand of CAKOZD010000013.1, from coordinate 41,013 downwards.
TTCCAATTACAACTATTAGTTCATTAGAAGCGATGGCAATTTCAAGTGAAAATGAAAAGTTACATGTTCCAATGATAAATGCAAGAAGAGGATATGTATATGGAGCAATATACGATAGTTCATATAAAGAAATTTTAAAACCACAGCATATAGAACTAGATAAACTTATGAAATGTTTAAATGACAAGGAAGATTATGAAATAATATCAAATGATAACTTTGATGACGAAATAAAAAGAGAAAGTTATAACCCAAGTATTTTAAAAATAGTTAACTATTTTAAAGATAAAGAAGCTATAAATACTCATTCAGTTAATCCAGAATATTTAAAGTTAACTGCAGCAGAAGAAAGTAAACTATGATTATAGAAATAAATAAAAATAACATTGATTTAATAAATAATAGCTTTATTTCAAAAGAATATATCTTAAATGAATTAGAAAACAATCCTTTTGCTAAAATATTGATATTAAAAGAAAATAATGAAGTAATAGCATACATATATTATAGTGATATATACGAGCGTGTAGAAATAAATCAAATAGAAGTTAGCAAAACACACAGAAATTGTGGAAAAGGCAATTTTTTGTTAAATTATATGATAAACTTGTTGAAAAAAAATATTACGTTGGAAGTAAAAGAAGATAATTACTCTGCAATAAAATTATATGAAAAAAATAAATTTGAAAAAAAGGCAATCAGGAAAGGATACTACAATGGAATTGACGGAATCCTTTATGAAAGAAAATATGAGAAAGACACTTCTAACTGAGGGTCTTTTTATGTTATAATATCTTGGAAATGAAAAAGGTGATAGAATGAAAGATATATATATTTTAGGTATAGAAAGCAGTTGTGATGAAACAAGTGCATCAATAGTAAAAAACGGAACGGAAGAAATTGCTACAGTGATATCATCACAAATAGATATTCACAAAAATTATGGAGGAGTTGTACCAGAAATTGCAAGCAGACACCATGTAAAAAATATAACAATAGTTTTAGAAGAATGTTTAGAAAAAGCAAATATGACCATTGATGATGTTGATGCTATAGCAATTACATACGGACCTGGTTTAATTGGATCATTATTAATTGGATTAGAGGCAGCAAAAACACTATCATTTATTTACAATAAACCATTAATTCCAGTTCATCATATAGCAGGACATATTTATGCAAATAGCCTTGTAAAAGAATTAAAATTCCCATTACTTGCAGTTGTTGTTAGTGGGGGACATACAGAAATAATAGAAATGAAGAAACATTATAGTTTTGAAAAACTTGGTGGAACATTAGATGATGCAATAGGAGAATGCTATGATAAAGTTGCAAGAGTCATTGGTTTAGAATATCCTGGAGGACCAAAGCTTGATAAGCTAGCAAAAGAAGGAAAAGATACATACAAATTACCAATTCCATTACAAGATGATAGCTATAACTTCTCATTTAGTGGATTAAAAAGTGCAGTTATTAATTTAGCACACAATGAAGAACAAAGAGGAGAAGAATTGAGAAAAGCAGACCTAGCAGCATCATTTCAAAAAGTAGCAGTTGAATCAATTGTATCTAAAGTGAAAAAAGCTATAGAAGAAAAAAATATAAAAAATGTCATTGTAGCTGGTGGAGTAGCAGCAAATAATGGATTAAGAGAAGCAATGCAAGAAATGACAGAAGAATTAGGTGTAGAATTATCTATTCCTCCAATGAAATATTGTACAGATAATGGAACTATGATAGCAGCTGCGGGATATTACGCATATTTAGATGGAAGACGCGCTGACTTAACTCTAAATTCTAAATCACAAGATACTTTAAAATAAGTATCTTTTTTTTGCATTTTGATATTACCATATAACTAAAACATCTAAATAAATTACAATAGAATATTTAAAATATACATCCTACTCACTTACAAAATAAAAACAAGATTTAATATTTACAGTTAAATTTAAAATTACTATTTATTATTAAAAAAGTATGCTATAATTAATATTATGAAAATAGGGAGGCTAGAAAATGATAAATAGAGTAGTTTTAAATGAAACTTCATATTTTGGTCGTGGTTCTCGTAACAAATTAGGAGAAGAATTAAGAACTAGAGGCCATCAAAAAGTACTTATTGTAAGTGATTATTCTTTAATGGAGGCAAAAGTAACTGAAAAAGTAATAGATGTTATTGATAAAGCAGGAATAACATATTTCGTATATAATCATGTTAAACCTAATCCAACTGTAAAAAATGTTCAAGATGGCTTGACACTTGCTGAAATAAACAATGTTGATGCAATTGTTGCAGTAGGTGGAGGAAGTGTTATTGATACAGCAAAAGCAATATCAATAATAATGACTAATACAGAGCATAGTGGTGTAACAAGCTTAGATGGAGCTGTAGAAACAAGAAATAAAGGATTACCATTATTTGCATTACCAACGACTGCTGGAACTGCAGCAGAAGTTACAATTAATTATGTTATAACTGATGAGACAAACATGAAGAAAATGGTTTGTGTAGATGTACATGATATACCAGTTTGTGCAATAATTGATCCAGATCTAATGCAAAGTATGCCACAATCTTTAGCATCCACTACTGGAATGGATGCGTTAACTCATGCTATGGAAGGATATATCACAAAAGCTGGATGGTTAATTCCTGATATGTTCCATATCAATGCAATGGCATTAATATATAAAAATCTTGAGAAAGCTGTAAATGAAAAAGATGATATAGCTATTGAAAAAATGGCATATGCTCAATATATTGCTGGAATGGGATTTTCAAATGTTGGTCTAGGAATTGTTCATTCAATGGCACATTCATTAGGAGCATTCTTTGATACCCCACATGGTTTAGCAAATTCAATCTTACTACCACATGTAATGAGATTTAATGGTCAAGTATGTCCAGACTTATTTAGAAATATGGGTAGAGCATTTGGATTAAATATGGAGGGATTAAACGATTATGAAGTAATTGAAACAATAGTAGATGCTATTCAAGAACTTTCTAAGAGTATGAATATTCCTCAAAGACTAAGAGATGTTGGAATTCCAAAAGAAATGATTCCACAATTAGCTGCACAAGCAATTAACGATGCTTGCACTCCTGGTAATCCAAGAGAAGTAACAGTAGACGATTTAATTACAATCTATAATCAAGCTTACTAAGAGGAGTGGTAAAATGTTAAAATCTAAAGTTGGATATAGTATAAATCCAGCCCCATTTATTGCTGGTTTAGAGGCAGCAAAAGAGTCTACTAAAGACTTTAGCAATGTAAAATTAAATTTCTTATTTACAGCAGCCGATGATAATGTAAAAAAATATTTGAAGGGAGCTCAAAGTGCTACAACTTCACCAATAATTGGATGCACAAGTAGTACAGGAATAATAGTTCCTGATGGATATATAACATCACCATCTGGTTTTGCTGGAATGTTATCTTTAAATGATTCAAATATGGTTGTTGGTATAGGATGTCACGAAGCTGGAAGAGATGCAAGAGCAATAGGAAGAAAAGTTGCAATTGAAGCTGTTGAAAATGCTAAGACAACGCGTGCGCCTGCGTACTTTTATATGGTTGCAAGTCCAAAAGAAGAAGAAGAGTATCTAATGGGAATTCAAGATGTAATAGGAAGAGTTCCAATGTTTGGAGGAAGTGCTGCAGATAATGATGTAGAAGGAAATTGGAAAATAATTTGCAATGACAAAGTATTTTCTGATGGAGTAGCAGTTGCATTTTTCTACACAGATAATGAAATTGCAACATCATTTACAGGAGCATATAATGAAACTGGCAATATGGGACTAATTACAGAAGTAAAAAATAATAGAACACTAGTATCTATTGATGGTGTATCTGCATTGAAAAAGTATGCACATTGGACTAATGTATCGCCAAATAGTTTAAAGGAAAAAAATCTTTTAGTAGCCTCAATTACAAAACCACTAGGTGTTAAGGATCCATTAGGAAATTTAACAGTAATAAGACATCCTATGTTTGGTAATGATCAAGGAACTCGTACAACATCAGATGATACAATCACATTAGGAAATAAAGTAGTGGAAGGAACTGCAATAATTCAGTTAGAAGCAACAGTTGATGAATTAATAAATGCCACATCATCAACTATGAAAGATTTAAAAAAACAACTATATACTGAACCGGCTGCATACTTATTAATACATTGTGGTGGAAGAAGAGCAGGTATTGGCAACAGAATAGATGAAGTCCATAAAAATTTATTAAAAGAAGCAAGAGGAGTACCATTTATAGTACCATTTACATTTGGCGAATATGGATATGATGAACATTCTGCAAATATTTGTGGTGGACTTATGTTGTCATTCACTGCATTTGGAAAAAATTAATCAAAAAAAAGTAAAGGAAGTTGAAAATAACTTCCTTTTTTGAATATATATAAATGTCTAAAAATTATTAAAAAACTAGTCCAATAACAATAAAAAGTAGTGCCAAAATAATAATATAAAAAAACCAACATCTAAATTTAATAGACACCACCCCCTAATAATATATTCAAAGTATTCTATGAGAAAATGAAAATATTAAATAATGTATATAACTATAATTGATTGAGATAACTATAAAATTATGATATAGTCTTTATAGAGGTGTCTACTATGATTAATATTCTAGATATGATTAACGAATGTTCATCACCAGTATTAAGTAATATATTAAAAACAATAAAAAATGGCCTAAATGTTATTCAAATTATTGTTCCAATTCTATTGATGATTTTTGCTACATATAATTTAATAATATTAATGCAAAATCCAGATGATAAAAAAGCATTACCAAAATTAAAAAATAGTTTTTTTGCAGCGGCAATAGTATTTTTTATACCTATACTTTTAAATGTAGTTATGAATATGTTAGGTGAAAACTTTACATTATCATCCTGTTGGAATAATATAGGAGATTATAATGGTTCTCCAAAATACATGGAAATAACAGGTGAAGAAAAGAAAAATATTTATACAAATTCTGATGACTATGCTAAAGGAGAGAAAAAAAGTGATAGCAGTAGTTCATACAATGCAGATGAAAAAATAGATGGAACAGCAAAACAGGTAGGAGATATTGTATGGGACCCTAATGATGTTACTAAAAAAAGTAATATCACTAGTTCACAATTAGTTGCAGTTTTGAATGCTGCTGGAGGAAATGCAAGAAACTTTATACCATATGCCAGTGGACTTGTAACAGCAGAAAATAAATATAATGTAAATGTTTTCTTTTTGATGGGAGTAGAAGCATTAGAATCAGGTTGGATAACATCAGCCATAAGTAGAAATTGTAACAATTTAGGTGGTGTATGTTCAAGTAGTGCTCATCCATCTAATGGTTGTGGAAGTAATAGTAATTGTAGTTTTGCTTATTTTAAATCAGTAAATGAATTTGTAGATTATCATGCAAATATGTTGAGTAAGAATTATTTAACACCGGGAGGTTCATATTATCACGGAAAAAGTCCATCAGCAGTTGTTACGAACTATTGTCCTGGATGTTCTGATTGGCCCGGAAATGTAACTTCAATTGCAAACAACCTATTCTCTAAAGTTTCAAGTGTAATGTAAGGAGCTAATATGAAAAAGAAAAAAAATAAAGATTCTACAACTTATCTTAAGATAGTATTTATTGTCATAGCAATACTTGCAGTAGTAATAGTTGCACTATTGATTAATAAAAATACAACATCGAAAGATGAAGTAGGTGCAAGACTAGAAGATTATGGTTATACAATTGGAGAAAAGGATGAAGCATTTTATAATAAAATAACAACAAATAATACACTAGATGATTACTATAATGATATGTCGAACAATAAGAACACTTCATATCAAGAGTTTTATGTATCTAAATCTTCATATGACTTTATTGAATTAAAAATGTCCTATGAAGACAAAATAACAAAAACACTAAATATAACATCAGACTTAAAAACAAAAGCCATAGAATATAATTTCGAATTATCATATAATGAAATTTATTTAATACTAGAGGGAACATCTAATACAAGCTTTACATGTAACACAATAACAGAAAAAAATACCACATCAGATGTTATAAAAACATATTGTAATACAATTAAACAAGAATTAATATCATTTACGTCAGAAAGAGATAAAATATTAGCAGATGAAAAAATACAAAATCTTTTGAAAAATAAATAAATTACCTATACTATAGTTGTATAGGTTTTATTATGAAAGGAGAAAATATGATTTTAAATGTAAGTGGAAGAACGGATATTGTAGCATTCTATACAAATTGGTTTATGAAAAGATATCATGCTGGATATTTAGATGTAAGAAATCCATTTAATGATAATCTTGTTAGTAGAATAAATTTTTCAGATGTAGATTTAATTCTTTTCTGTACGAAAAATCCAATACCTATAATAAATAAAATACAAGAAATAGATAAACCAATAATTTTTCACATAACAATAACTCCATATTTAAAAGATATTGAACCACACGTTCCAAATAAGAAAGAAATAATAAAAGCAGTAAAAACACTTTCTAAAATAATAGGAAAAGAAAATATTGTTATAAGATACGATCCAATATTTATTAGTGAAAGATATAATATAAATTATCATAAAAAAATGTTTGAAAGATTATGCAGTGAATTAGAGGGCTATGTTGAAAAAATGCTAATATCATTTTTAGATGAATACAAAAATGTAAAAAATAATAAAAATGTATTAAATTATAGAACATTAACAGAAGATGACTATAAAGAAATAGGAATTTCATTTAGTAGTAGTGCAAAAAAGCATAAAATGACTGTTCAAACATGCTTTGAAAAAAGAGATTTAAAAGAATTTGGTTTTATAAAAGAAGATTGTTTATCACAAGAGTTGGCATATAAACTTACTGGAAAAAAATATAAAAAATGGACAGCAAGAAAAGAAAAATTATGTAATTGTGTAGAGATGGTGGATATTGGTGTATACAATAGTTGTATGCATTACTGCAAATACTGTTATGCAAATTTTGATGAAAATAAGGTCCATAATAATTATAAAAACCATCATGATGACTCGACATTATTAGTCGGCTATTTAAAAGATACAGATACTATAAAAGTAAGAAAGGCAAAATAAAACTCCAAATCTAAAAAATGGAGTTTTTATAAAATTATTTATTTACTTTTTTTCTACCAAATAATTCATCAATAGAAAAAGGTTTATAAATTTTAGTTAATCCATAAATAAAAGATGTTGGAATAACATTAAGAGCATTTTCATAATGTGAATATGCAGATTGAGAAGTATTTAATCTTTTAGCAACAAAAGACTGTGTAACTTTGTTTTTTAATCTTAATTCAGTTAAATTTTTAGCAAGTAAATCTAAGTCGAAATCAAGTGGATAATATTTTTCATTTTTAGAAATAATTCCAAATAAATAGTCAAGACTTAAAGAATACTCATTAGCATAGTCTATCAGTCTTTCTATAGGAATTGTATCCTTACCAGTTTCCCATCCAGATATTGTTGAAAAGTGCAAGTCAAAAAACTCAGCAATATCCTTTTGTTTTAAATCTAAATCTTCACGACTTGCTCTTAAATTTTTTAGTATCATTAACCTTCACCTAAATTTATTATTTCAGTGAATTTATTAATTCTTTCTAAACTAGGGGAAATAGAATATATAAGTAAAATCAACGAAAAAACATAAGAATTAGTTAAAAAAATAAAAAGCAAGTATTACTTGCTCGAAAAATTCTAAAAAAGTTGTATAGTAAAAAATGAAAGGAGGAACCTAATTTTATAAGTAGGTAAAATTATAAATTAAGCGTGATAAAAAGAGAAGGTAGACGATGTTAGTCTACCTTTTAAAATTATATTTTGATTCAACTTTTTCAATTAAATAATACATAATGTATGAAATTAAACCAAGAATAAAAATACCAGTAATAACTAAATCAATATTAAAAACTTGAGACCCATACATTATCAAATAACCAATACCATTTTTTGAAACTAAAAGTTCTCCCATAATTACACCAATCAAGTTCATAGAGACATTTATTTTTAATGTAGAAATAATATTATATATATTACTAGGTAAAATTATTTTGAAGAATACATCTAAATTAGATGCTCCAAAACTTTTAAGCATTATTATATAATTTTTATTTACTGAAATAAAACCATTATATATATTAATTATTGTTATAAAAACACTTATCAAAAGAGCCATAAAAACAATAGACTTAATTCCAGAACCAATCCAAATAATAATTAAAGGACCAAGTGCAACTTTAGGAAGAGAGTTTAGTACTGTAATATAAGGGTCAAATATTTTATAAACTTTATTACTTATCAAAAATAAAACAGCAATTATAAAACCAAAAATATTTGATAATATAAAACTAACAATTACTTCATAAATTGTAATATTAAAATGTTTAAAAAAACTTCCATCTTTAATAAGACCACAGATGGTATTACAAATTCTACTAGGACTAGAAAAAAGAAAAGTATTTATGATACCAACTCTAGATAAAAATTCCCATAAAAATAGAAAAAATAAAATTATAAAGAATCTAGAGACAATAATAAATATTTTCTCTTTCTTCATTTTTTTTAAATACATTAAATGTTCTAAACTATAATTTTTCATCTAAATCCCTCCAAATTAAATCAAAATAATCATTAAATTCAGCACATTTACGATTATTAATAGGAGTAGATTTATTAGTAAGTTTAATATCATAAACATTTTTCACACGAGCCGGTCTATTAGATAAAACGATAACTTTATCAGACATACTAATTGCTTGATTTATATCATGAGTTACAATCAATACAGTTATTTTTTCTTTTCTTATAATTTTATAAATATCTTCTTCAATAATTAACTTTGATTGATAGTCAAGCGCACTAGTTGCCTCATCAAGAAGTAATAAATCCGGCCTAATCGCAAGTGTCCTAATCAAAGCAACTCTCTGCCTCATTCCACCAGATAAACTACTAGGATATTTGTCAACAAATTCACCTAAACCATAGTTATTTAAAAGTTCTAATACATAATTTTTATTATCTTCAGTTAACATATTTTTAATACCTAATCCAATTAGACAATTTTCATAAATAGTTTTAAAAGGTAACAAACAATCATCCTGTAACATATATGCTAGACTAATATTTTTATCAAAAATCACTTCACCAGAAGATTTATCAATTAAATTAGCAAGAATCGATAAAATAGTTGATTTACCACATCCACTTGGACCAACAATAGAAACAATCTCACCATCATTTATTGAAAAATTTATATCTTTTAAAGCTAATGTTTCACCATCTAAATTATGATAAATTTTACTTAAATGTACCACTTTGACTAATTCCATAAACTACCTCCAAACTATATTATTCTATGTAAATAAATATAAATTGCTAATTATAAATTATAGTTATTTATAAAGAAAATCCTAATACAACTTTATCTTTTATAAAAAACATTGATTTATAAAAATTAATGAAAATATACGTAGAATATATGTATTTATTAATAAAGAAATAATTGATAACGAATTATCCAAATAGAAAAAAATTTAAAAATGTACATTCATTTATAATGCAAGACTCTAAAAATATAAAAAGATGGATTGTAATAAATCAAACTAACTTAAATAAAACAAATTCAATAGAAAAAAACAAATTAAATATTACATTAGATGAATTGATATATTTTTATAGACAAATCAAATGAATAAAATCTAACTTAAAAGCGATGATTAAGCAATTACAGGAAATACACTTCAAACAAAAAAAGATAAAGCTAAACATGTAACTTTATCTTATAATGAGGATGAAATTGCTTCATATATACTAAAAAAATTCTTTAAAAGACTTTAATTATCTTTTTTTATTTTATACATTAAATCATTATAATCAACTTTTTTGTCTAATTCTCCATAATCAATCATAATATCTTGTAGATGATTAAATGATTCTTCTGTAAATGTTGTGTTTTTTGGCCATGCCTCAATTTCTCTATATTTTTTTACTGCTTTTTCTAAATCACTTAAAGAAGTATCAGGAAATTGATTTAATATAACTTTAGCAACTTCTTTATCACTATGATTATGTACAAAATTAAGTCCTTTCATTATTGCTTTATCAAAATTTTTAATTACATCTTTATTATTTTTAATATAAGACTTTCTAGCAGAGAAAGATGTATATGGAACAATACCTCCCAAATTACCAACACTTTCTACAATATAACCATAACCTTGTTTTTCTACTTGTGATGCAGTTGGTTCAAATAATGTAACAAAGTCACCTTGCCCTCCAATAAACGCTCCACTCATCGCAGCAAAAGCAATTGAAGTATCAATATTTACATCATGTCTTGGGTCAATATTATTTTTCTTTAGAGCATATTCTAATGTCATCTCTGGCATACCAGCTTGACGACCTCCAATAATATCTTTACCAATTAAATCATCTAATGTAAAATTATTATATTTTTTTCTAGAAACTATAAATGTTCCATCTTTTTGCGTTAGTTGAGAAAATGTTTGCAAATAATCTTTCTCTTTAGAGTTGTATACATATATTGTAGCTTCACTTCCACAAAAACCAATATCAGCATCTCCTGATAATAATGCAGCAGTTACCTTATCAGCTCCACTTGCTAGTATTAAGTCAACATCAATATCATAATCTTTAAAATAATTCTTCTCAATAGCAACATACATTGGAGCATAGAAAACTGTATGAGCAACTTCTGCTAGAGTAACTTTTGTGGATGCCTTTGCCTCATCTTTTTTATTAAAATCAAAAATAGCAGCACTTCCAACTATGAAAATAGCACAAATAGCTATAACATAACCAATTAATTTTCTATTCATATATCTCTCCTTACAAAATATTGTATGTATAAAAATTAATTGTGTTATAATGAAGTTGAAGGAGATGATTATGTGAAAATAATGTTTATATCAGATATTCATGGTATAAAAAATAACTTAGATAAAATAAAAGAAAAGTATCATGAATTAGGTTGTGACAAATTAGTTGTTTTAGGAGATTTATATTATATTGGACCAAGAAATAAGATGCAGAATGATTATGATATTCTTTATGTAAAATCATTTTTAGAATCATTTAAAGATGATTTAATCTGCATGAGAGGTAATTGTGATTCAGATGTTGATATTATGGTAAGTGATTTTCCAATAATAAGTGAACTTTCATATATGTCAGTAGATAATAACGATATATATTTAACACATGGACACATCTATAATGAAAATAATTGGAATAAGAAGCATAGTATTTTAATATATGGACACCTACATATACCATTTATAAAAGAACATGACAATAATCTTTTTATTAATCCTGGTTCTATATCTTTACCAAAAGAAAATAATAATCCAACATATTTAATATATGATAATAATACTTTCACAATTTATGATATAAATGATAAAAAAATATTAGAAAAAACAATAAATTAACAAAAAAAGTGCAAAAAAGCAAAAAAAACATAAAAAATACGCAATAATAGGGGTCTAAAGAGTTATTTTACTTGCAAAAAAAAGGCAAAAGTGTTATAATATAGCCACATTGAGTGAGGGGGATAATTTATGAAACTATTCAATAAAATGGCAAAAATGACAAAAAAAGTGCTAGCTTTAATTGTTGCTATATCAATTATAGTTGGTTCTGTTGAAACTGTTAATGCAGCTTCAGAAACTATTCAACTTGGAGAAGCACCTTATGTTAATGAAAGATATATAGCAAATGTAGGGTTCTATCATAAACAAACAACAAGTGGTCAAGAATTATATTGTTTAAACATTCATAAATCAACAGCAAAAAATACAACTGCAAAATTAGTAAAAAATAGTAATAATATAGATGGTGGTATTGTATACATCTTAAAAAATGGTTATCCTAACAAATCAATAACAGGAAACAATGACAAAGATTACTATATTACACAAACAGCAGTATGGTGGTATTTAGATGAAACACATGGTACATCAAACTTAGGTGACCAATTTAAAAATAATGGTACTGTAACAGCAAACGGAAAAGGAATGCGTGAAAAAATAAAACAATTAGTTACAGAAGCAAAAGCACATAAGAATGATTCAATTAATCCATCAGATGCTGCACTTGCTATTTCAGCAAGTCAAACAACAATGACAATCAAAGATAAATATTATACATCTGGCGATATTAAAGCAACAAAAGCTACAAACATAAGTGAATACACAGTTACACTAACAAATGCTCCATCAGGAACAAAAATTGAAAAATCTGATGGAACAGTTACAGATTATAATGGTGAGTTTAAAGTTAGTGCTAATCAATCATTTAAAGTAAAAGTTCCAGTTACAGCATTAAAAACAATTACTAGTGAAATAACAGTAACTGCAAAAGCAACAGGAACAACACAATATACAGCTTATGAATATCAACCAACAAACACAGCAATGCAAAATGTTGCATTACTTGAAAAAGTAACAAAAAATGTATCATCTGCAATTAAATTAAATATTGACTCATCAAGAGTTACAGTATTTAAAGTTGATACAAATACTAAAAAAACAATTGCTGGAGCAAAATTAGTTTTAAAAGATGCAAGTGGAAACATAGTTGCAAGTTGGACATCAACTATTAATGGTCATGTAATCAGAAACTTAGCAAATGGAAATTATACATTAGAAGAAACAGAAGCACCAAATGGATATTTAGTAAATAAAAATGTAACTAAATTTACAATTGATGATACTCATAGAGATATCAAAATAACATTTGAAAATGCTCCAAAGAAAGTTGTAGTTACTATAACTAAAGTAGACCAAGAAACAAATAATCCATTAGCAGGAGCTGTACTAGTTGTAAGAGATTCAACAGGAAAAGAAGTTGCAAGATTTACAACAACTACTGACTCTTATACATTAACAGACTTAAGCAATGGAACATATACAGTAGAAGAAGAAAGTGCACCAGCAGGATACATTAAAAGTAGTCAAAAAGTGTCATTTACAATAGATGACCAACACTTATCACATCAAATCAACTTTGTTAATGCTAAAGAAACAATCGTTCCTAACACAGCATCATCATCTTCAATTATCTTAACAATTTTAGGTATTGCAATTTTAGGAAGCGGAATTGCATATGTATACAAAAACAGTAAGAAAGCCTAATAAGAAGAAAAGAATCTCTCCTAGTGAAACAGCATTTATAGGTGCAATAATCACTCTAATAGGAGGGTTCTTTATTTCTTATAACTATATTGAATCTCAAAAGATAATGGCCTATGATTATATGGCGAATGCGTTCTATGATGGAAATCAAGTAACAGTAGCAGAAAATGAAAATAATCAAACAGAAGAAAAAAAAGAAGGGTTGTCTGGAGAGATAACTAATGATTATATAGGATATTTAAATATACCTAAAATAAATCTAACAAAAGGATTTTTAGATAATAGATCATCAGAAAATGATGTAGAAAAAAACATACTTGTAGTAGAAGGTTCAAACTATCCAGATGTTGATAAAGGAAACTTCATACTAGCAGGACATTCAGGAACAGGTTGGAAAGCATTCTTTAATGACTTATACAAATTATCAGCAGGAGATACTGCCAAAATTACATATAAAGATAAAACATATACTTATCAAATTACAAATATTTATAAACAACCAAAAACAGGTAAATTAGCAATATATAGAAATTATGATAAGACAACATTAACTCTAATTACATGTACAAACAATGATTCAACAACACAAACAATTTACATTGCAGAGTTAATAAATAAAGAATAAAAATTATTTAGGGGGTGGATGTATGAGCAAATTGTCTTTTATTGACAAATTACGAATACTTTTAGATATATCAAAAAGTTCAAGTTTATACATATTTATATTAGCACTATTAATTTTTGTAGGAATTATCTTTATAACTACAAATAAGAAAAATGCTAAAAGAAATAAAATGATATATGCAAGTATTTCAGTATTTATTTTAGTAACATTAATAGTAGCATACCATGCATCCCTAAGTAATATGCTAAAGTATATGATGGATAACTTTTTCATAGTAGTATACTTTCCTAATTTAGCAATTTATTTAGCAGCTTTAATTGCAACAAACATAATATTATGGATAAGTTTATTCAATTATAAAACAACAAAATCTATAAAAACTTTAAATGTTTCAGTATATATAATAATGAACTATTTATTAGCACTTTTATTAAACATAGTTAATAAAAACAATCTAGATATCTTTACTCAAAAGTCAGTATATGGTAATAAAAATGCAACAGCACTAATTGAACTTTCATCAATTATCTTCATAGTTTGGATAATATTCTTAGTTATATATAAAATTATTTTAATTTATATAAGAAAAGATTATCAACCAAAAGTAAAGAAAATACTTATAAAGAAAAAAGTAAAAAAATTACCAGAAAACTTTGCTCCACTAGAGACTCCTACATATATTTATGGTAGAGCTCCAAAAATGCCAGTAAAAGTAGTTGAAAGAGAAATAAGAGTAACAGAACCAGTAAGAGTAAATGTAGAAAAAGACGAAAATGTACAAGCACTTGATAGTATGTTAACATTAGATGACTACAAAACTGTATTAAAAATGTTAAAGAGTCAAAAAGATAAAATGAAACAAGAAGAAGTAATAAGACAAGAGTTAAAAGAAGAACAAAATAAATATAATGAATTATTAGATAAACAAAGAAATAATGAACAAAAGAAATATGAAGAGTTATTAAGTTTATATAGATAAGAAGCCATTCAATATTTTGAATGGTTTTTCTTTTACATTAATCTAATTTCATGTATAATAAAAAAAGACAGGAAGTGTGTATTATGAATTTAGATGAATTAAATGAAAGACAAAGAGAAGCAGTCTTATATAATGATGGACCTTTATTAATAATAGCAGGAGCAGGTGCTGGAAAAACAAAGACATTAACCACAAAAATTGCATATTTAATTGAGAAGGAAAATGTTGCTCCAGAAAACATTTTAGCAATTACCTTCACTAACAAAGCAGCAAAAGAAATGAAAGATAGACTCTTCAAAACTATAGGACAAACTGCAAAATACCTACAAGTATCAACATTCCATAGCTTTGGTTTAAAATTATTAAGAGAGAATTATGATGCATTAGGATATGATAAAAACTTTGTTATTATGGATAGTGATGATTCTTTAACTGTAGTAAAAAAAATAATCAAAGATATGGGGTATGACCCAAAAATTTATAATCCAAGAGCAATTAGAAATAAAATAAGTAGTTGCAAAAATGAAATGACATCACCTGAGGCATATGAAAGATATGCTGCAAGTGACTTTGAAAAAGTAGTTCAAGAAGTATATGCAAAATATGAAAAGAAACTTCAAAGAAATAACTCAGTAGATTTTGATGATTTACTATTATTACCAATAGAATTATTTAAAAAAAATCCAGATATCTTAAATAAATACCAAGATTTATATCAATATATATTAATAGATGAGTATCAAGATACAAATGAGGCACAATATATACTAACAAAAATGCTAAGTGCAAAGAATAGAAAAATAACATGTGTTGGTGATGATTCACAAAGTATCTATAGTTTTAGAGGTGCAAATTATAAAAATATTTTAAATTTTGAAAAAGACTATAAAGATGCGAAAACAATTCTTTTAGAGCAAAATTATCGTTCAACAAGCAACATATTAGATGCTGCAAACCAAGTAATTAAAAATAATAAAATGAGAAAAGATAAAAACTTATGGACATCTAGAGGAATTGGAGAAAAAATAAAATATTATAGAGCTTATAATGAAAGAGACGAGGCGCAATACGTAATTAGAAAAATAAAAGAATTAACAAATAGGAATGTTGAATACAAAGATATAGCAGTTTTATATAGAACCAATGCACAATCACGTGTATTAGAAGAAGAAATGTTAAAAGAAAACTTACCATACAGAGTAATAGGAAGTTTCTACTTCTATTCTAGAAAAGAAATAAAAGATTTGATTGCTTATTTAAGATTAATACATAATTCAAAAGATAACGTTTCATTATTAAGAGTAATAAATACTCCAAAAAGAGGAATAGGTCTAAAAACAATAGAAAATTTAACAATCCAAGCAGATGCTATGGGAGTAAGTATATATGAAGCAATTTCTAGTGGAAAAGAATTAGAATTTAAGAACATAATAGAAAAATTAAAAGAAATGTCAAAAGATTTAACTCTAACAGAATTAATTGATAAAGTTTTAGATGCATCTGGAATAAAAAAAGAACTTGAAGATGAGAAAACATTAGAAGCAGAAGTAAGACTTGAAAACTTAGAAGAATTTAAATCAATTACAAAAACATTTGAAGAAAGAGAAGGACTAATTTCATTAGAAGATTTCTTACTAGAAATAAGCTTAATAAGTGATGTAGAAGAATATAAAGATGATCCAAATAGAATAAGTTTAATGACAGTTCACTCAGTAAAAGGATTAGAGTTTGACCATGTATTTGTAGTAGGAATGGAAGAAGGAATATTCCCACATATAAATTCATTAATGGATAATTCTGAACTAGAAGAAGAAAGAAGATTATGTTATGTAGCAATAACAAGAGCAAAAGATGACTTACACTTAGTTAATGCTAGAAGAAGAACATTATTTGGAAAAGAACAAATAAATCCAGTAAGCAGATTTTTAGGAGAAATAAATAAAGACTTAATAGAAACAAATGTAAAAGATGAATTACCACAAAAAGAAGAAAAAATTAATACTGGAGAAATGTTTAGAGAAGAAGATGTTGATTATCAAGTAGGAGACTTTGTCTACCATGAAACATTTGGAACAGGAAAAGTTGTAGAAGTAACGAACACGCTTGTAAGTGTTGCTTTTAAGCATCCACATGGAATAAAAAAATTAATGAAAAATCATAAAAAATTAAGCAAGGTATAAATATAAGTTATTATGACAAAATAAAACTATATGTTATAATGAACGTGTACAGAGATATAACATCTAAGGAGGATTTATGGATAGAGATATTACATTAGTTATATTAGCTGCAGGAATGGGTAGCAGATTTGGTGGATTAAAACAAATCGAACCATTAGGACCAAACGGAGAATTTATTATTGACTATTCTGTATATGATGCAATAAAAGCAGGATTTACTAAAATAGTATTTTTAATAAAAGAAGAAAATTATGATATTTTTAAAGAAACAATAGGAGCAAGAGTTGAACCACATATTAAAGTTGAATATTGTTTCCAAAAAAATGATAATTTACCAGAAGGATACACTTTACCAGAAGATAGAGTAAAACCACTAGGTACAGCTCATGCAATTTTATGTTGTAGAGAAAAGGTAAATGAACCATTTATCATAATTAATGCAGATGACTTTTATGGAAGAGATGCATTTGAAAAAGGAGCAGAATTCTTAAAAAGTATTAAAGATGAAAAACCATATCCATATGGTATGATTGCATATTTAGTAAAAAATACAATTACTGAAAATGGTGCTGTAAAAAGAGGCGTATGTGAAATTGATGGGGACGTATTAAAGAAAATTACAGAAAGTTCAGTAGAAAGAATAGATGGTAAGATAATTGCTAAACCATTAAGTGGAAGTGAACCATTTGAAGTGGCTGAAGATGATACTGTTTCAATGAATATGCTACTATTTACACCAAGCATATTTGACTACATTGAAAGTCACTTCAAGGAATTTTTAGATTCTAATAAAGATAATCTAGAAAAATGTGAATACTTAATACCAGATGTATTATTTGATACTATAAAAGAAGGATATGCAACAGCAAAAGTTATAAAAACAACTTCAACATGGTATGGAGTAACATATAAAGAAGATGCTGAAGGAGTAAAGAAAGCATTAAAACTATTAGTAGATGAAAATGAATATCCAAATCATTTATGGAGTGAATAAGTAAAGAGAAATCTTTACTTATTTTTCTTTCATTGACAAAGTAAAAATAGAAATATATAATTCATTATAGGAAGGTATATACTATGGATAATAAAGGATTTACACTAGTCGAATTATTAGTGACAATATCATTACTTGGTCTAGTAACAGCTATGGCAATTCCAAGAATTATTGATATAAGTGAAAATAGTAGAGAAAGCAAACATAAAACATATGGAGACTCCATTGTATCAGGAGCAAAATTATATGTAGACTCATATAGTAGTGATATGTTTGGAAATAGTAATTATGGTTGCAAAGATGTATCAATAGAAGAATTAAAAAGTAAACTATTAGCAAAAGATATTAATATTGATGATGAGACATGCCTAAATAATGAGACATATGTTAGAGTTATAAAATTAAATAATAAATATCAGTATCAATTATCATTAGAATGCACAACAAGTGATAAAAAAACAAAAACATATACAAGCAGCATAATAGATGACTCATTAAAATGTAACAGTGATGGTACACCTTTAGGTCCCACAATTGTCTTCTACGAAAATAAGAAATTAAAAGATGAAAGTACAAATTCAAGTAAAGATAAAACAATAAAAGCTGTTTTAAAATCAGAATTTGGAATAAAAGAAAATTCATCTGTTTATTATAATTGGTCAACAGACCCAGAGGGGCTAAATTTAGTTGGTAGATGGACAGAACGAAAAATAGACTCAAAAAAATCAGAAAAAGTAAGTTATGAGGAAGAATTAAAATTTACAACAACAGAGCTACCTTCAGGAAAATACTATTTAAATATAAGATTATCAGATGACGATGAAAAGGCAAGTATCACTGATGCTGCAAATAATAATCCATTTATAGATATGTATAAAAGTGGACCATACTTAGTTGATAAAACTCCACCAGCAGTAAATGATTGTAGTGTTGTACAAATAGGAAGTAATTATAAATTTGTTAGAAATTCTGCATATGATGAAGTAAATGGAGCATCATTTCAAGTATGCCTATCAGAAACAAATACTTGTAAACAATATACGTCTATAGACAATGCAAAAATAGAAAAAAGTAAAGTATTAGCAACTAAAAAATTATATATATATTTAAAAGATTTATCAGGAAATATAAGCAAAAAAGAAATAGATTTCAATTAATTATTCAAAAAATCACTATATTAGTTTAAAATAATATTAGGTGATTTTTTTATGGAAGAAAGAATAAATGAACTAATAAATAAAATTAATAAAGCATCTTATGAATATTATGCTCTAGATAATCCAACACTAACAGATCAAGAGTATGATGACTTATATAGTGAACTACTACGTCTTGAAAATAACAATCCAGATCTAAAAAGAAGTGATTCTCCAACAAACAGAGTAGGAGGACAAGCTTTAGATAAATTTGAAAAAGTAACTCACGAAACTCCAATGTTATCATTTGATGATATTTTTAATAGTGAAGAAATAGAAATGTTTGATACAAGAATAAAAAAAGTAGTTCCTAATCCCTCATATACTTTAGAGCCAAAAATGGATGGACTATCAGGATCACTTATATATAGAAATGGACTACTAGTTCGTGCAGCAACTAGAGGCGATGGAGTAACAGGAGAAGATATAACAGTAAATGTAAAAACAATAAAATCGGTTCCATTAAGATTAACTAAAGATATTGACATAGAAGTAAGAGGAGAAATATATATGTCAAAACTATCTTTTGAAAGAGCAAATATTGAAAGAAGAAAAAATAATGAAAAAGAATTTGCTAATCCAAGAAATGCAGCAGCCGGTTCAATTAGACAACTTGATAGTAAAATAACAGCAAAAAGAGGATTAGACTTTATGGCTTATTTTATTCCTAATCCAGAAAATTATGGATTAAAGTCTCAACATGAGTCATTAGAATTTTTAAAAACACTAGGATTTAAAACTAATTATAAACTAAATGGTTTAGCACATAATGCAAAAGAAATAGAAAACTTTATAGAAGATTTAGGAAAAAAGAGAAGTTCCTTAGAGTTTCCAATAGATGGTGTAGTATTAAAAGTTGATAATTTAGATGATGAGAAAACATTAGGTTTTACAGCAAGAGTTCCAAGATGGGGAATTGCCTATAAATTTCCAGCAGTAGAAGTATTAACAACATTAAATGAAATAAAATTTACAGTAGGAAGAACCGGTAAAATTACACCGAATGCTATTTTTAATCCAGTTCATGTTGATGGTTCACTAGTTAGTAAAGCAACTCTTCATAATGAAGATTACTGTATTCAAAAAGATGTAAGAATAAATGATGTCATCTCAATAAGAAAAGCAGGAGATGTTATACCAGAAGTTGTAGAAGTAAAACTAGATAGGCGCGAAAAAGAATCAACACCATTTAAAATGATTGAAAACTGTCCAATTTGTAATACTAAATTAATAAAAAAAGATGCTATGCATTTTTGCCCAAATGAGAATTGTCCAGCAAGACATACAGAAGGGTTAATCCATTTTGCATCACGAGATGCTATGAACATCGATGGTATGGGAGAAGCAATTGTACAAGACTTCTATAACATGGGATATTTAAGAAAAATAACTGATTTCTATCATTTAAGCAATTATAGTGATCAGTTAATGACATTAGAAGGTTTCGGAGAAAAAAGTATAACTAATTTAATTGAATCAATTGAAAATTCTAAGAAAAATTCTTTAGAAAGATTAATATTTGCCCTAGGTATTCCACATGTAGGAGCAAAAACAGCAAAAATATTAGCTATGAAATTTGATAATATGGATAATTTTCAAAATGCTTCTTTTGAAGAATTAACAAATATTCAAGATATAGGTGATATAATTGCCAAAAGTATAGTAGAGTTCTTTAGTAGTGATTCAACAAAAGAGACAATTAAAGTATTAAAAGAATTAGGTGTAAATATGAATTATACCGGAGAGAAAGTGGAAGAACAAGAAGAATTTAGTGGAAAAACTTTTGTATTAACAGGAAGCTTGGAATTATTTACAAGGGATGAAGCAGAAGAAAAAATAGAATTATTAGGAGGAAAAACTTCTGGTTCTGTTTCTAAAAAAACATCAGTTGTAATTGTAGGAGCAAATCCTGGAAGTAAATATAATAAAGCCCTTGATCTTGGAATAACTATTTGGACAGAAGAAGAATTTAAAGAAAAATTAGAGGAAATAGAAAACAATGAGTAGTTTAAGATTAATCATCTTTTCAGACTTACATTATACTGACGAAGAACAAAACTTTGAAATAAAAAGAAAATTAGTAGAGCAAGCAGAACCACTTTTAGAAAAATTAATAGAAAAAATAAATAATACAAAAGAATTAGATGCAGTTATTAATTTAGGAGACTTTATACAAGCAACAAAAGATAAAGAAAGAGATTTAAGAAACATAAAAAAAATCTGGAATAAATGTAAAAAAATAAAGTATCCATTTTATACAATATTAGGAAATCATGAATTAAAACTAGTAGACAGTAATAAAGAAGTATTAAAAATATTTGGTTATGAAAAAGCAACATATTCTATAAATATAAAAGATTATCATTTACTATTTCTTGGAACAAATGTAAATAAAGAAGATGAAAAATTTAAAACTCAATATATATCGAAAAAAGATTTAGAATTTATAAAAGAAGACTTAGAAATTAATTCTAATAAAAAAATAATTATTTTTTCACACTTTGGTATTATTGAAGATAAAGACTTAATGAATAATTATTGGGCATATACTGAGTATGGTGAAAACTTAATGTTACAAAATAGAAAAGAATTATTGGAAATATTAAATAAACATACAATATTAGGAATCTTCTGTGGCCACCAACATTGGACGAAAAAAATAAATAACAATAGTATAAATTGCTATATGGTAGGTTCATTAGTTGAAAATATAAACAATGATAATATACCAGATGGAGTATATTTTGATGTATTAGTAGATAAGAATAATTTAGAAGTAGAAGAAAAACATATAAGAATATAGTTCTATCATAAAATGGTATATTCTATATCTTCTAAAAAGTAAGTTTTCCTTTACAAATCAATAAAAATTTGCTATAATATGTGCCATAAAAGGGGGAGTTTGCATGTTTTTTAAAAAGAAAAAAAATAATGAATATGACTCTTATGAAGAAGATATATACGAAAATGAAGAAACAATAGATTCGTATGGTGAATCAGATTATAATTCAAATAAATATGACGAAACAGATATTGATGAAGTAATCGAAGTTGATGAAACAAATGAAAATGGTAATAATTATATTGATGAATATCAAGAATATGATGACAAAGATAAAGAAAATTCATCATATTCCTCAAATAGCAGAGATGAAATTATTGTAGAAGACAATTTAACAGATGAAAAAGATGAATATTCAGATGAGTATGATGATTTTTCAATGGATGATGAAGATGATGCATATTATGAAAAGAAAAGATTAAATACAAACGTTTTTGCAAGAATTATAAATATTATTTTCATAATATTATTAATTTCAATGACAATGATAGCAGTAGATGTAATCTCAGTTGCAAGATATAATAATGGTCCATTCTTCGCAATACCATTACATACATATAAAGATGGTGGAACAAAAGAATATTATGGAATAGGTTACAAAGTAATAAAATATAATCAAGTACAAGGTAGAAGAGACAAAGAAATAGGTTTTTGGAATTTAAAATATAATGCTGACCCTGTAACTATACAATCAATTGATCTTGCTATTGAATTTCAAAAGGATGAAGAAAAAGCATATAGAAAATATTATAAAAAATTTGTAAGAATTATTTCTACATTAGAAAACATTGATACTAAAAATAATAAAATTACAATAAGCTATGTAGATGAAGGTAAAAAATATTCACTAGATATAGATTGTAGTATGGCTAGTAAAAATAGTAATATTTCTAAATTAGAAAAAGGAAAAGAAATAACTATAATTGGTACAGTTACAAAATATGATTTTAAAACTAAAAGTAAAGCTGGAAAATTATATATAAGTGATTGTTTTGCAGAACAATAAAACTAAAGAAACAGATAAATAAAAATCTGTTTTTTTGTGGTATAATAACGAAGAGGAGAGAAGTATGAAAATAATATCATGGAATGTAGCAGGATTAAGAGCTTGCTTAAATAAAGGACTAGATCAATTTTTTAATGAAGAAAAAGCAGATATTTACTGTTTTCAAGAAACAAAAGTGACAGAGGAACAAGTTGCTTTCCATCCATTAGGTTATAACGAATATCTATATCCAGCGGAAAAGAAAGGGTATTCTGGAGTAATGATATATTCAAAAAAAGACCCAATTTCAGTTAAATATGGAATAGGTGATGAAGAATATGATAATGAAGGAAGAACTATAACCGTAGAGTATGATAACTTTTTCTTAGTAAATTGTTATGTACCAAATTCAAAAAGAGAACTTGAAAGATTAGAATCAAGAATGCGTTTTGAAGATTTGATGAGAGAGTATTTAAATAAATTAAAACAACAAAAAAATGTTATCTACTGTGGAGACTTAAATGTAGCA
This sequence comes from uncultured Bacilli bacterium, assembly GCA_934131175.1. Lineage (GTDB taxonomy): Bacteria > Bacillota_I > Bacilli_A > RF39 > UBA660 > UBA3789. Next base: position 17,469 of record CAKOZD010000013.1, on the reverse strand, counting down.
CATGAAGAAATTGATATAAAAAATCCTAATACAAATCATCATTCAGCAGGATTTACTGACGAAGAACGAAATAAAATGACAGAATTATTAAATTCAGGATATATAGATACATTTAGATATTTTAATAAAGATACAATAAAATATACATGGTGGAGTTACATGCATCAAGCAAGATTAAAAGATATAGGTTGGCGAATAGATTATTTTATAGTAAACAAAGAATTTATAGATAAAGTATTGAAATCAACAATTTATACAGATGTTCTTGGTTCTGACCATTGTCCAATAGGAATTGAACTAAAAGAAGTTTAATAATTTATAATTATTTGATATAATAAGTAAGCAAAGGAGGAGCACATATGGAAAAATTAACAAGAGAAGAAGTTTTACACGTAGCAGAACTTGCACGTATAAAATTAACTGAAGAAGAAATAGAAAAATACCAAGTTGAATTAAAAAAACTATTAAACGACGTTGAAAAAATAAATGAAGTAAAAGGATATGACGATGAGATATTAATTTCTTGTTGGGAAGAAAATACTAAACTAAGAAAAGACGAAAAAGGAGAAATGTTAAATCCAAAAGAAGTATTAGAAAATGTACCTCGTCATAGTGGAAATTATATAGCAGTACCAGTAGTAATAAGTGGAGGCGAAGGAGCATAATGAGATATTTAGATAAAACAATACAAGAAATTCATGAATTATTAAAAAGTAAAAAGATAAAGCCAATTGACCTTGTTGAAGAGTCATTTGAAAGAATTGAAAATAATAAAGAATTAAATGCATATATTACATTAAACAAAGAAGAAGCAATCAAAAAGGCTAAAGAATTAGAAGACAAGGAAGTAGATAATCTTTTATTTGGACTACCAATAGCTATTAAAGATAATATTGTGACAAAAGGATTAAGAACAACATGTGCATCTCATATGTTAGATAATTTTATGCCGATTTATAATGCAACTGTTATTGAAAAAATAAATGCTAAAAACATGATTATTATTGGTAAAACAAATATGGATGAGTTTGCTATGGGCTCTAGTTCTAGAACATCATACTTCGGTGCTCCAAAAAACCCATGGAATAAAGAAAAAATATCAGGAGGATCATCAGGTGGCTCTGCAACAACAATAGCAGCACGTGATGTGTTATTTGCTCTTGGTAGTGATACTGGTGGTTCAATTAGACAGCCAGCAAGTTATACAGGAATAGTTGGAATGAAGCCAACATATGGTAGAATTTCAAGATTTGGATTAGTTGCTTTCGCATCAAGTCTAGACCAAATTGGTCCAATGACAAAAAATGTTTATGAAAATGCAGCACTTTTAAATATCTTAGTAGGAAAAGATGAAAAAGACTTAACATCTGTAAACAAAGAGGAAGAAGACTTTACGAGATTAATTGGAAAAGATATAAATGGTATGAAAATAGCAGTACCAAACTTCTTTATGAGTGATATTGCCTCAGAAGAAATAAGAGAAAAAGTAAAAGAAACAATAAAACTTTTAGAAAATAATGGAGCAGAAGTTGACTATGTAGATATTAAATATATAGAAAATGCTGTTACATTATATCAAATAATTGCCATGGGAGAAGCAAGTTCAAATTTAGCAAGATTTGACGGAATAAGATATGGTCATTCAACAGAAAATCCAGAAAATATAGATGATTTATACTTACAAACAAGACAAGAAGGATTTGGAGAAGAAGTAAAAAGAAGAATTATGGTAGGTTCATATTTATTAAGTGGAGAAAATGCAAAAACATATTATAATAAGGCTTTATCAATTAGAGATGATATTAGAAAAGAATTCAAAAAATGCTTTGAAAAATATGATTTAATTATTGGACCAACAACTACAACAACCGCTTATAATCTAACAGATCCAATGGATGATCCATCTAAATCATTTATGGATGATGTATTAGTAATTCCAGTTAATATGGCAGGACTTCCAGGATTAAATATTCCAGTAGGTTTTGATAAAGACCATATGCCAATTGGAATGCAAATAATTGGTGATTCATTTGAAGAAGCAAAGATATATCAATTAGCAGCCTACCTTGAAAAAAAATTAAACTTAGAATTAAACCCAAATGGAGGTGAAAATAATGACTAATTATATTCCAACAATAGGTGTAGAAGTACACGTTGAATTAAAAACTAAAACAAAAATATTTTCAAACTCTACTAATGGTTATGGAGAAATGGCTAATTCACTAACTAATGTTATTGATTTAGGTTATCCAGGAACTCTACCAACATTAAATGAAGAAGTAATTAATCTAGCAATCAGAGCTGCTACTATTCTTAATTGTAAAATAAGAAGAACAATGCATTTTGATAGAAAAAATTATTTTTATCCAGATAATCCAAAAAATTATCAAATAACACAAGCAAGAACTCCTATTGGATATGATGGTTATGTTGAAATAGAAGTAGATGGCAAAAAGAAAAAAATCGAAATAGAAGAAATGCACATTGAAGAAGATACATGTAAAAGTGCTCATAGAGGTACAAAGACATTACTAGACTTTAATAGAGCAGGGGTACCACTTATTGAAATAGTTACAAAACCATGTATGTCAAGTGGAGAAGAAGCAAAATTATATCTAGAAAAATTAAAAGAGTTATTATTCTATGCAAACATAAGTGACTGTAAAATGGAAGAAGGTTCTATGAGAGCAGACGCTAATGTTTCTATAAGAAAAAATATAGAAGAACCATTTGGAACAAAAGCAGAAATTAAAAATATAGGTTCAATTTCTAATGTTAAATTAAGTATTGAAAAAGAAATAGAAAGACAAAGTAAATTATATGATAATGGAGAAACATTCAAGCCACAAACAAGACGTTTTGATGATAAACTACAAGATACAGTTCTAATGCGTGTAAAAGAAACAGGAAATGATTATCGATATTTCCCAGAACCAGATATTCCATTTGTAATAATTACTGATGAAATGATTGAAAACGCAAACAAAGAAACTCCAATGATGCCAGAAGAAAGAAGAGAAAAATATTTAACAAGAGGAGTAAGTGAAATAAATGCTAATAAACTTATTCAAAATAGACCACTAAGTGACTATTTTAATACTTTATTAGATGAAAAAATTGATTTTAAAATTGCATCTAACTTACTTTTAGGAGATATTTCAGCATATTTAAATAAAAATGAAAAAGAAATAACAGAAACAACGCTTACTAAAGAAAGATTTATAGAATTAGTAAATGATTATTCAAATAACACAATTACAAGTAAAAACTTAAAAGATATAATTGATGATGTTTTAGAAAGTGATAAGACAATAAAAGAAATCATTAAAGAAAAAGGTATTGAAAATATAACAGATGATACAGAAATAAGAAATATAATTAAAGAAGTAATAAGTTCAAATGAAGAAAGTGTTACTGATTATAAAAATGGTCATGATAGAGCAATCAAATTCTTAATGGGTCAAGTCATGAAAATGACAAAAGGAAAAGCAAATCCTAAGATGGCTATGGATATTTTGATTGAAGAACTACAATAATTCCAAGTTGAAAATAGAAATCACATAGTGTATAATGAAAATATATTAGGATGTGAGAATATGAAAAAATTAAAAAAGAACAAAAGTACAATCGTTGGAATTTTAGTATTTATCCTTGTATTAGCAGGGATTTTTGCTATGAAAAGTGTAATGTCATCAGATGAAGCTAAAGCTATTTATGGTTCAAGATTAGATGGTATAAAAGATGTTGAAATAACAAGTGAAACAACTGACAAAGTAGAAAAAAAATTATCATCACAAGCAACTTCTACAAATGTAAAAGTAGCTGGTAGAATCATTAACATAATTATAAAAGCAAAAACTGATACAACACTTGAAAATGCAAAAAAATTAGGTGAAGAAGCAGTTAGTGTATTTAGTGATAAGGAAAAGAAGTATTATGATATTCAAATCTTTATAACAAATGATAAAAATACAGAACAATTTCCAATCATAGGTTATAAACATCATAGTAATGATAATATATCATGGACAAAAGATAGAGCGGAGAGTTAGTATGAAAAAGAAGTTATTAGTAATAATTCCCATTATAATTGCTGTAGTAACTTTCTTTTATGTATATAGATATTACAATAAGGAAGATAAAACAACCACATTAACAGTATCAGAAAAAAGATGGGTAGAAAATAATAAAGATCAAGAATATGATTTTGAAATAGTAAATGATTATCCATTATATGGTTTAAATGGAGAAGGAGTAATATTTGATTTTATAAATGACTTTGAAGATAAAATTGGTATTACTTTTAATAAAATATCATATTTAAAAACAACAAATCCAAATACAAATAGTTATAGAATAAGAATATTAGATAATGATGAAAAATTATCAAAAAATGATTTATTTTTATTTAATGACAATTATGTAGCCGTAGGAAAAACATATCAAAGAATAAATCACGTTCAAGATATGAAAAACTTAAAATTTGGAGTTTTTAAAGAAGATAAAGATGAAATAAGTTATTATTTAAAAAGTGGAACAAACTTATCATATGAAACTTATGATAGTATTGCTAATTTATATAAAGCATTAGATGATGGAACAGTAAATATGATAATAGTTCCAAATATAATGTATTTAGACTATACCATAAAAAATGATAAATATTCTATAAATTATTATTTCACAGAATTAGAAAAACAAATTGTATTAACATTAAGTGATGATAATAAAGAATTAAATACAATAGTTACTAAATATTATAATAAATGGAAACAAACAAATTATATAAGTGAATATAATGATGAATACTTAGATTATTATTTAAAAAATAATAGTATAGATGCTAAAACAAAAGCAAAATTAATCTCAAAGAACTATGTTTATGGATACGTTGAAAACTTACCATATGAAAAGAAGGTTCACGGAAAAGTTGCAGGTATTGCCGGAGAATACATTGACAGAGTATCTCGTCTTGCAGATATTAATTTTGAATATAAAAAATACGATTCAATAAAAGATTTAAAAGAAGCAATTGATAATAAAGAAGTAGATATTTATTTTGATTATTATAATTATGGAAATAAAAACTACTTATCAACAGTTTCAACTTTTGTAGAGGATTACGTAGTACTTGGAAGACAAAAAGACAATCACATAGTTAACTCATTCGAAAGTCTAAAAGGTCAAGACTTAGCAATGTTAAAAGATGACTCACTTTACAATTATTTTAAAAATAATTCAAGAGCAAATATTAAAACATATGATAATTTAGATGATTTAGTAGAAAATGCAGGCTCTAGAATAATAGTAGTTGACAATGAAATATATTCTTATTATCAAACAAATAAATTTAAAAATCTAAAATTATTATATAAAGATAATATGATGAATGATTATAAATTTATGATTAAAAAAGATAATGAAGCATTCTATAACTTAGTAAATTATATAATAAATACTAATTCTTATTATAACTATAGAAATTCAGGTATAGAAAACTTAAAGGCATCAATATTACAAGATTCTACTTTAGAGCAAGTATATACAATAGTTTTAATAGTAGTATTTACACCACTTATTATTTTAGGATTAACATTTGCTTTCTTGAAAAAGAAAAAAGCAAAGAAAAAAGTAAAGATTATTGATAGACAAAAATATACAGATATGTTAACATCACTAAAGAATAGAAACTATTTAAATGCTAAGATGCAGGAATGGGAAGATTGTGAAGTATTCCCTCAATCAATAGTAATAGTTGATTTAAATAATGTTAAATATGTTAATGATAATTATGGTCATGAAGAAGGAGACCAATTAATTATTAAAGCTGCAGGAATTTTAGTAAATACTCAATTAGAAAATAGTGAAATCATAAGAACAGATGGAAATGAATTCTTAATATATCTTGTAGGATATAGTGATAGACAAATTAGTACATATACTAAAAAACTAGCAAAAGAAATGAAAAATCTTCCTCATGAATTTGGAGCAGCAATAGGTTATAGTATGATAACTGATGAAATTAAAACATTAGATGATGCTATTAACGAAGCAACTCTAGAAATGATTACCAATAAGGAAGAATACAAGTAAAAGGTGATAACATGGAAAAAGCAAGGAAATTTATACTGAAAATATTCGAACTTTTAATGAAACCAGAAATGCGAATATTGCCAGGGCAACTTGCTTTTTTTCTTGTTATGACAGTAATACCATTAGTAGCATTAATAGCAACGATAGCCGCGACACTTTCCATTTCGACAGAAGCTGTAAGTGTTGCAATATCATCGTCAGTTCCAAAAGAAATAGCAGAAATATTAAATAGTATAATACAAGGTCAAGGAATTTCCTTTAACATCATAGTATTCTTCTTCTCAGCCTTCTTACTAGCATCCAATGGAGCATATTCAATGATAAATACATCAAACGAAATTTATAAAATTGCACCAAATAACATGATAAGTAGAAGAATAAAAGCAATTATTATGACTTTTATTTTTGTAGGCCTATTTCTATTTTTAATACTCGTGCCAGTATTTGGAAGTAGTATCTTTAAAATAATAGTAGAAATAACTGGAAATACGAAACTAATCTTATTCTTTGAAAGTTTCTTATCAATACTAAAATATCCAATTATATTAATAATATTATTTATAAATATAAAACTAATATATGTAATTGCACCAGATAGTGAAATACCAGCAAAGTCAACTAATATAGGAGCAGCATTTACATCTCTTGGTTGGATGTTATCATCAGAAATATTTGCTTTCTATATAGAAAAATTCACCAAATATGATGTATTCTATGGTAATCTATCAAATATTTTAGTCCTATTGTTATGGATATACTTACTTTCATACATATTTGTTTTAGGAATGACAATAAATGCAAGTTATAAAGAAGATTAAATTCTTCTTTTTTCTTTACAAGTAATTTAGAAATACGAAAAAATATGATAATATTTTATTGGGAGTGATAACATGAAAATATATTTTGGTCATTCGAAAGACTTTGACTATGAAAATGAATATTATAAACCAATTGAAGAAAATGAAAGATTACAAGAAGAAACACTAATATTTCCACATAAATATGAAAAAAATAATAAACATACACGAGAGTTTTATACTAGCTTAGATTTATTTATTGCAGAAGTATCATATAAAGCAACAGGATTAGGAATTGAACTAGGCTTTGCAAGTGATGATAACATTCCAATATATTGTTTCTATAAAAAAGGAACAAAACCAAATTCTTCATTAAAGTGTATTACAAATGAAATAATTGAATATGAATCAAAAGAACAATTAGTAAAATATATAGAAAATATAGTATTAAAACTAAGTAAAAATAAAAAGTAAATGGTATTACCAAATAAAAATTTATTTAAGCAATAATCGTCATTTTAAAAGAAAACGTTTGAATATCTAATAAACAATTATGAAAATATATAGAAAAACAATATTCTTTATAAAAAGTATGGTAAAATATATAGTATAGTAGGTAAGTTAAGATAATTGAAAATAATATATAATAGTGCTATAATAAATTGAGCAAAGTGAAGCGAGGTAATATATGAAAAGAATAAAAATAGTCGTAAACGAAGCAAAAGACAAAATAGTCAGTAAAGCAAAAAAAATAAAAAAAGATCATTTAATTAAAGAATATTTTAAGAATAATATATTATTTCTAACATTTGTCATTACTGGAGTATTAAGTTCAACAGTACTTAGATTCTTCTGTATGCATACTGTAGAAAATTATCTATCATGGAAAGCAGTACTTGCAGATACTATAGTTGTAACTGCAATAGGTGCATTTGGGTACTTATTTAAACCTAAGAATAGATTTGCATACTATATGTCATTTAACATATTCTTAACAGCAATATGTATGATAAACTCAGTATATTATACTTTCTATACATCATTCGCATCAGTTTCAATGTTATCACTTACGCAATATATTGGTGATGTTGGAGATGCAGTAGTAGAAAATGTATTGCAATTAAAAGATTTGGTTTATTTATTATCACCATTAGCTTTAATTTTAGTTCATTTAAAATTAAAAAAGAAAAATTATTATAAAAAATTTGAATTAAAATCAGATAGAAAGAAAAGAACAGTAAAAACATTAAGTTTTTCTGGAGTATTATTAGTATTATTCTTAGTAACGTTATCATCTCTTGATGTATCAAGATTTGTAAAGCAATGGAATAAAGAATATATAGTTATGCGATTTGGTATTTATATATATCAAGCAAATGACTTAGTTGTATCTCTTCAACCAAAAATAAACTCAATGTTTGGTTATGAAAAAGCGAAAAAGACATTTGATGAATACTTTGCTGGAAAAGATGAAGTACAAACTAATGAATATACAAATATATTCGAAGGTAAAAATGTTATTGTAATTCATGGTGAAAGTATGATGAGAAACGCTATGGATTTAAGTTTTAATGATATAGAAGTTACACCAACGCTAAACAAATTAGCAAAAGAGGGTATGTTCTTCTCAAACTTCTATTCACAAGTAAGTGTTGGTACAAGTAGTGATTCAGAACTTACTTATAATACATCACTAATGCCAACAAAGAGTGGAACAGCGTTTGTATCATATTCAGATAGAGAATATATCTCAACACCAAAATTATTAAAAGAAAAAGGTTATTATACATTTAGTATGCATGCTAATAATGCAGACTTCTGGAATAGAAGAGCAATGCATAATAGTTTAGGATATGATAGATTCTTTAGTAAGGCAGATTATAAAGTAACAAAAGAAAATACAATAGGTCTTGGATTATCAGATAAAGAATTCTTTAAACAATCAATTTCTAAAATAAAGAAAGTTGCTGAAAAGAACGATAAATGGTATGGCTTATCTATTATGTTATCTAACCATACACCATTCTCTGATGTTGAAAAATATGGAGATTATTTAGTAGATATAAAAGGTACAGAAACAAAAGAAGATGGAACAACAGAAGAAGTAACATATCCATATATGGAAGGTACTAAACTTGGAAATTATTTTAAATCAATTCATTATGCAGATAGTGCATTAGGTGAATTTATAAATGAATTAGATGAAGCAGGTTTACTTGAAAATACAATCATAGTATTATATGGAGACCATGATGCTAGACTTCCAAGAGCAGATTATAATAAATTATATAACTATAATATGGAAACACATGAGTTCTTAACAGAAGATGATCCAAACTACAAAGAATATGATTCATTCCAATATGAAGTAGGAAGAAGAGTACCATTCATAATTTGGTCAAAAGACATGGCTGGAACAGATTTAAATAAAGAAATAACAAATGTAATGGGAATGTACGATGTGATGCCAACACTAGGTAATATGTTAGGATTCCATAATAAGTATGCTCTAGGACATGATATATTTAACATAAATGAAAATAATATAGTAGTATTCCCTAATGGAAACTGGGTAACAAATAAGATGTATTATAATAGTCAAAAGGCAGCTTATTTACCATTATCAGATGACCCAATATCAGAAGAAGAAATTTCAAATAATTCAGAATACGCTAATAAACTATTAGATGTATCAAATGATATAATTGTATTTGATTTATTAAATGAAGATAAAAATAAAGATTCAAGTACAAAGAAATAGAAGGGAGTATTTATGAAATTAAAAAAAGGCGTTAAAAGATTCTTAATTGCAGTAGTAATAATATTAGTAGCAGTATCAGCATTCTTCATATTTAAAAATTTAGATTCAAAAGAAGAGGCAAAAGAGGTAAAAGTTGTAAGTAAAATAAGTGAGTATGGTTATACATTAAAAGATTCTAAAACAAAGGCTTATAAAGATATGTTTAAAGAATTAAAAGAAATATTACAAAAAGACAATGTAGATGACGAAGCATATGTTAAACAAATATCTAAGATGTTTGTTTATGACTTCTACTCATTAAATGATAAAGCTGCTAAAACAGATGTTGGAGGAACAGATTTTGTATACACAGAAATACTTGATAATTTCTTATTAAATGCACAAGATACATATTATAAATATGTTGAAAGTAATATTTATAATGATAGAAAGCAGTCGCTTCCAATAGTTGACGAAACTTCAATAAAAATAGATGATATAAATAGTGCAGCATATGCATACGGAACTAAAACAGATGAAAAAGCATATGCAGTAAAAGTAACATGGGATTATACAGATGATGAATATTCTGACTATCAAAAAGAAGCAACATTAGTATTCGTACATGATGGAAAAAAATTATCATTAGTAGAACTACAATAAGTAGTTCTTTTTTGTGATATAATTTTCTTGAGGTGAAAAGATGAAAGTATTATTAATAAGTCATATTGCAGACCCAGATGGAGTAACCAATGCAGTATTAGGAAAATTAGTATTTAAAGATATTGATATAAAATTAACAGAATTAAATGATGTAGATAAACTATTAAAAGAGGGAATAGAATCTAATCAATATGATAACATTTATATAACAGACTTAAATATGACAGAAGAGATGGCAAAATATATTGATAAAGAAGAAGAACTAAAGAAAAAAGTTCATGTATTCGATCATCATATAAGTCAGATTTCATTGAATAAGTATTCATTTATAGATGTAATAGTAGAAAAAAATAATAGAAAAGAATGCGGAACAAGCTTATTTTATAATTATCTACTAAGTATAAGTGATAATGAAATATTAAGAAAAAATTCAACTAAAAAAATAGTTAATTTAGTTCGTTCCATAGATACATTTGATTTCCAAGAGATTTCTAAAGATGAAGCATTCACTATTCAAAAATTATTCAGTATATTTGGTAGAGATAAGTATATAGATTACTTAATAAATTATGTAACAAATAATGATGAATTCATATTAGATGGTTCGTTAAAATTAATAATTGATACAGAAAACGATAGAGTAAAAAGATATGTAGAACAAAAAGAACAAGAAATGTATAAAGTAAAAATTGATGGATATAATGCTGGTTTAGTATATGCAGAAGACTATAGAACAGAGTTAGGAGACTATTTAAATACAAAGTACAAAGACATATTAGATTTTATAATAATAATTAATGTATCAAGGTCAATAAGTTTAAGAGGTCAAGGAAAAGTAGATTTAAGTGTCCTTTCAACAAAATATGGTGGAGGAGGGCATAAAAATGCTGCAGGAATAAAACTACCTAAAGATTTCTTAAAAAATATTACTAACCTAATATTTAAAGATATAGAATTTTATGAAAAATAAAAAGACAGTTCAAATGAATTGTCTTTTTAATAATTATTATGTTATTCTTAAAACTATTTTAAGCATCCTCTTCATTACTATCATGACTAGGAGAAGGAGAAGGCTCAGGTGATTCAGTTGGAGTAGGATCTTTCTTTCCACTATCATCACTATTGTTGCTATTATTATCATTTTCTTTATCTTTATTTGATGTCGTATCTTTACTAGTAGTAGTTTTCTCATCTGAATCACTCTTAGTATTGCCACCAGATAAAGTAAGAACTATACTTCCTTTAACTAAATCAGTACGTTTGTTAGCTGGAAAACTTTGTGAAATTACATGACCACCGCTACCTTTAAAAGTAACTGATAATCCAAGTTTAGCAGCAGTAGCTCTTGCTTGAGCCTCAGTATCACCAGTAAAATCAGGTACTAAAGTATAAGAACCATTACTAGTATTATAAGGACCTTCACCAATTACTTTAACTTCATAAGGACTATTAACTGAAAAACTAAATTTCTTAATAACTTTATGATCAGCAAGTTCAAGATTTTCTTTCATAGCTTGAATTATATCTTTACGACTACTCTTATTAGGAACATAATCCCAAAGTACCATTCTAGCACGCTCATCATAAATCATTTGTCCAGTTCCTTGTAAATATAATCTTTGAACATTAATTAAATTAGAACTATCTGTACTAACACTTTTCTTTAATATATCTTTACCAACATTATAGAAAGATAAAATTTGTTTAGTAGTTAAATTAGTATCCATACTATTAGATACAGTATTTAATATATTCATAAATGTTGAAACATCATTAATAGTTTTAATCTTATTAATTAAAGCCATTATTATTTCTTGTTGATGCTCAGCTCTACCAAAATCACCATTAGCAAGTTGTTTTCTATTTCTTGCATAAACTAGTGCTTGTTCACCATTTAATGTTTGATGACCAGGTTGAATACATATTTCGTCTCCACGAGAAGAATCATCAGTACAAAGTACTTTAGGAACATCAACCTCAACACCACCAACAGCATCAACTAATTTTACAAGACCTTTGAAATTAATCTTAGCATAATAATCAATATTAACATCAAAATAATCTTGAATAGTATTAATCATACAATCATTACCATAAGCAGCTGCATGTGTAATTTTATTTTCAGGTTTACCACTCCAACAAGCTATAGGAACATAACTATCTCTTGGAATAGAAAACATTGTTGCATTTAATGTTTTAGGATTAAATGTAATTAATATTAATGTATCACCATTTGCAATAGCATTTTGTTCAAGAACTTCATCAGTAGAATCAATTCCCATAAGTAATATTGTAAATGGTTCAGTTATACTCTTACCAGAAGATGCAGTTTCAATAGCAGAACTACTAGCTTTTCTCATTTTCTTACTTTTCTTAGCAATAACTTTAGTTTCACTTTCAATATTTTCATAACCAGTTATTCCAGAAAACATAGAAACATAATGATTAGAAACAAACATAGCATCCAAATCACCACTATATAAGTCAACTAACATACTAGTATAATCATCATAATCAGTAACTTCGTTTTCATCATTCAAATTATTTTCTTTAATAATCTCCTTAGGAATAATTGCTCCCTCAGGATTAGTATCATCTTTCAAGATACCAATTTTCATATCTTTAACATCGCTAATATCATTAGCTTGATTAGTACTCATAACAAGTAAATCAGAGGTGTATGTAACAAAAGTCTTATTTAAACCATTAATCTTACCATATACATAAAAAATTGCTCCACCAACAAGTAAACAAATTATTGTATATAGAATTATTAAGAACATAAATAACTTCTTCTTAGGTTTCTTCTTTTTCTTAGTCTCATCAAATTTTCTAATTCCATGACACTTAAATATAATAATTAAATCAAGTAAAACTAAGACTCCAATAACAATATAACGAATTAAAGTTTCAATGGAACTAAGTAGTAATATCTCATATATAGAAAAAATACTACTAGCCACTGCAATAATAACAAAGAAAATCATAAATTTATTAAATAAACTAGACTTTCCCTTCTTACTTTTTTTAGACATAAGCTCCTCCATATAAATAAAACTCTTATTATAAAATTATACCCAATAAATGATTATTTTACAAGTAGAGTGAAAATACTTATATAATAAGGAAAAAGGCAAATGTAAACAATATGTAAACAATGAACAAAAAAGAAATATGTCTATCTTTAAAAATTAAGACCTGCTATAATATAATTATGAAAGTAGGATAGGAGGTATATGTTATGAAAAAAAATAAATGGCTTTTTATAACCAGTATTTTTGTATTGTTTTTCATAAATAAAAATGTTTATGCCTTCGATGTGAATAACTATAAAGATAAATCATTATGTGGAAATTTTGAAGTGGCAGGTTTTCATTCTGATGGTGTAATTGATCCGGTAGCATGTAAGTCATCATACAGTGAAGCAAAGAGTTGGATGCAAAGTAATGGTGCAAAAGACTTAGCAATCATGACAAAAGTAAACGGAAAAACTAAAATAATTGATGCTAATGTCGCACTATTAGACTTAAGTGTTAATCCAGATACTTTGACATATTTTTTCTCAAATAGCGAGTTAACTGGAAGTGCTTATACATATATGGATACTGGTTCGCTATATGGAGGAGTAGATGGAGCACATATAGAATCAGGATATTCTAATTCAAAAGGAGTATGGACAGCTAAGGTAAGAATTGGTAATTATACAGGTTGGATTACTCAAAATGCTTATGAAATAGTACCAATAACATGGATTAACTCATCTAGTTCATATGATGTGACAGAAGAATATATAAGACACAACTATGTTGCAAAAATACAAAATTATTATAGTGGAAGTAGTGGAAGAGTAATTGGACCAAAACCTACAATGTTAAGTGTTGGTAAATATTATTCATTTGATGGACATTATTTTTATAATAACTTAGAGGCATTAATTAAAGACTATAAAAATGGTAATTATAATAATTCAGTAAATAAAAATGACGTTTATTATAACTATTATATGTACCTTTCAAATCATACAAAAACAAGTTATTCAAGCATTAATATAGATGAATATATAAGAAATAATTTAGGAATAAAGTTAGACGCTTATGGAAAATATCAAAGTGGTCAAGAAGGTTCAAGATTATATGGTTCAGGAACATTCTTCTATTATGCTCAACAAAAATACGGAGTAAATGCAATTCTTGCACTTAGTTTAAGTAGAAATGAAACAGGAAATGGAAAGAGTAAATTAGCAATTGAAAAGAATAATGGATTTGGACTTAATGCTGTAGACTCTAATCCAATACATGCTGCTAATTGGTATCCAACATTTTCAAGTAGTATTTTGGGATATGCTTCTAAATGGATAACAGATGGCTATGCTTATCCAAATGATTGGAGATATTTTGGTCCTCAATTTGGAGATAAGTTTATAGGAATGAATGTTAAGTATGCATCAGACACATATTGGTCAGAAAAAATGGCTGCTAATTATTATGCTTTAGATAAGGCATTAGGTTTACAAGACTATAATTATTATCAATTAGGAGTAGTAACAGGGCCAACAAACGCATATAAGGAAGCTAGTACTTCATCAAAGTTAGTATATAAATATCCAGAAGCAGAAGATGCAGTAGTAATAACTGGAGAAGTAACAGTAAATGGAGAAAAATGGTATAAATTAGTTAGTGATTTAAATGTAAATAATAATTATGATTATGTAGCCTCATCTGACTATGATTGGAATAAAGAAGTATATGTAAAAGCAAATCAAGTAAAAAAGATAAATAAAGGAAAAAATGGCTATACATCACCAAATTCAGTAACTGATTACCAAGACAGTAATTATACATATAACTTATTAATAGAGAATCAAGAAAAATCTCCTAAAGTAGGAAAATCAAATAAAAATACTAATTACTATTATGATTCAACTCTAACTAGAAGTAACGGACAAACTCTATTAAAAGATAGATATGTAATAGTTCATACAATTGCTTATAGTGGAAATACACCAGTTGCTTATTTAGTATCAAGTGATTACTTTAAAGACCAAAAACACTGGGTTGCTGCAAATGATATAACACTAACTACTAATTCAATTGGAAAAGTGTCAGTAACTACATCATCTAATGAATATACATGGGTAAACTATAATACTGAAGATGCTTCATATTCTAAAATAAGTGGATTATATACAGAGACATATGTACCAGTTTTAGGACAAGAAAAAGTAGGAGATAATACATGGTATAAAGTACCAGTATCATTAACATCAAATAATAATGTATATGGTTATACACTAGCAAGTGCACCTAATGTATCAGTAACATTATCAAAACCAGTAGTTGAAAATAATAAACCTGAAATAATCGCAGAAGATAAAACAATTATTGAGGGTGATAAATTTGATAATCTAGATGGTGTAAAAGCAACTGACTTTGAAGACGGAGACATTACAAAGAACATTAAAGTTAGTGGTAGTGTGGATACAACCAAACCAGGAAAATATAAATTAACTTATGAAGTAACAGACAAAGATGGAGCAACTACAACAAAAGAAATAACAATCACAGTAAAAGAAAATCAAGCTCCTGTAATAGATGCAACTGATAAAACTATCAAAGTTGGAGACAACTTTAAAGAACTAGATGGAGTAAAAGCAACAGATGAAGAAGACGGAGATATCACAAAGAATATAAAGGTAAAAGAAACAACAGTTGATACAAAGACACCTGGAATATATAAAATAGTTTATGAAGTAAAAGATTCTAAAGGAAAAACAACAACAAAAGAAATTAAAGTAACAGTAGAGAAAAAGGACGACGATAAAAAAGATGATGATGTAGACCCAGGTAAAACAGATTTAGACTTAGATGATTTAGATGAAGCAGATGGAATGTTCTACTTAGACTACATGAAAGTTGTAAATAATAAGTTACAAATAAAAGGATATAATACAATAAATGGAATAGATAATGATTTATATACAGATATTAAGTATTATATGATGTATTATAATATTGATACAGAAGAATATTATATTGATGAGATGAATAGAATAGAAAATAAAAATGAAATAACAAGACCGGTATTTGGACCAGATGATAAAGAATACACTTACTCATGGTTCAAATATGATTTTGACTTAAAAGAATTAGATAATGGAAATTACATATTATCAGTAATTTCTATGACTGATGATGAGTATTCTGTAAATATCATCTCAAACTCATTAAATAAAGAACAAGTAACATCTTTTAATGGAGATAAAAAAGTAGTAATAAGAAATAATTATAATTATAAAGAATCTCCAGTAGAATTAATAGTAAGAGATAATGAACTTGCTAAAAAGACTGCATCATCTTATTATAATCAATATGATACTGTAAGAACATTAGAATTTACTGATAACAAATTACATATAAAAGGTCTAACTTATTCATATGGAATGAATTTAGGAAAAGATAAAGATATTACAAGAAAGATAATATTTGAAAATAAAAAAACATATAAAACATATAGCTATGATTTAGGTTATACATTAGATGGATTATATGATGCAATATTACCTGATGATGATAACTTATCAAAAGATAAAGCTTGGTATGATAAAACAATAGATTTAAAAGAATTACCAAAAGGTACATATACAATCTATATCACAACAAGCGCAAATATTACAGATATTTCAGAATTACCAAATAGTTTAAATAAAGACTTATCAAAAATAAAAACAACTATTGATAATAAGAAATATTCATTCAATACTAACTTTGATAGAGATAGTAGAATAGAGTTAATAGTAGAATAACAGGAAATTCCTGTTATTTTTCTATTAATTTTTATTTATAACAAACTTGCATAATTATTAATACGATTTACTAAAAAAGAAAAAATATATTAAGAAAAATAAAAAAAGTGCAGATATATATACTTGGAAATAGTAAAAGTGCAATTTGTTTTAATTAATAAAGTTTGCTATATTGCCTCCTGGAGGGGAGGTGATTTTATAGTAAACCTTATCGATTATAAATTTAAATGTCTATATGATTTAAAAGTAGACAAAAAATATGCGGTTAAATTTGAAAAGTTAGAGAAGGGTAAGAAAATTTCTCTTTTATCAGATACTATGTTAAAAGCAATGTTTCAAAATGAAAATAGAATTAAGTATTCTGCTAAATTTCT
>CAKOZD010000012.1 GCA_934131175.1 uncultured Bacilli bacterium | reverse complement strand
TATTTTATTGAATCTATATTTTCTAATAAAATACTTTTAATTTCATCTAAATATTCTAAATTATTTGGCATTTGTTGAAGTAATCCAAAAATATCAATTAATTCTTTTTTTATCTCTATTATTTCTTCTTGTTTTATGTCCTTATAATGAACTAATTCAAGAGATGAGAAAGCATTTCCTATAGTTCTTACCAAGAGTCCGTTTCCTGTCTTTGGAAGTATTCTTTTGCCATATAGATTTACTTTTAGAACAACTTTATCTTTTTCTAAATTTTGTTCATCATTTAACGCAATATAGTTATCTGAATTAATTACTTTTTCTTTTATTCCGTCTTGGAACAAATCTGATTCTTTTTCATCAGTTGCTTTATAATTACTTTTTAATAATTTACTTTTTTGTAGTTCTTCTTCTATTACTTTTAACTCTTCCTTAGACTTACATGCATCTATTCTTTCATAAACTTTTTCTAAATCTGTTCCCTTAATTTCTTTATTTAAAAAATCAGTAACTTCTTTTAGCATATATAGTCCTGCTTCGTATGTAGTTTTTCCAATATCTTTCTTTGGAACTTTTACTACTATATACTTATCTCTATAATGCCCTCTTCCATACATTATTGCAGTATTAGCATTACTTGTAAGTGAAATACAATTAGTATCTTTCCTATGTCTTGTATTAATATGATCTACTGCTTCTTCTAATGTTAAAACAGACGATTCACTATATTTTGGAACACCATTATATCTTTCTCTATTAGTTCTAACTCTTTCTATCTTATTATTACTATCTGTTGTGATATTCGTATCGATATCATTATTATCATCTTTATTTAAAGCTCTAAAAAAATAATAGTAATCATTATCACTATAAACATTAAACTTATCTATATCAAAAATTTCTTCTAACACAAGTATCACATCCATTAATTATTATCTTATCTAAATTATACCATATAACAAACTATTCGACTAGACAGCATTAACAAAAAAATGATAATTTTTCAAAAGAAAAAAGAACTAAAATAAGTTCTTTAATAAGATCAGAAAGTTAATCTTTTAAGTTACAATAAACGTCTTGAACATCATCTAAATCTTCTAGATTATCAACTAAGTTCATTACTTTTTCTGCACCTTCTTCATCAAGTTCAACTTCCATATTTGGTACATAAGTTAATTCACATTGTAAAAATTCTTTTACATCTGCTGCTTCTAATGCATCTCTAACTGCAGTGAAAGATGATTGATCTGTTGTAATAACATAAGTATCATCAACTCTTTCAAAATCTTCTGCTCCAGCATCAAGTGCAGTCATCATCATAGTTTCTTCATCATATTCACCTGGAATAACAATAGAACCACGACGTTCAAACATATAACTTACAGAACCATCTGTACCAAGGTTTCCTCCAGCCTTTGTAAAAGTACTTCTTACTTGAGATGCAGTTCTATTACGATTATCTGTTAAACAATCAACCATAAATGCAACTCCACCATGTCCATATCCTTCATAACGAATACTTTCATAGTTTGCTCCATCTGCTCCACCAGTAGCTTTTTCAATTGCTTTTTGAATATTATCCTTAGGCATGTTTTGAGCTTTTGCCTTATCAACAGCCATACGTAATGCTGCATTTTGACTAGGATCAGGACTTCCTCCTTTAGCAGCAACCATAATTTCCTTTGTTAACTTTTGGAAAATTTTACCACGTTGTGCATCAATTAAGCCTTTCTTTCTATGTATTGTAGCCCATTTTGAATGTCCACTCATACTTATACCTCCTCATTTCCTAATTTATAATATCATATTTTTTTATAGTTTTAAAGTATTTATGATATAATTTATTTGTGGTGATAGCATGTATTTAAGAGTTAAAAATAAAAAAATAGAAATTAAAGAATATAAAAAATTCAGTGATAGATTTAAAAGTTTAAAATTTTACTTAAAAAACCTAGACTTTGGAATAAAACTTCCAAATAAAAAACTAGCAAACACAACATTTTTTTGTCAAAGAGTAGATATTTGTTTTACTGATAACGAAGATAAAATACTTTATTTATATGAAAATGTTAAAACTGAAAAAAGAATTTTTAAAAGAAAATCAAAAAATATTTATTACTTACCACTTAATACATGTAAATACTTAATAAAAGGTGAAAAATTAAAAATAACTGAAAAATAAAATAATGTAGAAAAATCTACATTATTTTTTATACCATATCTTTATAAATTAACGTCTTTTCAATAACCATTTTAATACTTTGTTCATTAAATGGCTTACTAACCATATCAACTATTTGATAAGTAAAGGCTCTATCAATTGTTTCTTTAGTAGAGTCTCCTGAAATAATAGAAACTGGCATATGAGTAAATAAATTGTTATCTCTCATAAATTCAAGTACAGCAAATCCATCTACTT
Organism: uncultured Bacilli bacterium; assembly: GCA_934131175.1. Lineage (GTDB taxonomy): Bacteria > Bacillota_I > Bacilli_A > RF39 > UBA660 > UBA3789. Next base: position 43,587 of record CAKOZD010000012.1, on the reverse strand, counting down.
TAGGCATATTAAGATCAAGTAGTATTGTCTCAATAAAATCATTTCCTTGATTAGCTTTAATTATTCTAATAGCTTCTTCTCCATCCTTTGCAGTTCCAACATTATATGTATCACTAAAAATTCTTTTAACAAAGTTTCTTACAATATTAGAGTCATCTACTACTAATATTGTTTTTTTATCATACACATCACTACTTGTAGGAACAACTTCTTCTGCCTTACTCTCTTCTTTATCGTTTCCACTCATGTATTCTTGAATTAAAATAATCGCATTATTTGTTTCTTTTATTAAATCATTTATATGTTCATTTATATAATACATATCTCCTGCTTTACTATGAGTTTCATGTTCAAGTGCCATATTTGCTAACTTTTCAAAACCAAAATTATTCGCATCACTCTTCATAGAATGAGCCATAATAGCATAATTAGCCATATCTCTATTCTGCATAAATTTAATTAATTTATTAATTTTATCATGAATTCCTACTAAAAATTCGCCAATTGTTTCATTATAAGTAACAGAGTCTCCAAATAATTCTAAACTCTTCTTTATGTTTACACCATTGTCTTCTAAAAATTTAATACTTTTCATAAACACACCTCTATCCTAAAAATGATTATATCAAAATAATAAAAAAAACTCCATAAAAATAATCACATAAACTAGTAAAATTATTGAATAAAAGAAAAAAGAAGTTATACACTTCTCAAGTCTTACTTTCTTTTATTATATATTACAGGATATGGATCATTATAACCAGAAAGACTATGTTCAACAATAAGTTCTCCCATATCATTATTTTTAACTTCTTGTCTTGCTCCATATATCATACTATGAATCCATTCATCTTCATCTTCATAAAAGTCATATATATCGCCATGTGGTCCACCTTCACAAAGAGCTACTGCAAAATCAACATTATTCTTAGTAGCCGCAGATATAATATCCCAAATTGCTCCACAAGGCATTAATCCAATAACTAAATCTGTATCTTTTAAATCTGTATTTTTTGAAAAGCACTCTCTTTTTAATATAAATCTAGGTCTTTCTCTCTCATATACAGAAAGTGCTGGGTCATACACAGTAATTTTACCAGTTTTTTGTTTAGCAGATATCTTCTTTGCAAGTTGTGGAAGATGTCCTCCTCCAACTTCTACAATATTTTTTCCATCAAGTCCAAACTTAGAATCTAAAAACTCACAAAATCCTATATAAATATTCTCATCATCTGGAATCCATCCAAAATGATCATATATTTCTCGTATCACATCATATTCATAAGGCTTTTTATAATCACAATTAATCATTCCAATTATTTGCCTTTTCTCACGCTCACTAAAAAGTGAAGGGTACATCTTAAAATAATTTAATACTGCCGCAACTTTCAAACTATATTCATTCATTTAATCACCCTTTATGAACATTTTACCATGAAATACAACCTAAACATTATAAAAATTATTAATATCTCTACTTTTACTCTTCTTTTTAAATGAATCTTGTAAAACAACATTAGATACTCTATAAGTTCTTTGTCTTGCTTCTTCAAACTTAAAATTCTTTTCTCCAAAGTATATATAAAAAACATTATTTAAAGAAATAGGCTCTTTTTTATCTAAAATATTTTGTAATTCTTCTTCATTTAATTCTTTACAAAACGGTACTTCATCAAGTAAATTTCCATCTAAATCAGTAACTGGTACAGAAGATGCCATATCAACTAAATAAACCCCATTATCCATTGCAACTATATTATAAGCATGTCCAATCTCTTCTTCATTAAACTCAAAAGAGCCAATAATAGTCAAACAAGAATAACCAAACACACCTAATATATTAAGCCCCATAGTAGCATACTCTGTACACATCGCTACATTACTTTGATAAAAATCTTTATTTGAACGATTAATAGGTTCAATATTTTTTCCATTGCTATTAATAAATGCCCTGTTTCTTTCTTCACGAGAAAGTAAATTAACATTAGAAATACTATTAAAATAATTATCAAGAAACTCTTTTACATAACATAAAAAATCAAAATCATTTCCAATCTCTTTATCTTTAATAAATCTAGCAAAGTCATATAAATATTCATTATCATCTATATAATAATATAATCCATCATTACAAGCACAAGAATTTTTATCAATTGAAAACCCATAAATAACTTTTACATCACTATCTATAAAATTATACCAATAAAAGTTACCTATCATATTATTATCACTATTTTCTAAAGCAAGCTTTTTATTTAATGGAACATTTACTCCTAAAAAATTATCAGTTGGATTAAATTTTTTAATAACACCTTTTAACTCTTCAATAGCAGCATCTATATAAGAACAAATATCATCTGTATTTCTTATATCATTAAGTATACCTTCTTTTAATTTCCTATTATCATTTAAATAAATCTCCATCAACCTACACCTCAACATCAACCATAATTGGATAATGATCACTAATTTCTAAATCTTTTATAATTGAATAATTTTCTATCTTAAATTCATTTGATAAAAAAACATGATCAATTTCTCTATGATATCTACTCATCTTAAGAGTTCTATCATTAAATTCTACTCTACTTATTCCTTTTTCTTCTAATAAACTACAAAATTTATTAAATATTTCTTTATTATTTTTTAAATTAAAATCTCCCATCAATATTATTAAATTATTATCTTTACTAATTAATTTATATAAATACTTTAATTCACGTAATTTAACACTTTCAAACATAAAATCAAGATGTGTATTATAAATACTTATATCATGACCTTTATAATTTATAACGTTCTTTACAACTACTCTTTTTAATAAACTAGGTAAATGTGGTAAATTATAAGTCTTACTAAATTTAATTTCTTTATCAGTAATAATAGGAGTCTTTTCATTTATTCTATTTAAAATAATTTTAGAAAAAAATCTATAATTACCATTATAAGTATATTTATTAGGAAGAAGTTTTATTAAATCTTTATTTATTTTTGAATAAACTTCTTGTAGTCCTAATATATTTATCTTATTTTGAACTAGGTAATTATAGATTTCTTTTGACTTATTTATATTATATTTACTAAAATCATTTTGTATATTAAATGAACTTATTCTAAGCATTAATCTCTAAAATCAAAGTAGAAGTCTAGAATTCTTACACTGTCACCAGTCTCTGCACCCATTTCAATAAGTTTATCATCAATTCCCATTTTTCTAAGTTTCTTAGCAAATCTAGTAACTGCCTCATCTGATGAGAATTTAGTCATCTTAAATATTCTTTCTACTTCTTTACCTGAAACTACCCAAGTACCATCATCATCTCTTGTAATAACAAATGGTTCTTCCTTCTTAAACTTATATAATACATGAGACTCTATTTGTGAATCATCATATAATGGATTATTTGGTATTGTATCTAAAATATCTGCAAGTCTATTAACAACTGCATCAAGTCCAGTCTTTGAAACCGCACTTACTTCAAATATTTCACAATCTACTTTTTTCTTAAATTCTTCTAAGTTTTCTTTTGCACCTTCAACATCCATTTTATTTGCAATAACAATCATTGGTTTTTCCATTAATTTTTTATTGAATGCTTCAAGTTCTTTATTAATTAATACATAGTCATCATATGGATTTCTTCCTTCAAATCCTGACATATCAATAACATGAGCTATTACTCTAGTTCTTTCAATATGTCTTAAGAATTTATCTCCAAGTCCTTCACCTTCACTTGCTCCCTCGATTAATCCAGGTAAATCAGCCATAACAAAACTTCTATTATTACTGGCACCAACTACACCTAAATTTGGAATTAGTGTTGTAAAGTGATATGCCGCAATCTTTGGCTTTGATGCAGATACACAAGAAATTATTGTACTCTTACCAACACTAGGAAGTCCAACAAGTCCAACATCTGCAAGCATTTTAACTTCAACCTTAAGATTCTTTTTTTCTCCTTCTTCTCCATTTTCTGAATAATCAGGAGCCGTATTGGTCTGAGTCTTGAAAGCCGTATTTCCACGACCTCCACGACCACCTTTAGCAATTATCTCTTCTTGATTTTTATGAGATAAATCAGCAATTATAAGACCTGTATCCATATCAGTAACAACAGTTCCAAGAGGTACTTTAACAATAAGAGGACTTGCTCCTTTTCCATGTTGATTCTTACCTCTACCATTTTCACCTTTAGGAGCTTTTATAGTCTTTTGATATCTTAAATCAAGTAAAGTGTGAAGACCTTCATCTACTTTAAAAATAATATCAGCACCATGGCCACCATTTCCACCATATGGTCCTCCCATAGAAATATACTTTTCACGTCTAAATGCAGTACAGCCATCTCCACCGTTACCTGCTTCAACTCTTAATAAAACCTCATCAACAAACATAATACCTCTTCCTTTCGCATATTAAAATTATAACAATCAATTAACTCGTTGTCTAGAAACATTATCATTTAAATTTCTAACAAGTCTTTTTCCTCTTTCAACACTTTCTATATCACAAAAATCCTCACCATTAATTTTACTATATACTATAGAATCCAAATAATCATTAAATAACTTTAAATCATTTGCTCCATAAATACTTTCTAAAGAAACAACATCATTATTAATTGATAAATCATTTAAAATATCACAATTATCCTCAAAAAAATTCATAGTATATGGAAAAGCAGTTGAATAAGTACAATCACATTTACTAGGAAAAGAACAATTAGAAAATAAAGGTATTGATTTTAAAAAGTCACTATCTCTAATTGCATTTTTCTCAGTTCTTATCTCATTTAACATACTATACTTATCATCATCATAAGTATCAATTCCACTATTTGTAGAAGAACATTCAACTACATGTCTATTTTCATGAAAAAATACCCGATCTAGTCCTTTTAATTTATATATTCTAGTAAGTGGAACATAACAAAGTCTAATATCTCCGTTCTTATTAGTAAAAGTACTAGTCATTGCACAATTTTCTCCATTAAAGATAATCTCTGCAATCTCTGAGTCAGAAACTTTAAACTTTGTATTATGATTAACTATACTTTTAATACGACGTCCCCATCTAGTCTTACTAATTAATAAAGTATTCTTTTTTCTAATTAATTCTGCTCTTTTACTTATTATACTATCAATAAAAACAGAATTAGTAATAGGTTCAATCCCATAAACTCTACATACTCTCATATACTCTTGTTGTCTTTTTAAAATATCTTTTTTTATAGAATCAGATGTATATTCATCTTTTAAAAGCATTAAATTAGTACTAGAATAACTATCTAAATCGATATTAATAAAATCTTCTATTCCAAGTTTAGAATAATATGAAAAAGCATTAGATAATATTAAATAATAATCTTCAAAATATTTATTTTCTAAAGCATTTTTTATTTTAATAAAATTTTTATATTCTTTTAAATATGTCCTAATCTTTTTTATATCTGGAAATACATCTTCTCCATTTTCTTCTAAAAACTTCATATTTTCTAAAGGATTAGCCTCAAATAAATATATAGTATTATCCATTCTATTCTTTATTAAATCATAGTACTTTTCTCCATAATCTTTTACATACATCGCTAATAAATAATTTTTATATTCTTCAAGTGCTTTATTTGGATTTAAAATATTTTCCATTATAATAGTATTTTCCATATAATCCCCCTTTTATACAGAAAAAGAGCCAATTCTAAATGGCTCTCTCTTAAATATAATTATTCACCTACTGGATAAACTGAAGCTTGTTTCTTATCTCTTCCTAAGCGTTCAAACTTAACAATTCCGTCAATAGTAGCATAAATACTATCATCATTTCCACGACGAGTATTTGTACCTGGGAAAATCTTAGTTCCTCTTTGACGATATATAATAGAACCAGCTGTTACGAATTCACCATCAGCTGCTTTAGCTCCAAGTCTACGTCCTGCAGAATCACGACCATTAGATGTTGATCCTTGCCCTTTATGGTGAGCAAATAATTGAATATCTAATTTTAAAAACTTCATAATTCTCCTCCTTACTTATTATTTCAAATAGAGGTTATTTAACCTCAATGTTATTAGGATAATTTCCCTCTAACTCTTTTAAAAGACTAACCATATTATTTACTAGTATTTGAGTAGTCTCATCATCGCTTTTAACATTGATTGTCATACCCTTCTTACTAACTAAATAATCTAGACCACCTTTTTTCAATGCAAGTATACCATTTACTGTTGTAATAACAATACTACTACATGCACTACATACAATATCTTTACCATAATCATCATACATAGCATGACCTAAAATAGTAATTTTTTTGTATTTTCGATTTTCTTTTAAAACACTAACTTTAATCATAATTAACCATTAATTTTAGTAATCTTGATTTTAGTGTAAGGTTGTCTATGACCTTGAGTAACACGGTTTGATCTATCTTTACTCTTATATTTGAAAATTTTAATTTTCTTAGACTTACCATTCTTAAGAACTTCTCCTTGAACAGTAACTCCAGTAAGGTAAGGATTACCTACTTTACTATCAAGCATAAGTACTTGGTGAAATTCAACTTTGTCACCTTCATTAGCTTCAATCTTTTCAACAAAGATTTCACTTCCTTCAGTAACGTAATATTGTTTACCACCGGCTTTAATTACAGCGTTCATTTAATTACCTCCTTTTTCTATACTTAAGACTCGCTCTTAAGGCACATTTTCATGTTTCTGCCTTTTCAATGCGGTTTGAGCTTGAGGCGTCAAACATTTAGAGTATAGCATAACTCCTATATATTGTCAAATTTATTTGGTAGTAGTATAACAACCAAGAGCCTTTAATATACTGTCATACTCCTCTTCACTAAATTTTCTATTCATAAATAATGAATCATATATTGAGTTACCACTTGCTAATAATCTATTTATCTTATTAATTGAGAATAAACTATCTCCTATAGAATAAACTCTATTAGTATATTTAAAATCACTTAAATTACTAGTAATATTTTTCTTTTCACTTAATTCAACAACATTAGGAAGATACTCATCAATTTTATTATCATCAATAATAAATTTCTGATCACTTAGTACTTTATACATTGTTGAAATATCTACAATAGGCATATTAAGAGACTTTAACATATCTAATCTTTTCAAATTAGAAAGATTTAAAATACCTAAATCATTCTCTAGAAAACTCTCATATCCAAGTTCTAAGAACTTATCTATTTTAGATACTAAATTAATATCTCCTAAAAATGAAAGATTATCTACATTTTTTAATTGTTTTAATAAACCATAATCATTAAGTATTTTTAAATTATTACTAAAACTATCAAAAGAATAAATAATAACATCTGTAATATTAATAAACATTCCAGGATTTAAATTAAAATTGTCTAAATAAGAAATATTTTCTTCATATATATCTAATGAATTAGACTCATCAAACATAAAACTTTCATTAGTATTTAAATACCTTACTGAAATATATCCACAATCTACTAAATTTTTAACTCTCATAAACTTATCTAATGAAGTATGTTTTAATAATTCAATATTATTAATAGATAAATTTAATTTAACAATATTTTTTATAATTTCTGAAGCAGCATCAATATCATTTTTTCTCATAATTTCTTTTATATCTTGTTCAGTACAAGAAATATTATATTTTTGTAATAATGCCGCATATTTATTAGAATCATTTTGACTAAGTCTATTATATTCATTTTCAAGTTCTTCATAATAAACTTTATTATGTTCATAAATCAATTGTAAAAATGCCCTCTTCATATCTTCATCTTTTACATTTTTAATTATTTCTTTCGCATTAGTTATTTCTCTACGTTTTAAGGAAGTATCTAAAAGAGTAAGTGCTCTATCATATCCACCAAGCTCTTTTCTGATGTTCTTTTCATATTTTGAAGCCATATTTTTTTGTTCATTAACTAAATTTCTTATCTTAGAAACTTCATTTAATATACTTTTTGTATCACATATTTTATTATAAAGTTTAACTTGAGCTGTTAAGTATCTTTTTTCTTCTCTATTTTTACAACCAAAATAGCCATTTTCTTTTAAATCTTTAGTAAAGTCAGATGCTTTTTTTAATTCACGATGAGCAAGAACTAATTCTATAATGTCAGAAATATTTTCTGGATCACTTTCATAAAATTTTAAGAAAGTAGTTATTTTAAATAAATCTTCTTTATAAACTTGTTTAATATCAATAATTAAATCTCTAAGTCTATTATCTTTAAAATCAATTTTATTTATTTTTAATAAACTCTTTATGACACCAGCCTCTTCAAAAAAGTCAACTACTTCATCAACTATGCCTAATGAACATAATTCATCAAAAAGTCCCATCATTCCACAACATAATTCAGTATCACTATTGTCAAAAAATGATTTAAAATTATTAATTGTTTCTTTATTCTCCTCAAGTGTTGCGATAGGATCTGTTATTTGATACAAATATTTAACAACTTCCCAAATGTCTGCATCAACAAATGACTCGACTGTATTGCAAGGATTATTTTTAACAAATTCTTCATATTCATCAAAATATTCACAATAATCAAATTTACTATTTTCTAATTCTTTTTTTCTTTTATCAACCAAAATGCCTAATTCTTCTCTAGTCATTTTTACCACCCTTTTTCTTCTCTATTCCATTTTCTTTAGTAACACCTAAAATATTATATAGTTCTGCTAAATTATCACTATTTTCTTCCATAATTTTCTCATCACTAATATAATTTTTTAAATTAGGGCAAACTTTTCTATATTCAGATATTCTATTTCTTAAAAAATTTCTATAGTTTTTGTCATTATCTTGTTTCTTTACAAGTGCAGTAATTAAACCATATGTATCTTTATCAATTCTTACAAAAACAACACGAACTTGGTATCCTTTAACCTCACATACACCAATTAAATCATTATTATTTTTAAATCTTTTAACATTTTTAAAACTTCCATCTTCAATAGAATTTATAAGTTCAAGAAATGCAGGATAAAATGAAGCATCCTCACTTCTTAGATCATCTAATATTTTTACACTTCCAGTACTATTTGGAATAAGGAACAATTTATTCTTATTGTCTTTTTCTTTAATCTCATCCTTATGATTAATAATCTCTAACAAATAAGACATTTTTCTTTTTTCTGAAACAAGTGCCTTAACAATTACATCTAGATCTTCCTTACTATTACTCTCGTCTTTAGAAAGAATTCTATATTCATTCATTGCTTTTAAAGATTCAGCATAAAGTCTCATAATAATATCATTAAAACGATAATTATTTTTACTTGGAAGTATTTTTATTAATCCATCCATTGTAAAATTATCATTTATATATAAATAATCATTTAAATAGAAATCTATTTCATCTTCAAATTCTTCATCAACAGATTCCTTTTCTTCAACTATTTCATCAGTCTCAAAAATTTCTAATTTTCTCTCTTCACCATTATTAATATTTTGTTGTTTTAATTTATCAATTTCTCTTCTTGTAACACTAGCTCTTGCACAATTAGCATCAATTGTACTTGTTATCTTTGTTACAGTATCATTAAAGTCAATCGTACTAAATAACATAACACTTCCCCCTCTTTGCTTGCATAGTATAACATAAAAACACAATTATTTCAATAAAAACTACAAGAAACATGTCCAAACTAGTCAAATAAAATATAAAAAAGATTACTAAAAACATAATATAACTTAGGAGGCAATTTATGGAAAATGAATTAAGAAATACCGTATCTGCTCTAGGTAACTACAATAACATTCCAACAGAAATAACATCTCTTGCATCAGTAGTAACAATGATAAGTGGATTAACAATTACAAAAACTGCTGATAAAACTGTTTGGGCAGATGGCGTACTAACTTATACAATTACACTTAATAACCAAGCAACAGAAAGTTACACATCCCCTGTAATAACAGATATTATAGACATATCTCTTGTTGTTCTTGTACAAGACAGCATAACAATTGACTCAGTAAAAGCAACTACAGAAGAATATAGTTACGACCAACAAACAGGTACATTAAAAGTAAATCTTCAAGATATCGCACCCACATCATCAAAAACAATTACGTTTCAAGTTACGAAAAAAGCATAATAATGCATTTACTATTAATACAAACTGTATAGTAACATCAGAAAATATCACTGTAGAAAGTAACTATTGTAAAGTAATAAGTACAAAAAATAATAATTATGGTATCTTCCTAGACTGTGAAACTCCTTTTTGGAGAGGTTAAAAAAAAGTAAACATCAATAGTTTACTTTTTTTATTCTTCGATAGACCATATAATATTTGCTTCATACAAAGTATTATTAATTAAATAATCTTTTATTTGTAGTAAAATCCCCTCATTTTCTAAAAAATTAACTTTAGTAGTTTTAATACTTCCATCATTGCTACTTCCAGTATATATGAGTGTTTCATCCCTTGATAATACATTTATATTTTTAGCATCATCAATAAAAACTAATGAATCAATCAAAGTATCGCCATTTATAGATTCAAGTTCATGATCAAGTCTTGCATAAAGCTTCCATTCTGTACTATGAACTCGAGAATCAATAACAGTAACACTAAGTTCTTCATATCTTGGACAAATAATAGGATTTAAACTTATTGGATTAAGTAGAAATTTAACAGTTGAAGAAGCACTATCAAGTACCAACTCTCCACTATATACAACCTGTATTTTCTTAGTATGATATAAAACTTCATTATACTCTTTTACATTAAATAATATATTAGCTCCTATCGGTAAGGTATTTGTAAAAGAATAAACTGCATAACCAGACTCATCACTAAAAATTACTTCTTCATAATTATCATACTCAATTAAAATAGAAGATAATGGTAGTGTATATAAAGATATACTAGTATCCGTATCTGTAACAGAAGAAACACTAAGTAAAAACTCCCCAATAGAAAATATTTTTTTATTAGAAAAAATAAAATTTGTAAGACTAGGCAACTCACTTTTCTCACTATCCGTAAAATTATCACTACTAATAACTGATGATGTAGAATTAAATGTACCACTAACTAAAGATTTACCACTACTCTTATACCAAGAATAAGTTGGTAAAGTACTTTTACTAATATTACTATCTATTAAAATACTATTAGAAAATAAATTAATTCTTGAAAAATTAAAATTAAAAGGAATTGTACTACTACAATAAATAATATTTGCTAAAGTATTATATAAAACTACTCTTTTTGGATTGTTTAATATAAATGATGCATTTGCTGATGCGAAATAAATATTATAATTAGAAGTAGTAATATTTGAATAATTATTAATTATATCAAGAGATGAATCTTCTTCTAAAGTAATAGAGCCATAACTATACCATGTAGCATAACTTCCACTATAATTTGTTTGTTTAAGACTAAACGATGCCTTTTTAGAAATTAAAGTAGTACTAGTTCCAAAAGTACCATAAGCCATACCATTATAACTAGTAACACTAAACTTTGCTCCATTTAAAATAGAAAAAGATAAATTGTTTACTCCATAAATTAACTCTCTTCTAGCACTAGCAAAACTAACATCTGCTCCTTCAAGTATCTTTAAATAAGGATTACTATTTCTAAACCAAAAAGCAGAATTAGAAGTTGAATTATGAATAATTATAGTTTTACCACCAATTTCTACTCTATTACATTCACAAACTTCATTTCCAACAGAATAACTATCTTGAATTGTAATATTTGAATCAATAAACCTAGTTAATCCATAAGGATTAAACCCTATTTGTGTACCTATATAATTAATATTTTCATAAGAGATAGAAACATCTTTATAAGTACTACTATCAGGAACATAAATAACTCCATAATAATTATATCCAGTTATATCTAAGCCTCTAACTATAACAGATTTAGTATTAGAAGAACTAACTCTAATAGTATCACTTGTACCAGTACTTTTAATATCAACATATTTGTAAGTTATTCCCTCATATGTACCATCTATTATTAAATTAGTTTTACTACTAGGTATACTAATACCATTTTTTAATGTAATATCACTTCCAAAATATACTGTTGTATATAAATTATTTCCTTCTATAGCACTTTTTAACTCATCGCTAGTATAGACAACAACAGTAGTATCATTAATAATTTTCATACAATCTCCTCAATATATTATATAAAAATTAAAAAAGTTGAATTAATGAATTCATATAAATAGTAAAAAAATAATAATTATGATAAACTAAAAAATAAAGGAGATGATATTTTTTGAAATATAAAAGAATACTACTAAAGTTAAGTGGTGAAGTACTAGCAGGAGAAAAACATCATGGAATTGATTTTGATAAAACTCTTGAACTTGCTAATGAAATAAAAGAGTGTACAGACTTAGGTTATGAAATAGGAATTGTTGTTGGCGGTGGTAACTTCTGGCGTGGAAAATCAAATGAATATATGGACCGAGCAACATCTGATTATATAGGAATGATGGGAACAGTAATGAATGCCCTTGCTCTTGGCGATGCCTTTAAACAATTAAATGTTGACGTTCGTGTTCAAACTGGTGTTGAAATGCGACAAATCGCTGAGTTTTACATAAAAGATAGAGCCATCAGACATCTTGAAAAAGGAAGAGTTGTAATATTTGGTTGTGGTACAGGAAGTCCATTCTTCTCAACAGACACCGCAAGTGCTCTAAGAGCAGCAGAAATAAAAGCAGATGTTTTAATAAAAGCAACAAAAGTAAATGGAGTCTATGACAAAGATCCTAAAAAATATGATGATGCAGTTAAGTTTGACAAAATCACATACATTGATGTATTAAATAAAAAACTAAATGTAATGGATTCAACTGCTATTAGTCTTTGTATGGAAGAAAATATTCCAATAGTAGTATTTAATATTGAAGAAAAAGGAAATCTAAAAAAAGTCGTTACAGAAAATAATATTGGTACAATAGTAAATTAATTAAAAAAAAAATTTAATGCATATAAAGAATTACTTTATATGCATTTTTATATAAAATTATATGTTATAATAAAATAAAAATAAGGAGTGTTGGATTATGAAAATCAAAAAAGAAAAAAAGAAAACAAAATCCGGTTCAAAAAAAACAATTATATTATTTTTTATATTATTAATTATAATATCCATAATTGCTGTAGTAAATTTTAAAAATTATCAAAAGATATCTATTAAAGGAAAAACATATTATCTAAGATTAAACAAAAAAGTATGGAATGGAAAACATCAACAAGAAAATCTTAACATAAAAAAAGAAACAAACTTTTCTATTATGGAAGTTGTTTCATACTCAAAATATTTAAAAACTATAGATATGGTAAATTCTACAGTTAAAAATAAAATAAAACCAAATTATACAAATAAAAAAAGCAACTATTTAATAATTGCTAATGCCAATAATTATACAAAGAATAATTTAGAATTAATAGATTATGTAGAAAAAAGTAATAAAATTATACTATACGGAAAAGAAGAACTTGCCATATTACCAGACGATAATGGATATTTTATCGCAATTCCTACTAATATGCCTGTAGGTACAAAAATAGATTATAGAGAATGCAATACAGCATTAGAAATATATAATCTATCACATAAATCAGAAATCACTGTTTCTGATAAACCCATAATATATCTATATCCAACAAAAGAAACAGAAATATCTGTAAGTCTCTTGAAAGAAGAAAATATAACTTATTCTTATCCAAAATATAAAGATAAATGGCATGTATTAGCTCACCCAGATGGTAATTTACAAGACTTATCAACTGGAAGAAATTTATACTCACTATATTATGAATGTAATAATACAAAAGATTTTAAAGTTGAAAAAGATGGTTTTGTAATAAAAGGAAAAGATACAATTGAATTTTTAGAAGAAAAACTTGCTGTATTAGGTCTATCAGAAAAAGAAACTGAGGAATTCATTATCTATTGGTTACCAAAACTAGAAAGTAATAAATACAATTACATAAGATTCGCAACCCAAGATGAAATAAATGAAAATATGACATTAGAAATAAACCCTAATCCTGACACTATTATTAGAGTTTTAATGACATTTAAAAAACTAGATAGTCCTATTAAAGTTCAAGAACAACAACTAAAAACTCCAATTAGAACAGGCTATACTGCTGTTGAATGGGGAGGGACTGAAATAAAATAGAACTTATGAAATGATAATTATCATTTCTTTTTTTATCACTTTTTTCATAAAATAATAAAAAAGTAATTACCACTAACTGATTTACATAAATCATTTGATAATTACCTATTTTTCATTATTTATTATTTGATTTTTTAACTACATTTTTCTTCTCAAGAATTGACTGAAATAAAACATATAAATCAGTATAATCTAAAGTTGCATCTGCTTTTACAACTGCATCAATATATTTATCTTTATCTTCAATTAAAGAATAATTTAAAAAACATGGATCTAAATTATTTTTCTTACAAATATAATCAATATATCTTCTAATAAATTCTCTCTCGCATCTTCCATTACCTTCACGAAATGGATGTGTAATATCTAAATCAGAATATATTTCAACAACAACTCTTAATAACTCATCATAAGAATTAATATTTTCTGCTTTCTTCTTTGCTCTATTTAAAGTATCTTCAAGAAAAGGATATATATTTTGAGGTAGACAAAAAGGTATTCTCTTCGCAATTACTTCATTTCTAATTTCACCAGCAAAAGGATAAATATCTCCAAATAATTCTTTATGAATATTTAAATAATATGGCACATCAAAAGAAATTTCTTCATCTCTTAAATACATTTTAGATAATTTATAACTAGTAATAAGTCTTTCAGCTTTATTTAACTCTTCTTCATTTTCTATTTCAAGTTTATTAATTAAAACGCCATCTTTTGAATATTTAGAATGATAATTAAGCAAGTCTTTATCTATTCTTCCCATAAACTTTTACCTCAGTTTCTTCAAATTCATCTTCTCTATGTTCTTTTTTTCTAATCATTTTAACAACCGCATATAAAAAACTCTCATCATTCTTACCACTCTTAATATCTTCAATTAATTGTTCTAACTCATCAGGTGTTAATCTATTATCTTCTAAAGAATTACTACCATTCGCATAATTAACAGCTTCTTCTAACCTTTCTTCCATAACACTCCACCTCCATTTGGCTTATAATAATACCATAAATTATAAAAAATTACAAATAAAATACTTATTATCTATTTTTAATATTAAATTTAATATACCTAGAAAAAACATCATCCATAATAAATTCTAATCTATCATGAGTTAAATCTTTAATTATAATGTAATTTTCAAGATTAGGATAAATTATATAAATATTATTATTCTTAATAATATCTTTTTCATATTCTAAAATAACTTTAAATAAATATGTAAAAATATCTGCTTTTAATAAAAGTTCTAAATCATCACTAATTTCTAAAGTACACGCAAATGGTATAAACAATATTATATTTTCAGACATATTAGCCTTACTAATTCTAGATACCATTTCTCTATAAAATATAGAATCCCTAAGTCTGATTATTTCTCCACTCTTTATTATTTCATAAATTTCATTAATCTCTTTTTGTAATTCATTAATAAACGTATATAAATTATCTTTATTAATCGCCAGTGCCTGACACTGTCTTTCATAAAATAATATTTTCGCATCATAAAACACATTATTAAGAGAAACAAAATCACTCTCATTATGAGCTTGATTCTCAATATACTTATATTTACTTTTAAAAATAATTGAAGACTCATTCATTATTCTTAAAATAATAGGTTCATAGACCTTCTTTTTAAGTAAATCTTTATACTCATCATATATAACACAATCAAACACTAAATTATTTTCCATAATACTTCTCCATTAACTCATTAATTAATTTATCAATACCTTCATCTAAATCATTATAAGTATCTAAAAAATTACCACTATACCAAGGATCTTTTATATCTCTATCAAGTAATTTAAATACTTTTTTATCTCTATCTTCAAAAATATATTTAATATTTCTTGTATTAGCATCTTCCATACATATAAAATAATCAAACTTATCATAATCACTACTTTCTAATCTTTTAGAAAAATGTCTATCATAACTAATACCCATCTTATTAAGCATCTCTTTTGCAGGTGGATATATATCATTACCCTCTTCTTCATATGAAGTAGCACGTGATGTGATATAAAAATATTTTTCAAGGCCAAGTTTTTTTACTTTATCTTTCATAATAAACTCAGCCATAGGACTACGACAAATATTTCCTAAACACACAAAACAAATATTAATCATTTAAAACCTCTCTATAAACTTCATCTAATATAGAATATAAAAAGCATCTTGTCTTTTTACCAGTCTTTTTCTCAATAAAACTTCTATATCCATTAAGTTGTTTATCATAAGCACTATCATCAATATTTTTTAACTTATAATCAATTATAGTCATATCTTCACCCTCAATTAATAAGTCGATTATTCCATGAAGAGTAGACTCCTCTGTATTATCAATAAACTCATATTCTTTATACATATTTAAATTCAATTTATCCTTCATTAAATCACTATTAATAAAAGCAAGTATTTTATTTTTAATACGTTGATCAACTAAATCTAAACTACTAGTATTATTAAAATCAACTTCTTCAAGTATTTCATGCACTTTAGTACCAAAATCCATCATATCATTTTCTTCTTTTGTTGAAATATGCATATTCTCTTTAGAAAAATGTCCTTCACTAATAACAGAAGTATCAATACTTATCTCATTTACATCCAAACTATCATTATTAAGTACTAAGTCATTTGAAAGAGTCTTACTATTATTTAAATAATCCTTTGTTGCTTCTACATCACTCTTAATAATATATGGAAGTAGACTAGAATATATTGACTGCATAATTGATAAAAATGAATTATACTTCTCACGTATATAACTAGGTACTATATCTAAAACTTCTCTTTCTTCAACTTGTTCTGGCATAACAATAATCATTTTTTCTTTAGCACGAGTAACCGCAACATATAAAAGTCTAATCTTTTCACTAATCTCTTCTAATTTAGTATTATATTTTAATAAAGTCTTCAAAATAGTATCTTTATAATAACCATCTACTTTAGGTAAAATAAATCCATATCTATTATCAAAAATAATTTTTTCTTTTAAATCCATTAAATTAAACTTAGAAGAAAAACCAGCAAAATAACAAATAGGAAATTCAAGACCTTTAGACTTATGAATAGTCATAATCTTACAACTATTACTACTACCACTATTAACATTAAATTTAAGTTCATACCCACTTTCAAATATCTCATTTAAATAATCTATAAAGTCATATACAGTCTTTCCAGTACTAGAATAATCACTAATTAAATTATAAAAATATTCGCATCTTATTCTGAATGATTTAACATTACCAACAGTAAGTAACTTCTCTTCATAATTAAAAGTCTTTAAAACTTCTCTTATAAACTCAGTTGCACTTATATAATCCATTTTAGTTGCTAGTTCTAAGCATAACTTATAAAGTTCTGAATCACTATAATTCTTATTAACTAAATAACTATAGATTACATCATCATCTAATCTAAATAAAAAACTACGTGAAACAGACATAAAAGTATATTTAAACTCAGTACCAAAGTCTTTTTCTTTTACGCATTTAATAAGTCTAAGTAAATTTCTAAGTATTACTACATCATCATCTTTTTTCAAAGACTCTTCTTTTAATATTGATAATGGTATATGTAAGTACTCAAATATCTTCTTATATAATTCAAAGTTTTTACTCTTATCAAGAAGTATTACAAAGTCACTATATTCGATATCTCTAAGTATTCTTTTTTTCTTATCAAATACTTGAAACTTATTTTCTATCTTTTCTTTAATGTCATTTCCAATAATAAAAGCTTCTTCTTCATCTTTTGTAATTCTTCCTAAATCATTCTTATATGTTATTACTGAAAAATCATAGTTTTGATTAGTACTACCTTTTTCTATATAATCCATATTTCCAAATACCATTCTGTGACTTACTTTATAGTCTGCTCCACCTATTCTATCATCCATAAATAAATCAAATAGTAAATTAATATTATCAAGAACTTCCTTTCTAGATCTAAAGTTTTTTAATAAATCTATTTTTATTCCAGCATCTGTATCACGGTAAGTATCATATTTATTTTTAAAAATATATGGATTAGCATTTCTAAATCTATAAATTGACTGTTTAATATCTCCTACCATATAAACATTATTATTAGAAATAAGAGAAATAAACTTTTCTTGAGTATCACTTGTATCTTGATACTCATCAACTAATATTTCATTAAAACTATTTTTTAATTCTTCACGAATATCATCATTTTCATCTACTACTTTAATAGCCATACGAGAAATATCTGTAAAATTAAATATTTCATTTTCCATTTTATATTCTTCTAATCTTTTATCAAGTACTCTTAAAATATCAACAATAACTTTAATAGAACTCTTAGTTGATAATATTTCATCTCTCATTGCTGATGTATCTTCATATATACATAACTCTTTTATTTCTTTCGCAATATCAAACAAAGTTCCTTTAATAGCCTTTCCTTCTGCATCACTATTCTTAGGAATAGTTACACTCTTATAAGAACATCCTCGAACAAATTCTTCATAACTTGAAGCATTAAGAATTCCACCTAATGAGTCTTCAACTTTACCAATAAAGTCTCCATCAAAATAATCATTTAGTGAAATCATTAACTCTCTCATATCACTTTGTTTCTTCTTTAAAATATCAACAAACTCTAAAATATAAGAATCAATCTTAGAATCATTTTCTATTTCAAAATAATCTCTTAAATACTTTTCTTTATCATATTTTAATTCAATTTTTTTATAAGTATTCAAAATATATTCTTTTAATTCTTTATCATCCTTAAGACAAAAGTCACTAATTAATTTTTTAAACTCCTCACTTGGATTTTCATAGTATTCATCAAATATCTCATCAAGTAATTCATGTTTTTTAATATCGATTACAACTTCATCGCTTATTTTTATTTTATTTGTAACATTAAGTCTATCATGATATTTTTTAACCATAGAAAGTGAAAATGAGTCAAATGTTGTGATATATGCTCCATCTATTAAATTAGCCTCCGCTTCAAGCCCTGGAGTTGAATTAATAGTATCACGAATTCTATCTTTCATCTCAGCTGCCGCAGCATTTGTAAATGTCAAAACAAGTAACTCATTAACATGAACTCCAGTTTTTAACTTTCTTTGTACTCTAGCTGTTAAAACAGCAGTTTTTCCAGAACCTGCACCAGCAGATACAATAATATTTGTGCCTTCCTTATCTATTGCTTCTTGTTGTTCAGCAGTCCATGCCATTACTCGTCACCTCCTAAAAAACTCAAATCATCTACCTTATCAAGGTAATTTAAATCTTTCTCTTTCATAAAACATAAATCTTTAAACTTACAGAATTTACATGAAACATTATCTTTATCATAAACTTTTGGATTTATATCAAATTTAGCATCCATTATATCAAGCATTCCTTTTCTAATTGTTTTTTCAGTATAATCAACTAACTCATCAGCCATAACTTTATCCATCACTTTACTATATCTACTAAATCCCTTTATTTCATCATACTTCATACTCTTAATAAGTTCACTATTTTCAATTGTTGGATCAAACCTCTCAAGTATTAATGTATCATCTGTAGAATAACCTTTTAATTTATATCTATCTTTCTTTTCACTTTCATATTTACTACTCCAAGTAGGATAATTAAATAATATATTTTGATAATAAATTCCTGTAAATATTGGACTATCAAAAACATGAGATTTATTAATTAAATATAAGTATGTTGGAAGTTGCATATGAAGTCCATATTTAATAGGTTCTATATGTGTATCTATTGTACCAGTTTTATAATCTACTATACTAAAATAAGTATCATTTGCTTTTTTATAATACATTATTTTATCAATAAAACCAATAAACTTAACTTCATCACTAAGACTTACTTCACAACGTCTTTCATACTCTTCATCATTAAATCCCGTAATCATATTCTGTTTTTTTATTACTTCAATTAATTCTACTAAGTCCGCCTCAATCTTTACAAGAAATAACTTCTCTTTTAAACTTAACTCTCTCTTTTCTAAATACTTTTTAAATTCATACAGAAAATCAAAATTATTATTTCTATATAAAGTAAGTATTTCGTGGTACATTGATCCTATAAAAGATGCAAAACTATCTGTATAATCATCTAACTTTAAAACATAATTTATATAATATTTAAACCCACATTCATTAAAACTATTTAAAGAAGTATATGAAAGTTTAATTGGTTTACTAATACTATTTAAATATAAATTCTTATCTATCCCCGTAAACTTATTAGTATATGTCTTATAAGGAATAGAATAATGTGTATTTAAAAGTTCTAGTGAACTGTCTTTTTCTCCAAATAAATAAAACTTATCTAACTTTTCTCCGAGCCTTAACATATTATATAAATTAGAATATTTATACTTATCTATTTCAGTTTTTATAACTTCAAGCCCTAAATCATTAATCAAACTACTTCTATAAAAAGATTGAAATGGAGTACTTAACTTATAAGATAAAAATAGATTTTTAATTCTACTAAGTAAATAAATAACTGTATCTTTACCTCTCTTATTTAAATAACTAACATCATACATTGAAACTTCACTCTTAATAGAATCAGTAATATACTCAATATCTTTATGCATACGAGGTAAACTATCTTGATTAAACCCAAGTACAAAAACATACTCATCATCACTAAAACTATAAGTATTTAAATCTCTTATATTAACTGCATTAGTAAGCTTTACTGGACTAAAATAAGTATTTTTTAACTTATCAATTAACAACTTTCTATAAATATCAGTACTTTGATCAATTGAAGATAAACTACTAACTATATTTATAAGTTTTCTATTAACAATACTTTTATTTTTATCTTCTAAGTCAATTTCATAATTATTTAAAAACTCTTTTACAGTTAAAGTATTATAAATAGAATCTTTAAAATCAATATTAATAGGAATATTATAATATGAAAATACTTTATCTAAAATATAGTAATAATCACTAGAAACATTTGCAAGAGATATTTTATTTATATCAATACCATTATTTAGTAATTCTATTATTTTTAAAGCAACAAAATTAACTTCATCTTCAATACCACTACATTCATAAACAGCTGCATTTATTGTACTAGTAGGTATCTCTACTTTATAATTTAATGCTTCTTCTTCATATTTATCTAAATCAAAATAATTTCTTACTTCTATTTTTTTATTTTTTATATACTCTCTAAAAAATAAATTTTCTTTAAGCAAATTCTTAGAAATTAACTCTTTCTTTAAATCTTTTAAAAAGTTTAATTTAATACTTTCATATTCTTTAAAAACATCTATTACTAACATATTTTTTAAATATACTTTACAAACATCTAAATTAAATTTATATTTATCCATTAAATAGTAAATTGTATCAACTGTATAATCAAAAAAATAATTTTTAATAAATTCTTCTTTACTCATAAATTTAACATTATATAATTCTGAATCTTTATTTAAATTCTCTAATATTTTTATTTTTTCATCATTAGGACATACTATTATTTTAAATTCCGTATTCATAATATCACCAAAATTATTATAACAAAAAAACTAGTGCAAAACACTAGTTTTTATCACCAAATGTAACAATATCTGTAATATCACCAAGATTATTAACACCATTATTTAATTCATAATAAGCCTGAATAGTATCATCAAAATCATAAAATACTTGAATAGATTTAACATCACTCAACTTTAAATATTTTATTATATCTTCATCTGTAATTCCAAAATATGCTTTCATCTCATCTTGAGTATACTCTCTATTATCTTTTTTAGAATAATTAGTGATATGTGTTAATTCTATATTAGATGAATTTTTACAATAATCAATTATTTCTTTGTCAAACGCAATACAATAGAAATTTTCATTAGATGTATAATGAACAATATTACTTGCAAGATAACGATGTTTATATTGATTAGAAACACTAGAACACTCTAAATCATTCTTAGTATCAGAACTTTCATGTATTTTTTTTAACTCTTTTATTTCTTTATTATTTAAATCAATTAAGTTTTTAATTAAATCAATTGTATCTTTAGGATATTCAAAAGTTTGATAACATCCTTCTCTTTTTATGTCACATTTGTCTGCTCTACAATTGTTTACGAGTTCAAAATCAGTTTTTAAATGTTCAACTTGTTTTTCTTCTACTAAAGGAGTACTATTTAAATTCTTTTTGCTATTACTAATAATACTTTTCTTACCAAATATTCCAATAAGAAGTAAAATTACCGCTAAAAGAATAATTATTGTACAAACTATAATAACTATTTTTCTATTATTCTTCATAATCTACTCTCCTAACCACTACAAGTATCTGAGCAATCGCCAGATGTTGTACTTTTTGTTATACAACCTTTATATATATATTTGCTTGCAACAGTTCCTGTATGTGTTTGTACACTAGAAACCAATCTAAAATTACCTGACTTAGATGTCCATTTAACCCATCTGTTTTTACCATAAGCAATACCAGATTCACTACCAAAGTTAGCACCATGATGAATTTGAGTCCAAGATAAATCATCATATGGTCCACTTCCCCCGTGATCACAATTACTTCTACATAAATAATATTTATTTACACAAGATCCAGTTTTATAAGAACCACAAGATTTAACATCGCTAGTATTACCTACATTATCTTTAGAATACGCCCACGCATAATAAGTATTACCACAATTTGTAGGACCACTTAAACTTGAAGCAGCCGTAAAACCACTACTTGGTTTAACATTTGTAGAAGTAAATTTTATATATGTTTTTGAAATACCAGATCCACTACCATCACTACCAGAAGCAGATGCTGTTTTATCACTAACACTACAACTAACACTAGGACTTTGTTTATCACTTTTTACTTTTTGTAATGATGTACAATCAGATGATTCATTACCAGCCTTATCTTTAACAGTACCAGCCGAACCATTTGCTCCAGCACCAACATTAGTATTTAAAATTTTACCATCACTTGCAGAATAGCTCTTAGAAATATTTCCTGCACAACCACTTCCGCCTTTATCAGTACAAGTACCTACTATAGTACGAGAACCATTAGTCCAAGAACTATCACCACCACTTAATTTACAAGTAGGTTTAGTCTTATCAACATAAACTCCAACAGTTTTACAATTTACAGAATTACCAGCACCATCTGTAAAACTTCCACCTTTATTAACACCGACGACACCTGCTTGTCCACTAGTATCAGAAGAATAATCTTTTTCTAAAAAAGTTTTGGTGCAATCACTTCCTCCTTTATCAGAACAAGTTGCTGTAACAGTGACTGTTTGATTAGTCCAATCTCCATTATATTCCTTATTATTATTTTTTGTTATTGCTTTTACTGAACATTCTGGCTTATCCTTATCTATTTTTACAATTTCATCTGCAGCACAATCCGCATAATTTCCAGCAATATCATATATTCTTCCAACTTTACCATCACCTTTAGCTCCAGCAGTTGTAGTATTTATATTTGAGTTATATTCATAAAACACACTATTGTTTACACTACTATCACATTTACTCTTTATTCTACCATGAGGGTCATCACAAATTGCTCTCACAATAACATTTTGATTAATCCACTTTTTATTATAATCTTTACCATCAACCGTAGAACTTAATGTACAAGTAGGATCATGTGTATCAATTTTTACTTCATAATCTTTTGAACAAACTGTTGTATTTCCAGCATAATCTCTTATAGTTTTTGAAATATTATCGCCACCGACTCTAGCAGTTCTTGTATCTATCTCTGTAGAATAATCAGTGAAAAAATCCTTTACACATTTACTAACTTTTACTTTTGATTTGCCATGATCATCATCATTACAAACTGTTTCAATGCGAACGCTTCCCTTTTTATTAACCCATGTACCGCTTATATAGGTTGAGGTTGATACATTACCATTTTCATCCTTAAGATATAATGTAGCTTTTTCATTACATGTAGGAGCAATATTATCAAAAAGAACTTTTCTTGCATCGGATTCTTCACCACAGTTTCCTGCTATATCACAGGCTTTAAACTTAACAAGAGTTTCACCATTTGTTGTAATATCGTAATTTACCTTATTAGATAAAAATTTCCAATCAGACCAACCTTTTCCCTCAAAATTATAGCTATACATATAATTGTAATGACCAGACATATCATATGATGCTCCAGGATACGCTCTATCATAGCTTGGTACTTTTTTTGTATCAGCTAAAATCGTAACACCAGTCTTATCTTTTGACCAAGCAGACTCATCAGTTAACTGTTTTCCATCTGCAAATCCATACTCTGAACCAGCCTTAGTGTTTTCTGCTCTTAATACTGGTTTTTCAGGATTTCTTCTATCTAAATTTGCAAATATATCAAAAGATATACTATTACCAGCAGCATCCCATATTGTTAATTTACCATGACGACGTCCTTCTTTATTAAAACCTATATCAATTGTAGCATTACGATAACCATGATCACTATCTATTGCAGTACAAGTTTCTTTGTCATTCTTACTACCAGTACAGAAAGTTCCTGAAGCACCATCATTATCTGAAGTTATAGAAAGTTCTGAATCTTTTGGGTCTTTTACTTCATATGGAGCATTTACTTCCCATTTCCAATGGTCAAGATGCAAGTTATCTGTAACTTCTACTTTATATCTAACACCTGTAGGATAATAAGTAGCATTAAGCCACTTTACTGCTTTATCATCTAAATTAACAACATTATCATAACTTGATGCATCTATAGTAGTATTAAGTGAAGTATAACCAGATTCTTTCATAGCCTTAGCATACTCAACGTCTCCTGCTTTAAACGTACTTGATACTTTCTTACTAGCACTAAATGAACTATCAGTATAGGCCGTTACTTTAGCAAGAGGAGCAGCCAAATCAACTTTAACTGGAACTTTACATGCAGTAAAATTACCTGTTTCATTATCAATCATAACTTTCTTTTCATAAGGAACTTCAGTTTTAGTTTCATAATCTTCATCTTGACTTCTTCCATCTACAATATCACGATTATCATATATATAAATATAGCCATATTCAGCACCAAATTTACTCATAGCAGTTTTATTGTTTGGCCATGATTTTGAAAATTTTGGACGTTTACAACCACTACCATTAGCATTATCATTGCATTCAATTGTAATAAGTCTTTTGCCAGCATTTTTACCGCCATTATTTTTACCTACCCATGACATTGCATTATAATAATATGCAAGTTTTTCGCTATCGTCTAATGTAACACTATCACCTAACATAACATTATTATCTAATCCTGTTACAATACGACTACAAGATGGAGGAATTGTATCAACATAATCCTTTATACTGTCACCATCAACTTGACCATTTTTAGAAGCAGTCTCTCCAAATTCATTTATTACTTCTACTCCGATATAAAAAGTATTATAACCAGATAAATCAACGTAGTCAGAAAATTTAACATTTAAAGTCAATTTTTTTTCACTATTTGCAGACAAAGTACCAGAGTTATATACTTCAGTAACTCCACCAGTAGAATTACCAACAGATATATTCCAACTATATCCATCTATTTTTGTTTCTGATTTTTCACCATCAGTATCGCCATATATTTTCATTACCATACCTGCATCAGCTATTTCACTTTCTTTTCCAGTAAACCTTAAATCAATTGCTGGTTTTTTATGAGAAATAGTCTCAGCAGGTTTATCAGAACCACAATAAATATATGGAGTATACTCATATTCTGTTGCAGACTTTTTATAAATCTTTACATAAGAATTAGTCATACAACTATCACCATTAGAATTACTAAGTTCTGTAGTAATAAAATTAGCCTTTTTTAAGTCACTAGCAGAAACATAAGTACTAGAACCAATCTCTTTAGGCAAATATTTTGTATTAGACTGAAAATAACTTTCAGCAGCCATTTTTATTGTCTTACTCTGAGACTCCGTAGTTTCTTTTTTAGCATTATTAATAAGTTTAGAAACATTTGTTATCGCAATAACAGATAGTATTCCAACTATAACAATAGATCCTAACAATTCAACAAGAGTAAAACCCTTACTATTTTTTTTCATTTTAAATCTAGAAACTTTCTTCATACAACACACTCCACTTATCTTATATATAATTATAAAATACTAAATAAAATAAATCAATAACATAAGCAAAAAACAAACAAGAAAAATTCTTGTTTGCTTATAATACTAAGAAAAACTTTTTATCTTCACTGAAACTGCATCCTTATAAGTATTCTTTTCACTTTGAAATTCAAAAGGAACTTTAGAATTACTATCTAAATCTAAAATAGAATAATTTAAATCTACCTTTTTACCATCTTTTAAAGTAAATTCTAAAACAATATTTCCTTTTGAAATTTTATCATTTCCAGTATTTAAAATATCTGCATTTATTACCTCTAAATTCTTTTCATCAATTATTTGCATATTATCAATACATAATTTATCTAAACATGTTTTCTTATTCACTTTATTATTGATAGTTCTATTGAAATATTTATTATAATTAACTTTGGAATTGTAATTATAAATTGATATACCACCAACTATACAAATAATAACAATAATTATAGAAATCAATATAATAATTTTTTTATTTTTCATGAATCAAATCTCCATTCATAAATTAATCTGGTACAATAGTCCATCCTTGGGCTGGTCCATAAGGATTAGTTGGACAAATCCATCTATAAGTAACTAAACTTTTATTAGTATCTTTTGTTTGTAGTTTACCATTACTATCTGTACAGTAATGTGTATATCCTGATGTGTGTGTATGACCTGCTGTACATGTCCAACTATAACTTTGATATTTTATTGAACTTCCACGTAAACTACAATTATTTTTACCATAAGGATTACAATTTTTCTTATAACTTCCACAATTCTTTGTAACACTATTTCCTGCTCCATCTACTACTTTAACATGCCCATAAATTGTAGAACATGCATCAAGTGAAGTTGAATTAGTTTTACTCCATCCAGATGATGGTGTACTGCTAGACCTATCAAATACATAATAAACTGTAGTTCCACTAGCGTTATCACTTACTCCACTAGTACTGATTGATGTACCATTCATTGAACAACTACTTATTTTAGGATTAACAGGATCAACCTTTACAGTCTTATTTGCGGAACAATTAACAGTATTATTAGCTTTATCTGTAAAACTTCCTCCTTTATTAGCACCTTTAGCACCACCATTAGTTATATTTGTCGTATCACTAAAATCATGATAGAAAGAACTCTCCTTACATCCACTATTTACTTTACCCTGATCATCATAACAATTTGCCGTTACTCTCACTGTAGAATTAGACCATTTAGAATTTCCTCCAGACACAACACATCTAGGAGCAGTTTTATCTATTTTAACAGTTTTATAACCACATTTTTTAGTATTACCTGCAGCATCTCTTACAGTACCAGGCTTATTTTCGCCATCTGCACCAGCATAATTAGTGTTTATTTCTGAAGAATATGTATGACTATAATTCTTTTTATAAGAACCAGTCTCTACGCATCCACTAAAATCATCTTCACACTTCGCAGTTACAGTCCTTGAACCATTTGTCCAATCACTACTAACATCATTCATTATACATTTTGGTGCGTCTGTATCTACCCTTACTGTTTGATTAGCAGAACACTTTGTTTCATTACCAGCGTTATCCTTAAATGTTCCACCACTATTATTACCAGCAGCTCCTGCAGTTGTTGTATTTATATTTGAACTATATTTATAACTAAGAGTTGTTTTTGTACACTTACTATGAGTAACCCCAGAATTATCATCACACGTTGCTGTTACTGTACGGAAAGTATTAATCCAGTTATTATCTCCTCCGCTAACAGTACAATTAGGAGCAACTGTATCACGTTTTACAGTAACTGTCTTACATACTGTAGAATTTCCAGCAACATCATAAACAACTCCACCATTACCAACATCAACTGCTCCTGCATTAGAAACCTCTAAATCATAATTATAAGTCTTAGAAAATGTTGTTGTCTTACAACCACTTCCAGAAGAATCATCACTACATTCTGCTTTAACGGTTACATCTTTATTAATCCATGAACCGTCATAACTATTTCCTCCTGCTGATGCAGATACTGTACAAACAGGATCAATAGTGTCATATAAAACTATTTTCTCATCTGTAGAAGCACTACAGTTATCTGCATGATCACAAGCAATAAATGCTATAGTAGATTTTCCTTGTTTTGTTACTTTATATGTATCTCCTTCAGTCCAATTACCACCATTGTATTTATACTTATAAGTTTTGTGTCCTGCTAAATCAACACCATTAGTTAGATTATCACGTCCACTACCAGTAGCATATACTGAAACTCCTCCTCTATCAGTTGACCATGTATTCCAATCATATTTATTTTCTGAATTTACATTTTTAGCCTCAAACGTAGGCACACTAGGTGCAGTTCTATCTAAATTAGCGTAAATAACATATGAAACACTATTTCCAGCAGCATCATATATAGTTAAAACACCATATCTCATACCTTCAGTCTTAAATCCAACTACAATTTTATCTTTTCTATTACCCTTATCTTCAACATTCATATCAGGTTGTGTAAAATTACCTTTAGCACTATCAGGATTATTTCCACTAATATTTTCATTAAATGCTTTTTTATTTAAATAGCCGGCATTAGTCTCCCAAGTCCAATGATCAAGATGTAAATTATCTGTAACATTAACTTCATAAGTAACTCCATTTGGATAATATTTTTTATTCATCCATTTTTCATTAGTACCAACAACATTTTTATAACTAGTTGCAGTAATAGTTGTTGTTTCTTTTCCATCATTGACTTTTACAGAATCAAGAACAACATCATTACCAGATTTTGCAACAAGTGTTGCTGATGGACTAACTAAATCTACATTTACCCTAACACGACAGTCTTCTTTACCACTATGTTCGCCTCTTGTATCAAGACCTCTATTACCTGTTTCTGAATTTCCATCAAACTTTTTATTAAAGTTATCATATATAGAAATATAAGAATACTCTACACCTTTTTCATCATCAGATATTACACCATCACCATTTTCATCGTATGGCCATGATTTAGAAAACTTACTTCTCTTACAACCACTTCCATCTTTATCATCACAATAAACTGATATAACTCTATCATTATTACCATAATTTTTCTTATTAATCCAAGAATTTTCCTCAGGCTCATTCTCAGCCATACCATTTCCTTGATAAACACATAATGGTTTAACATTATCAACATATTTTTGATAATTAACATTATTAGATGAATTTATAGTATAAATTTCACCATTGACATTTATAACAGTAACATCAATATAGAAAGTCATTTCAGATGAAATATCAATAAAATCTGAAAATGCTTTATTTACTGTAATACTAGTCTTCCTATTTGCTGTTAAAGTTCCAGAATTGAATACTTCTACTGGAGAAGCATTATCACTACTTTTTACAGAAATAGAATAATTAAAACTATCTATCGCAGTTTCTGGTGCATAATTTCCATTTTTCTTAGTATCATCACCATATGCTTTAATTGTAAATGATGCTAAAGAAACATCATTAGAGTTACTAAAACTTAGAACTGCAACAGGTGCTTTTCCCT
The DNA here is from genome assembly GCA_934131175.1 of uncultured Bacilli bacterium. Lineage (GTDB taxonomy): Bacteria > Bacillota_I > Bacilli_A > RF39 > UBA660 > UBA3789. Next base: position 13,718 of record CAKOZD010000012.1, on the reverse strand, counting down.
TTTCAGAATTCTTAGGAGTTTCATCTCCACAATATAAATATGGAGTATATGTGTACTCACTTTGAGATAACTTATACACCTTTACATAAGAATAAGTCATACAACTTTCTCCTTTTGAATCAGTTAAGTCTTTATCTATATATTTCTTATTTTTTAAAACATTTACATCAACGTTCTTTGACTCACCAATTGATTTTGGTAATTCGCTAGTATTACTTTGCATGTAGCTCTCAGCTGCCATCTTCATTGTTTTAGCATTTGCCTCACTACTACTAACTCTAGCTTTAGTTATTAATTTAGAAACATTTACAATAGCAATCGTAGAAAGTATACCAACAATTACTATTGTTCCTAAAAGTTCAACTAAAGTAAAAGCTCTAGTACCACTTTTCTTTTGTTTTTTCTCAAACCCATTATGCATCATATCACCTTATTCTCTATTTTACATATTACATTATAAAAGAAAAAAAAAGATAAAGCAATGCAACATTATAAAATTTCACAAAAAAAAGAAAGCAATTATTCAGCTTCCTTAGTTACTTCTACTTTTCCTTTGTAGCTTCCACACTTAGGGCAAACTCTATGTGGCTTAATCATTTCTCCGCAGCTTGGACACTTAGTCATTCCAGGAATTTCCATAGCGTTATGACTTCTTCTCATTCTCTTTCTAGTCTTTGAAACTTTACGGAAAGGAACAGCAAACATTTGAATGTCTAACTTCATCATTGTATCACTCCTCTTCAAAATCTTTTAATAAATCACTAAATGGATTATTACCTTTTCTTAGATCGTCTTCACTCACTAATTTCCATCCATCCCCATGAAATTTACTGAGATCACTAACCTTAGTAAATCTTAAGGGGACCTCCAGTACAATATTCTCCCATAAAAACTGAAAAATATCAAGTGTATTTTCATTTTTTTTGCAGTTTTCTTCAAGAATATCATCATAAAAAATACTATATTTGTAATCACATACCTCTAGTGAAATAGAGTCAGGTATCTTCATAACTCCATCAATTGCACACTCTATGTAGTCTTCTAACTCTCCATCTTCATCCTCACGACGAGTAACACTACCACGAACAATAACATCATCAAGACCTTCTACACCACTATCTTTAAAATAATCTAAAGGTATTGTGTAATTACCACTAATATCAATCTTATCAACTGTATTACTATGTAACAAACTAAGATCAATTTCCATTATATCACCTACTTATTCATCGCAACAGAGCCATTATCTTCAAGTACTTTTATAGTTCCATGATAATGCATATTACTACCAATTGGTAAACTACTATTCTTATCTACCCAAACTCTAATAGAAATTTCACGTTCTTCCAAAGCAGAAATCTTATCAGATAAAAGAACTCCATCTTCTAATTCATTTAAATTATAAATCTTATTATCTTTCTTACCATTCTTTATAGAAACTTTGATATTTTCTTTTGAAATTAACTTATCAATACAATTATCATCAGTAACACTTTCCAAGTCATCTACAAGTCTTACCTCAAAATGAGCCTTTTCAGTTAAATTATTTTTAATACTAAAACTATATGAATTAGAAGATAATCCAACTGAATCAGTAACAGGCGTAACCTTAGTAATATTTACTTTATCTCCTGTCTTCTCATGAAAAGTAACAACAAAAGAATCTGAATTAAAATTAACATTACGATCATCTTGAAACTTATAATATATTTTATATGTTGAAATAATTGCTATTAATAAAATAATACCAATATATATAACATTTTTCATAACTTCTTTTCTAGGATTATAATTATACATAAAACACCTCATTACAATAATATACTTAATTACTAATTATTTCAACAATAATAACTTTTTTTTATAAAACTTAACACATTAATTACATAATTTATTAAGTACCTTTAAAACTGTATCTAAGTCCCTACAACTAGCGATAAATCTTCCAGTATGACAAAATACCATACCATCTATTCCAGAGGCACTTTCAAGTTCTGCACCAGATAATCCTCCCCATTCTTCTGGAAATTCACATCTTGCAGTTTTATCTTCTAAACTCTTAGGAAGAGTCTTGATAGCATAACCACCTCTATTAGATGGGAATGCAACGAATAATAAATTATTCATATCAGACCTATTAAGTAATGCTTCTTCATATGGTATAAACTCATCTAAAATTAGATATTTACTCTCACTTGAAATGTTATCTAAAATATCATTTACTTTTTTATTTGCGATTACTTTTCCATTAGCATATAAAACTTCTTCATTAAATATTTCACTCGCAACTCTTACAGCTTTTAAAAACTGCGTAGACTCCTCTTCTTCTGAATCAAAACTTGGATTAAATAGTTTTATCACACTACTTAAAGTCTTAACCTTATATATTGCATCAATTTTTGGAAAAACACCATTATCATCAGCATCTATTCCCTCAACAAAATCTTTATCAATATATTCCCATAAAGAATCTATATTAGAGAACCCTTCTTGTTTCAAATACTTTTTACCAAATGCTTTCCAAAGAAGTCCAAAAGAACAATAAGTAATTCCATTATCTCTTTTTAAAGCATCAAGTTGATGATGATCAAACTCTCTTCTTCCAACATCATAAACTAAAATATTAGAAACCACTAAATCAAAATCAACATTTGTAGTTCTAAAAACTTTAATATCTTTTAATAAATTTTCTAAAAAAGCAGTTGCAAATACTTCATCTGCATGCATTGTACCACTATGTGTAATACAATTAGCATCTTCTTGTCTTTTTACTATTTTAATCATTCTAACCTTCTATCTATCATCGTCACGTCTAAACATTAAGACATATCTTAATATTTGTAAAATAGTAGTAGCAACTGATGCAACATAAGTTAGTGCAGCAGCAATAAGCATACCACGACATTTTGAATGTTCACTACTATCTACAATATCAAGTTGTTTTAATTGAACTAATGCACGATGAGACGCATTAAATTCAACTGGTAAAGTAATTATTTGAAATGCTAAAATAACTACTTCAAATATAATACCTATAAAAACCAAATCCATTAAAGAAAAAATAAGACCAATAAGGATAGCAAAGTATCCTGCATATGATGAGAAATTAACAAGAGGTACAATACTACTTCTAATTCTTAAAAATACATATCCTTCCTTATCTTGAATAGCATGACCACATTCGTGAGAAGCAACACTTGCTGATGCAATACTAGAACCATTATAAATATCACTTGATAAATTAACGGTCTTACTTCTTGGGTCATAGTGATCACTAAGTTCACCTGAAACCTCACGAACTGTAACATTACTAAGTCCATTAGAATCAAGTATTTTCCTAGCAACACTTGCTCCAGTCATACCTTTCTTTGTTCTTATTCTTCTTGTACTTGCATACTTTCCACTAATAAAAGCTTGAGCACCAAGCGTAATAATTAAAGTTAATATAAATATTAAATCAAATCCATAATAATATATAAACATCACCTCAAATTCTTAATAAACAAATTATAACATAAATTATACATTTTCAAAAGTTAAGCATGATATTTCTTAATAATATTTTCAAAAGTCTTAACTCCATCTATCGCAGCAGTAGTTATACCACCAGCATACCCTGCTCCTTCTCCACAAGGATAAAGGCCATGAATTGCTTCTCCTAATAAATCACGTTCAATAACAACAGGAGAACTAGTTCTAGTCTCTACTCCAAGAAGAATCGCATCATCTCTATTATATCCTTTAATATTTTTAGAAAATGCCTCAATCCCTTCCTTTAAAGAAGAAACAACAAATTCCGGCAATACATCGCATAAATTAGAAAAATTATAATTTCCTTTTGTATTAGGACTAAACTCTCCAAAAGAAGTAGAAGTTTTTCCTAAACAAAAATCTTTATAAAGTTGTACAGGAATAAATCCCTTCCCAGCAATATACGCTTTTTCTTCTAACTTTCTTTGAAACTCAATTCCATCCATTGGATTATCTCCAAAGTCTTTTGGACCTACTGTAACTACTAAAGCACTATTAGAATTCTTCTCATCTCTTTTATAATTACTCATACCATTAACAACAAGACGTCCTTCTTCACTAGAAGCATTCACAACAAACCCACCTGGACACATACAAAAAGAATATACTCCACGTCCACTACTAGTTGTATGTGTAAGTTTATACGATGCTGCTCCTAAAACTTCACTAAACTTTCCATACTGATTCCAATCAATCATACTTCTAGGATGCTCTATTCTAACACCTACTGCAAAGTTTTTTGGCCTCATACTAATTCCTTTATCATATAGTAAATGGAAAGTATCTCTTGCAGAATGACCTATTGCTAATACAACAATGTCTGTCAAAATATCATAACTATTATTTACTTCTACACCAGTAATAGAACCATTAGAAATATAAATATCTGTAACACAAGAATTATATCTAAATTCTCCACCCATACTAATAATTTTTTTTCGAATATTTTTAATAACATCACGTAAAATATCTGTACCAATATGTGGATGAGCATCATACATTATCTCACTAGGAGCCCCATTCTCAACAAATATTTCAAACACTTTTCTGCCACGATTAAACTTATCCTTAACAAGTGTGTTTAACTTACCATCAGAGAAAGTACCTGCTCCTCCTTCACCAAATTGTACATTAGATGAAGGATTTAATTTATTAGAATTAAAGAATTTCTCAACACTCAAAACCCTGTCTTCCACTTTTTCACCACGCTCTAAAACAATTGGTCTAAAACCAGCTTCCGCTAAAAAATAAGCACAAAATAACCCGCTTGGTCCACTACCAACAACAATAGGTCTAGATAAAAGTTTATCCTCACCAGTAATACTATATTTATACTCTAAAGAAGGAGACTTTAAAATATCAACTGACTTATTCTTATTAAGAACCTTATCTTCATTAACAAGAGAAACATCTACTTCATAAACATACAAAATATTTTCTTTATCTCTTGCATCAATACTTCTTTTTATAATATTAAAATCAAGTATAAAAGACTTATCAACTCTAATTTTAGAAGCAATTTTACTAAGTAATTTATCACTTTCTAATATAGGTACTTTTACTTGTCTAACTCTTATCACTTAAATCATCTCCAACTAATATTCCACTAATAACTGCACAAATCAAATTATATCCACCACAGTTACCATTAATATCTAATACTTCACCTGTAATATATAACCCATCTACTATTAAAGACTCAAAAGTACTAAGATTAACCTCATCAAGACTAACTCCCCCATTACAAACTTGACTAAAATTAAAATCTTTTGTACTAACAATATTAAATTTAAAATTAGTTAAATTCTCAATTAATAAACTACGACTATTATAATCAAGCTCATTATAATATGTTTCATTACTAATAGAACAAACCTTTAATATAACTTTAACAAGTTTATAATTTAAAATATTACAAAGTAACATATAAATATTCTTATCCCTATGCTTATTACTATAAGCATTAAACCATTCCATATAATTATCTTTAATAAAAGGTAAAAAATTAACTTTAATTACTTCTTTTTTTAAAGCATCAAGTCCCCTTGTTACAAAATGACTCAAATTAAAAGTACAGATACCACTAATACCATAATCAGTTAATTGTACCTCTCCAACAGAAGAAGAAATAAACTTATTATCTTCATATAAACTAAGTATAACATCACTTCTAATTCCACTTAATTCACGACAATATTTAAAATCACTATTTAATTGTACAAGAGCAGGTAAAGGTTTAATTATATTATGTCCAAATTTTCTTAAAAAATCATATCCCATACCATCACTACCAGTCTTAGGATAACTACAAGAACCTGTTGAAATAATAACTTTATCACATACTATACTATCATTAATAATAAATTTGTTATTAGAGCGTTCTATCTTTTCTACTAAATAATTATACTTAATAGAAACACCTAACTTCATAACTTCAAACATTAAAGCATCTCTTATAGTACTTGCTTGATTAGAAAAAGGATAATAATACCCATTCTTTATCTTAGGAATAATTCCAAGTTCATTATAAAAATCAAGTACACGACTCATATTATTACTATTAATTACTTTATCAAGTAAATCTTCTCTCATACTATGATAATTAGAAATAGAAGTATCATCATTAAAATAATTACATCTACCATTTCCAGTTAATAATAACTTTTTTAAACACTTATCATTTCTTTCTAAAATAGTAATTTTATTTCTACCATTAGAAGACTTAATCGCACTAACAATACCACTAACTCCTCCTCCAACAATAACAATATCACACATAAATTAAACCTCCTCAAAACAAACTTATAATAACATAAAAATATAAAATTATAAATATTGTGAATAACTAAAATATATAATATAATTAAGTTGGTGAGAATATGAGAAAGTTAAAAAAATTAAAAAGAAATAAAAAACTACTATTAATACTAGTACCAGTTATATTAGTAATACTAATTATATCTACAATATTAATAGTAAATGTAAAAGAAGAAAATGAATTAAAACAAATAAAAAATTCCTATACAAAATATGTAAAAATTAAAAATGATACAAAAATTTATGATAAAAACAAAAAAGTAATTGGAACAATCTATAAAGATACAGAATTAGAGTTAGAATCATATAAAGATATAACTAAAAGTGATAAATATTTTAAAGTAAAAGATAATGATTACTATGTTTATTATAAAGATATTAAAAAAGTAAAAAACACTAAAAAAGATGTATTAAATACTAACTATATAGTATTAAATAAAAATTTAAAAACTAAAAATAAAGTTACTTTATATAAAGATAAAAACAAAGTATTAACTCTAAGTACTGGAATAAATATTCCAATTCAATATAGTGACGATGATAATTATTATGTATATTTTTTAAATAAATTATTAAGTATTAAAAAAGATAAAAAAATTACTACAATTAATAATGATAATTCTAAAGAAAAACGAACAGATCACGTAAGTGTACTAATATATGACAAAATAGAAAATACATGTAGTGATGAAAATTGTACTCCTTTACTAACATTTAAAGAACAAGTAGAAAAATTAAAAGAAAATGGTTATTATACAATTACTAAAGATGAATTTTCTAATTACTTAAAAAATAATATTAATTTAAAAGAAAAAGCAGTATTATTACTTACTAATAATTTAAATGATACTATTACAAATACTATTAAAGAATTAAATATAAACTTAGAAAAAAATGAAAATTTAAAACTAAATATTACAAACAAACCATCCATTTCAAGTTCTAAGTTAGAAGATATGAATGCTTATCAAATAAAGAACTATTCAACTGTTGAAAATGTCATTTTAATGGCTCAAGGACTTGAAGTAAAAGAAACTGCTCCAGTAAAACAGAAAAAAGAAGTAAGTGTACCTGTATTAAATTACCACTTCTTCTATGACTCAACTCTTGGTGAAGAATGTAATGAAGGAATATGCTTAACTACTCAAAAATTTAGAGAACATCTAGATTACTTAAAAAATAATAATTTTAAAACTCTAACAATGGATGAATTTACAAAATGGATTTATGGAGAAATTGATATACCTGAAAAATCAGTATTAATAACAATAGATGATGGAGCAAAAGGTACAGGAAGACATAATGGGCACAAATTAATTCCACTTCTTGAAGAATATAAAATGCATGCAACTCTATTTCTAATTGCTGGATGGTGGGACATTGAAAATTACCGTTCTCCATACTTAGAAATTCAGTCCCATACATATGATATGCATCAATACGGAGATTGTAAAAAGGGCCAACTTGTTTGTGCTAACTATGAAGAAGCAAAAGCAGATCTTCAAAAATCTCTTGATATAATAAAAGACAACACATCATTCTGTTATCCATTCTATAGTTACGATGATGAAGCAATACAAGCAATTAAAGACTTAGGATTTAAAGTGGCATTCGCAGGAGGAAATAAAAATGCAACTAGAAAAAGTAATAAATATTTAGTACCAAGATACCCAATTCATAGTGATATAACACTAGCAAGATTTAAACAAATCGTAGATTAACTATTAGGATTTTACTAATAGTTTTTTTATTTTCCATAAAAATTTTACAAAAATTTCACATTAGACCCTTATTATAAAGAAACAGGAGGTCTTATGAAAAATAAAATTATAAATAATCTAAAAAGGAATAAAAAGAAAATACTATACTCATCTACCCTCATAATATTATTAATTCCTATTGGAATACTTGCACTAAATAAGTATAATGATACAATTAAAAATAATCTAAATAATAAAAACTGGATAAAAAATAACACAAGTATTATAAAAACAAATATTAATGAATACACCTATTCTACAATGAAAGATAAACATATAACTACATATAACACACTATTCCAAGAAGAAATAGATAATAAAATTAATGACTTACTAAAAACTAATAACTATACAATTGATAATCCACTTATGATATATAACCCCTACTCGACAAATACTAATTCCATAAATTTATACTTTAATACTGATACTGAAGAAGAACTATCTTATAAAATTGAAGTAGATGGATTTAGTAGTTTTGAAAGAACTCTAAAAAATACTGGAGAAGACAATTATACAAAAACACATTCATATCAATTAATTGGTTTTATCATGGGCTACAATAATAAATTAACACTTACTCTAAAAAATAAAGATAATGAAGAACAATCATATACTTATAATTTAAATTTTGAAAATTACAAAATAGATACTGATACAAAATTAAAAATAGAAGAAGATAATAATGAAGAATTATCAGATGGTCTATTCGCAATTTTAGGAGACTCTAGAGAAGACCAAGATTACATCCATTTAGTAGATAATGATGGAATAGTAAGAGGTGAAATACCAATAATTGGATATAGAGCAGTAAACTTACTTTTCAACAATAATAAAATGTACTTCAGTGTATCAGAAAGAAAATTAGCTAGAATGAACAATCTAGGTAAAATAGAAAAAATATATAAACTAGGAAAACATAAACTACATCATGATTATGCCTTTGATGATGAAAAAGAAAATCTACTAATTCTTTCAAGTGACACGGAAGATGACTCTTGCGAAGATGAAATTATAAAACTAAATCTAGAAACAGGAGAAATTACAGATTCATTTAAACTAGAAGAAGTATTTAAAGACTTAAGGAAAAATGCTTACTATAATAAAGATGAAGTAGCAAAAGAAGTAGAACCTGTTGGAGTTGACTGGATGCATATAAATACTATTAATTATTTTAAAGACGATACAGTAATTCTTAGTTCTAGAGAAACATCATCTATTATAAAAATTAAAAATATTTTTGAAAGTCCAGAAATAGTCTACATTCTAGGAGATGAAAGTTTTTATAAAGGCTTTGATGAGAAAAAATATTTATATAACAAAATTGGTGACTTTACTAATTCTGGTGGACAACACACAGTAACTTATATTGAGACTAATGAAGAAGGAGTCTACTACTTATCAATGTTTAATAATAATATTGGTATTTCGACAACAGAACCTAATTTTAATTGGAAAAGTATAGGTCTAAATTACTCATCACCTAAAGACAATGGTAAGTCATACTACTATAAATATAAAGTAGATGAGAATAATAAAACTTATGAATTAGTTGAAAGCTTTGAAGTACCATTCTCAGCTTATATGGGAAGTACTCAAGAATATAGCAATAATATAATAGTAGATTCAGCCCAACAATGTACTTTCCAAGAAACAAGCCAAGATGGTAGTATTAAAAAGAAATTTAAGTTTAATTGTAAAAGTAGTATCTACCGTGTATTCAAATATAATTTTAATAACTTTTACTTTAAATAAAGAAAAAATCAAGGAAAACTTAATTCCTTGATTTTTATTATTTAACATTTTTTAGAACAACTACTAAAGCTAAGATTACCATTACTACTACTTGCACAGTTTCCAGCCATATCACAAACATCATGCTTATATCCAATCCAAGTACCAGAAGCACCTAATGTATCTCCAGCTGATTTTTGACCATTAAAATTCATATTTGGATGATTATATCCATGACTAGTATTATTTTTATTGTCCCATGAACCAGTTTTTCTAGTACCAAGACCAGATGTTGCATCATTATAATTAAGAACTACATAGGCTTTGAATCCATTATTACCAGTATCACCACAACATAATTTTACTTTAGTATACACAGGCTTAGTTTTATCATATTTAATAGTTACTGAACAAGTATTTTGTCCGCCATCATTTTTAACTACACCTTTTATAGTATGTGTTCCATCTGAATTAACAGTTGCCGTTTTAGTACTCTTACCACCTAATGAATAACTAGTAACAGTTCCACTTGTTTTTAACTTAGCAGTAACAGTTCCACCTTTATACCAACCATTAGAACCTTTTGTTCCACCACTCAATTCAATAGTACATGTTGGCTTTTTAGGACATGCTGCTGTATTACAACTAACGGTATCTGTTTGAACATCTGTACCACAATTACTATTATCATAATTTGAAAGTTTAGGACGAGTTCTTTGTCTAGTACGTGTACCACCGCCACATTTCTTAGTACAATCACTTGTATAACTCCAATCACCATAACTACCAAATTTAGTACTACTACAGCAACTGATTCCTGTACTACAAGAACTTCCGTTTTCTGTACTAGTATAAGTTGAGCCATCACATCTTTGATAAGTTTTAGTTCTCTGATTTGTACCAGTTCCACACTTACCTACACATGTCCAACCACTTGTACTGATTAACTTATCACCTGTACAACATGATTTACCAGTATTACAACTACTACCTGTTTCCTTAACTCTATATGTTGAGCCATCACATTTTTTATATGTATTATACCTTTCATTTACACCAGTACCACATGACACATTACAACTCCAAGCAGTTGAACTTACATATTTATCAGCAGTTATTACTGTACAACTTTTTTGTTCTGTAACAACTGTAGGACTACCTGTACAAGGAATTGTTGTTTTCTTACGAGTTTGAGTACCAGTTCCACAAGAAGTACTACAATCACTCCATGAAGAATAACTTACTGTAGCGCCTGTGCAACAAGTCGGTTTAATAGAACAGTCTCTTGACTGAGTCTCAATATCATTTCCACAACTACTCTTATCATATGTTGAGAATTTAGGTCGAGTTCTTGTTCTAGTTTGTTTTCCAGTACCACATGCAGCACTACAAGTTCCCCATGAACTCCAATCTTTCCAACTACCATAAGTGAATTTTTCACAGCATGATTGAGTATTACAAGATGAACCACCTGATGAAGTATCTTTAGAAGGACATCTTGAACCATCTGTCTTAGAATATGCAACTCTGTTATGAGTTCCTCCACCACATGTCTTACTACACTTATCTCCATCTTTATAAGTTACATCATCACAACAAGATTGCGTATTACACTTTGAACCACCTGTTGTCTTATCACTTGAAGGACACCTTATAGAACTATCATACTTAGAATAAGCATTTTGTCCATAAGTTCCTCCACCACATTTTTTAGAGCAAACATTAGAATCTTTATATGTTACACTACTGCAGCAATCCATAGTATTGCATTTTTCAGTAACGGCTTTTTCACCAGAACATTTATTTCCAGTATGCTTATCAACTAAACCATATTTATCTAGTCTAGATCCACCACCACATTTCTTAGAACAAGCACCCTTTGAAATTAAATTGCTCTTGTCAATACTAACAGTACTACACTCTTTATAAACTTGATAAGTAGCTTCTTTTTTCTCCGAAATATTACCAGCACTATCTTTTACCCACGCATAAACTTTTTTAGTACTACCATCATACTTACCAGTTAATTTTAATGAATAACTTCCTTTATAATCTTCAAAATCATCATCTTCACACTCTGAATCATCAGTCTTAATACAAACAGACAATTCTTTTAAAGAAGATAATTTATTATTATCTGTTGCTTGTATATTTACTTTTACTGATGTACTATTAAATGAATTATCTGAAGAAACAACATTAAGAGAATTAATTACAGGAGGATCATTATCAATATTAAATGGACCAAATGTAACTGTCTTTTCTTCTTCATTTAAAGATGTACCAGTAATATCAAGTACTTTTACAAACTTAACTGCTAAGTAATACCTTCCTGTCTTTTTATCAGGAGATACAATTCTATCTGAATCAATCGTAATATCATTTCCACTTAAAATATCATTTTCTTGTTTTGAAGTAGAAATACCCTTGAATGATGCTTTAGTCCAAGTATCTTTTGATACATCATCTCTTGACTCACGCCAAGTATAATATATTTCTTCACCATTATGTAAAATCCCTGTTGCACTAATCAACCTTATCTTAACATCAAGTCTCTTTTTACTAGTCCCTGTATAGTTTTCAGGAAGAACAAGATAATTAAATTTTAAACTTGAATCAAATTCACAAGATGCAGTCTTAGAAATCTCATCTTTAGGATATAAGATATTTACCGCATTATCATTAATTTTTTTATTTTTCTCATCAGAGTTACCACATCCAATTTGAGAAGAATAAGAATATTTCCCATTCAATTTAACAACTTTTACAAAAGTCTTACTAGAGTCACATGATACAGAATCTTGAGATATATCTTTTACTAAAGATTTTTCCTGCATCTGATCATAAGTTACATAAGCACATCCAGATTTATTATTTCCAAACAAATCTTCTGAATAAGAGTCAACATAAAGTTTAGCACTACTTTCAACAGAATCTTTATAAGTAATAAACTTTTTCATATTATTTGCTTCAACTATATTTCTAACAACTGGCATTGCCATTACCGAAACAATTCCTAGAATTGAAATAGTAACAAGTAATTCAACCAGTGTAAAACCTTTATTATTTTTCCTTCGCACACTATCACTACCTATCTAATTAAAATCTTTAGTTATTTCTGCACTATAGTCAACTGCATTAATAGAACCATTATTAAACATATATGCTTCAAAAGAATATTTCTTATTGTCTGTAGGAAGCTTTTCAAAAACAACAGTTACAGAATCAAGTTCTTTCTTGTTTGCATCTAATATTTTAATAAGTAAACCTAAATTTTCAATATCAGTTCCTGTTGTATTAGTAGCATTTCCTCTAATAACTTCATACTCACCTTTTTTAGCAAACAAAACATCACTTAAGATTATGCCATTAACATCATGATTACTTTTTAATATATCAGATGTATTAATAACATCATCACTTGATGGTTTTTCATATTCATTTTTATTTAAATCAACTTTTTCTTGACTATTATTAGTATCTTTTTTACTTTTATTATCACTATTACTCTTAGAAGAAAAATTAAAATATACTCCTACTCCTAAAAGAACAATAGCACAAATAAATAAAATGATAACTAAAATCTTCTTCTTATTATTCTTCTTTTTATTTAAATTTTCACTCACTCTATTACCTCCATATCATATACATAATAACACAAAATTTTCACATAAAAAAGAAGAAAAAATAGAAAGTTTATAATTAATTATTAAATCTATAAATAGATAGTAATATTCCAACACTAGCCATACTAATAAGTAAAGAACTTCCGCCATATGATAAAAATGGAAGTGTAACCCCCTTTGCCATTTTAGAGTTATAAAAAAATAAAGGGTTGCCCATACTATTGTGATAACTTTTTAAATATTAAACTAA
>CAKOZD010000011.1 GCA_934131175.1 uncultured Bacilli bacterium | reverse complement strand
GGTTGGTTAGACCTTAAACAGGCAAGATTTCCACTTGCTAGATTATTAACCCTTTTCTGGGCGCACAATTACTATTTATCTGTTTGTCTTTTTAATTATAACATTTTATTTTAAATAAATATATTCTTTACACTTAAAAACATATTTAAAAAGCAAAATAACTACTTTATACATACGATTCTTTTTTGAAAGATTTATAGGAATCAATAAAAATGCACATACTGATAAAAACACTAATGCTTGTAATTTAAAATTAGTAAAAGCAAATAGTATTAAAAATATCATAAGCATAGGTAGTCCTATATAAAGATCTGTCATTTCTATATATTTTCCTAAAGTCTTTTTTATACTTTTTATTGTTATATACATAAATTTATCACTCCCTTGATCTGTATCTTCTTCGATACATATTTCTTTGTGGCATAATAGAACTTACGGCTTCACCCATATTTTCACGACCGTGCATCCTCATATTTTTACCAATATTTGATGGTGTTGAATTTTTAACTTTACCACCAAATTTTTCAATAGTATTTCCAATACCGTTTTGAATACCACTTTTAATTGGATTAGAGTTTGAACTATTATTACTTTTGATATTATTACCAAATTTTTGGATAGCTCCTCCAATAGAATTAACAAGTTTATTTCCTCCAGCCCTTCCTAGAGCAGAAGCACCAACACCTAATCCAAAAGAAGTAGCACCACTAATAGCATTTCCTCCAATATGAGTTGCAGTAGATAACGCATGACCATAACTCATTAAACTCATTAATTGTTCTCGACCAGAATTAGCACTAACATTTGAACCAATGAATCTATTAACAACTTGTGAGCCAGTTAAAAGGAATGTACCACATCCAACAAACATTAGTGATTTTAAAGCCATATCTTTAAAATTGGAATCACTAAAGAAAGTCGTACTATTAATGGCTTGCATTACAATTACAGTTATACCAATAATCATCATAACTACTGCACCTTGTAGCATTAAAGAAACTAATTGTTCTATAACAGCAGATCTTCGTTGTTTATTTCCAATAGAAGTAGCAAATACTATTGGACTTATTAAAAATAAAAACAAAAATTCTATTTGCCTACGAGCGAGCATCATACCACTAAAGAAAAGAGCATATAGAAAGAAACCACCTACAATAATAGCCATTATCCAGTTTACATTATATTTATAATCTTTTTCATCTGGTAATATCCATTTTTTAGAAGTTACATATTTATCATTAAACATTCTTTTCTTAGTAAAATTACTATTTTTGATATTAGCACTTATATCTTCTTTCTTAAATTCATCACTTGCTTTATAGCCATCCGAATAATCAACATACATGGTAAGCATAGCACTAGATAAAGTAGTACCACTATTTGAAAACATAGAAGAAGTGTAACCACTTAGTTTCATAGATAAAGTATTGGCTTGTGAGAATAAGAAAACACTCATTAACACAAGCACACTACATTTAATAATTTCCATAACTATTTGATGAGTAGATAGTCCCTCATCTGGATCTAATATTTTCATTACAAATCGCCAAGCAATAAATAATGCTAATAATGTTATAGCAATGGCAATTATTCCAGAATGAAAATTAGAAAACATTGTATTATCTGAAACACTATCAACAATATCATATAAGTTTAGTTCTTTCATTATATTAAATAATGTGTCTACTAGTTTATAGATAAAATCAATTACAGCCCAGCCTAATCTTCGTAATAAATCTAAGGCACTTAACATATTTCTAAGTTATCCTCTTTAGTTTTTTCATAACATTTTAAGGCTTTATTTGCTAAGTTAGTAAGATAGTCATAATCAATTTCATCAACACAAGTTTTGCCATCTTTTCTATACCAATAATATAAAGAATCTACACTTGCTCCCATAACTAATCCTATACAATCTTCGCCACAGACAATATCGTTAAATACCTCTTCAAATTCATAGTCCATATTACCGTTTAAATCAGCATATTCATAAAATGTATCCTCTAACTCATGACAATAATCTTTAACTTTATCTTGTTTTGTGCTATATTTTTCTTCAATATTAAGTATCTTATTATTTAATTTTTCAATATTCATATAACACCACCTAGAATAGACTAATAATTAAGTTTACTAAAGAAATGGCTAAAATAATTCCTACAATACCAAACATTGTTTGAATAATTCTTTGTTTAACATGGGCTTTTCTGTCGACATCAGCAACGGCATACATAATAAAGCCAACTACTAATGAAACACCTGCTAAAGCAATCCCAACTCTTAAGCACCAATCAGTTAAAGTTTTAATGGCTTTTAATATTGTATCAATGTTATAATTACCACCATCTAATTTAGTTATTGCTAGTGTACTTATAGTATTCCCTATATTGTATAGAGAGTTGCCTATAAGTTTAAACAATAAACAACACCTCAAAATTTATATTTTTATTCATCTTATTATCATCCTCCTTAATAAAATAAGAAAAAGAGCAAAATAGTGATATAATAAGTTTGTTATTGATTTTTGATAACACTAGAGTTAGCCCTAACTAGCTCTTTTATTTTGCTCTAATTTCATTTGACTAAATTTCTATTTCATCATTATTTTTTTCTTTAGATTTTGCTAAAAATGTAACTCTTTCAGCAATAACTTCTTGAATGGTTTGTTTTGAATTATCTTTATCAATAACTCTTGTTTGAATACGACCTTTAATACCAATTAAATCTCCTTGTTTACAATATTCACTTGTATTTTCAGCAATACCAGACCACATTGTACATTTAATAAAATCAGTGTCATATTCGCCATTTTCATTTTTATAACTTCTAGGCACGGCAACAGTTATATTACATACTTTTTTACCGTTTTCTAATTCAGTTACTTTTGGATCTTGGGTAATTCTACCAACCAATACTGTTTCATTCACCATTAAACCACCTCCTTTCAAGTATTAATAACACAAATCATCATTAAAGATTTTTTGTGCTTTTTCATTTGTTTTTTCAATGGATTCTTTACCAAAATATTTAGAATATTTTTCTATCTGTTCTTCGGTTAAAGAACGATCTTCACCAAGTTCTGGATCATCACCGACAATAAAAAAATTACCACATATAATATCATGACCAATATCACGATTAGGTGGTAATCCTAAAATTTTTCCTTCTTCATTACAAACTATTGCAATATCATTTGAATCACTTAAATAAGTGTATTCAATTAATCCGTTAACAAGTTTTTGTTTTTCCTCTAAGGTGTTTTTTATTGTTCTTTTTTCTGGCAACTTATTTGGTTCAACAT
The DNA here is from genome assembly GCA_934131175.1 of uncultured Bacilli bacterium. Classification (GTDB taxonomy): domain Bacteria; phylum Bacillota_I; class Bacilli_A; order RF39; family UBA660; genus UBA3789. The sequence goes on along the minus strand of CAKOZD010000011.1, from coordinate 45,685 downwards.
AAAGAACATTTAAGTTTCTTTGCAATTTATCATCTCCATTTCTTTGTAAAGTTTTAATTATTTTAAAGTATTTATCAAAGACAAATTCATTACTACCAATATCATAAAAGTTAATTTTATTTTTAATACTTTGATTTTCAATATTTAACATATCACTTAGAGTTCTACTTAATCTATCAAGATTAGTTATTAAAACATTTATATTAGAATTACTTTCTAATAATTTTTTTAAATTTATTTTATTTTCTAATTTATTACTTCCAAAGTAATCTGAATAAATTTCTTTTACTTTTAAATTATTAGAATTACAAAATTCTTTTAAACATTTAACTTGAAAATCAACATTTTTCTTTTCTTTAGAATAAGCATATAAAATAACTTCATCTCCTAATAAATTAGAATTATTTGACAACCTTATATATGGCTTTACATTATTATTGATATTCACTAAGTAAAACCTCCATTTCTTCAAGTTCTTCTTTAGTAGGAGGAACTGATTCACATCTTTTACCATTCCAAACCATAACACCATCTTCATCATATCTAATATGTGGAGCTGATGTTCCATTAATTAATTCGTTTGGCTTATCATTAATTTTAGTAACCATAATATAAGATTGAATATTATTATTCTTATCAGAGTAAGTTTTTAAATATCCTTTAATAAACACTTTTTTATCCTTAATAAAAAAATCTTTATATTTGTAATAAAGATTACTGTGGATTCTTAAATTAAGATAACAATTATTGTTTGAATAATCATTACAAGTTAGACCAAACAGACAATAATTATTAGTATTATAAATATTATTGATTTTACCAGATAACATAACTTCATTATAATTTATATCTTCATACATAAAAACCTCCAGTCTAATTTAAAGTTTATATTAGTATTACTAATAATATTATTAGAATTATTTTATTTATTAATTTATTTATTCTTTTATTTATTTGTAGGAAGTATTTCTCCTGTCGGTTAGGAAGTGTCTTGCCACTCTGACGGGAGAGTTTGATCCTTACTATCATCTATATAAATTTTTCTTCTACTATTATTTTTTTCTTTTCTATCAATTATTACCTTGATATAACCCTTACTATGTAAATTACTAATACAAGTTCTAATTGTTCTTTCGCTAACATTATTTACTTTACTTAAATAATGATTAGTAGCATAACAGTAGCCTTTATTATTACATAGTGCTGATATTTCTCCATAAACTAATTTTTCTAAATGCGTTAAAGAAAAATCTAAGATGACAAAACTAGGAGTAATACATGAATTAAATATTTTGGGTATTCAATATCACTCCTAATATTAATAAGCCACCTTATTTGTTAAATAACCAATATAAACTGTTTGAGTATCTTTTGTATTTTTCTTACAAGTAATTAAAGTTATAGTAGTTTTTTGATTATCTCTATAAACTTCAATATGACCATCTTTATTTGTATCATATATTTTACTTATAGAATATTCATATTTATAACCATTATAATAAACATAAACTTTATCATCATTATTTAGTTTATATAAATTTTTAAAGAAAGAAATATAACTAGCTCCGTTATGACTAGCAAGAACTAAGTTACCATTAACAACATCTGGCATAGAAGATTTGTCTATAATTTGAATATTATAATTAACATTATTATATTTACTACTAGGATCTACTAAACCTCGTTTTAAATTTATAGATGGAATCTCTAAAATAGCAATATAGTTATAATTAGTAACTTTGGAAGTAGTAGTATTTTCTTGATTATCTTCTTTTGGTGCTTCTACTTGTGAAGTATTATCATCATCAAAAAATTCTTCTATTTTAGTATCATTATTTTCATCTAATTTTACTTTAGTAGAATAATTATAAACAATCATAAACATACCACAAGCAAAAAGTAGTAAGCCAATTAATTTAATAAGATTAAACTTCTTATTTTCTTTTCTTCGTACCATATAAGAATAATCCTAGTCTAGATATAATTAAAACCATACTTCCAATTAGTTCATACTTAATATTACTTAAACCAGTATTTGGAACTTCGTATGCTTCATCTAACATATTACATTTAACAACTTGTCCATCTTCAGTAATTTCAAAATACATTTTTTCATCATTTATTTTGTATCCCTCTGGTGCTTCTTTTTCTAAAATGTAGTATTTACCAACTGGTAATTTATCAATAATGATTTTACCATTTTCATCAGTACGACCAGAATAAACTAACTCATCTTTTTCATTGTAAATTTCAATTAAGGTGTTAGGTAAAGTCTTACTATTTGAATAATCAGATTTAGTAAATTCTAAAGTACCTTTTGGTAAATGATTTTCTAAGGTAGTTTTGTAATTAATTACTTCTGTATATTGATCTTTATATTCAAGATTGAAATTATATTTAGTTTTATCCAACACATGGTTATTTACTGTTTCAATTTCTTGTAAATAGTATTTTCCTAAATATAAATCATCTACCTTAACATAACCATTTTCATCAGTAATTAATTCTTTTACTAGTGTACCTTTTTTGTATTTTAAATTACCAAGGGCATCATATATATTTTCTCTAGCATATAAGCCGATTTTAACGCCTCTTAAGTTAACTTTAGTATAAATATACCCATTATCAGTTAATTCTACTTCTTCGCCAGTTTTAGTTAGTTCTAGGCTACCTTTAACTGCTTTATTTTCAAATTTAACTTCAAATAAGATTCCAAATTCTTCATCATTAATCAATTTAGAATCTTCACCAATTTTAAATTCTACAGAATTTTTATTCCATAAATAACCATCAATTTTTTGATCCACTTCCTCTAAATAGTAAGTACCTGCTTTTAATGGATAAGGTGTGATTAAAATACCATTAGAATCAGTTTCAAAAACATCAATGGTTTTAGCAGTTGGATAAGTTATTGTTTGTTTAACATATTCTTTAGTATCAACATTATAGATTCTAAACTTAATATTTTTTCTAGTAATAATTTGCTTAGTATCTTTATCAATTTTAACAACTTTTAATTTAGCAGTTATTTCAGCATTGGAGATAGTGTAGTAAATTTTATCTCCCATTTCATAAACCTTAATTGTAAAATCATCTACCTTAGTAGTATCTTTAGAAGTAGTTAATTGTTTTACTGTATAAGTTCCATATACTAGATTAATATTTAATTTTCCATTTTTATCAGTTTTTCCAGTCTTATAAAGTTCACCTTTAATATTGTAAAAACCAAACTCTACATTAGGCTCTGGTGTCATTATTTCAGATTTACTAGTAGCATAAACTTTTGTAAGTTCAACATCACAATTTATTATTTTTTCTTTTACAATAACATAGTTATCAATATTATCTAAAGAACTAGTAAAATAATATTTAGTAGTATCTAATTGATAACCTTTACTAGGACTTATTTCTTGTAAGTAGAAATCTCCAAAATAAGGCAAATGTTCTATTTTTGCATATCCATTACCATCAGTAGTTGTTTTACCAACTAAAGCATCTGTTTTTTTATCATAAACTCCATATACTGCACCACTTAAAGTTGCTTCACCTTGTGGTTTAGCAGAATTATTGTCTTTATCATATTTAGTAAAGTCAATTTTTCCTCCCTCAGATTTAATATTTAAAGATGCGTAAACTGGATCAACTGCTCCAGAAGATAACATTGTTTGAATACCATTACCATAATATACAAGATATTGTCTTGTAGTATACATTTTTTTCTTGAATTGCATTGTAATATTTCCAACATTAGTAGCACGAATAGTAATAGTATTGCCATTAACTTGATACTCAGCATTATTACTCATTATTACATCGTAATTTGATAATACATTGTTAGTATCAGTTAGTGTTATTTTATCACCAACTTTCATAGTAACTGTTTGACCATTAAAAGATGGTTTTACATAATGACTATTAACTAGATTCATAATTTCGTTTCTTTCAGCAGATACATCTATATTTGTTCCTGCTCCCCATCTTTGAGTGGAGTAAGAAATACTATAGTTTCCTGCCTGTTCCCATAAAAGGGCTTGAGTTGCTAATCTATAATTTAATGTTTGATGATTTGGATAATCATAACCGTAATAAGCAATTAGTAACATTTTTAGTTTTTGTTCATTAGAATAATTGGTATTAGACATATCTCCAACTGTATAATTATCAGTTCCTTCTGGAACACCTGGCTCTATACAATAGGCAACACGATCTCCAAAATAATAATCCTGAGTATACCAACTATGGGTGGATTCATTTGGACTAGTTCTTGTCCAAAAATAACCAGACTTATTCATTGTTAAAGTAGCTCCTTGGGCATATACTGATGTAGTAGAAACACATCCTATAATGACTCCAAGTAGTAATAATAAATTTTTTATTTTATTTTTCATTTTCAATTATTTCCTCCTCTCGTGAAATTTTACTTGATAAGGCACAAGCAGACCATAAAAAAAGCACTAGTAAAATTAATAGTGCTATTCCAATAAATAATAATATTTTCATTTTTTCCTCCAAAATAAAAAAGACTAGAATATCTAATCTTTATACTTATTACAATTTCCAGATGAACAATTAATATATAAATACTCACCTAAAACTGTACCTTGACCATCAACAACATCCATACACCAACTATTGATAATATCGACTGTATCTTTTAAAGAAATTCTTTCACTAGCAGAAAGACAAGCATCCATAGAACTATATTCGATTTTACCTTTATGAAAAGAATAATTAAAATCATTTGGATTAGGAACACCTATATAAGAATTATTATTTTCTTTTGCTTCTTCTTCTTTAATTTGACTATTATTAGATTGTGATTGATTTTGTTGATTATAATTTTGATTTATTTCATTTGAATTATTTGATGTAGTGGAAGTATTAGAAGATACTTTATTTTCTTTTATCTCTTCCTTAGGACTTTCTACAACACCAACACTTTCATTTTTCTCTTTTGGTAATTCATTTTGATTTTCTGTTTTCTCTTGAATATCATTTTGTTTTACTTTTTCTTTTGATTCTGTATTGCTAGTAAATTTTTTTGATAAGTTATTCTTACTAGAATTGGTTTTACCAATAAAGATAAAAGTAGTAATTAGTATCACTATTATAGCAATAATGCTAATTTTAAACATTTTTGATTTCATAATATCACCTTTGCTTGAATGATATACTACTTAAAAACTTTTGTCAAATCATTAAGAATTACCTTTTACACAATCATAAAACCACCTCCTTTAATGCAATAAAAAAAGTTGCATTTCTACAACTTAAATTCTTTCATAAATTTTTCAAACTTTTCTTCCTCGTTAGGATCAGCAAATCCGTCATCATCATTATATACTTCTATATCTAAGGCACAAGCAAATTTCACAATACAACTATTTTTTATTGGTACAAGACCTTTGTTGGAACAACCAATTTCTTTAAACGCACGAGTTTCAGATTCTTGTCTATACAAGCATATAGTATAGTAAACTAACTCCTCTTGACTAAAATGCTTAGTTATAGAACAAATTTTTTTAGAAAGCATTTGATATTCTGTATCATTATCTATAAAATTGTCTAATTTAGTATAGTCATTAATACCTTTAGTTTTTTCATCAACAAAAACATACTTATAGGTACTAGTAATTTTAATCGGTACTTCACAATAATTTTTAACTTTTAATCTTCTATATTTCTTCATAAACATACAGACACGATAGAAAGTTCTTTCAATATCATAATCTATTAAATCTAATCTAGATAACATTTCATTATCAAAAAGACTTTCATTTTCTTGCATTGTGTTATTCATTTTAACCCTCCAACTTGAATATAGCCAATAGAAAAGGAGATGCTTATAAGGGGAATTTAACCCTATATAAGTATCTCCTCGTTTTTTAGAGAAACTAAATTTAAGTTATAAACACTAAAATAAGATTTATGATTTTGCATAGTTAATCACCTTACCTTAAGGTGAAGTCATCAAATACTACCACAATCACTTCACACATAACGAAAATTTTTCTTTTTCCAAATATTGGCTATTATTCTAATATTTTTATTTTATATTGTCAATGACTTTTGCGAAAAAAGTTAACAACAAAAAAAACGATGTCTTGTTTCTTTCGATACAATTTCATCGATTTTACTATATTTTACCACTTGACATTACTAAGTCAAGAACTAAACGATGCTTTTTAATGCTTTTCGATGCTTTTTGATGCTTTTTAATGCCAACTATAAATCACACACTAAATCATCAATTTTTTCTTTAGAATAAGCAGATGCTTCAAGCATTAACTTATCATAATAAATATTGGCTTCTTTTTCATTAAAAAATATTTTCAAATCAAATTTACCATATAAATCATCTGTTTCTTTATTTTGAATAAGCATATACACAACATATTCATCTTTTGCAAGATTACTAACATTAGAAGTAGTAATTATCATAACAATACTTACTATATAAGAATCTAATTCTATTTCTTTATGTTTATTTGTTGAATTAACATTAATATTTTTTAATTCACTTATGATATCCCTTTTTGATTCTACATTTTTATTAACTACTTTCATAATGCACCTCAAAATTTAATTTACTATTATTATACACGATTATTAAAAGAAAGAAATACTTTCATAAAATATTTCTTAGTTATTTTTAATTGATATTAATTTTTTTACTGAAACGATTGATAACTTTGTCGCATAATTCTTCTATCATTGTATATACTAAAAAAGGTAAAAATACAACTGATGCTAATGCTTCAATAAACAATGGACATCCTGTTGTTGAAAAAGGAGATGCCTCTAAAGTATATCCTAAATTCGTATCAAAATAAAAACTTTTAATTAGTAATACAAAAAATATAAATGCACCAAATATACTTATTGCTTTTTTTATACTCATTTTATCTCACCACCATAACTATTTAAGATTTACTACATACATTAATATGATAACTGATTTTTACAAAAAATCAACACTTTTACCTTAAACAGTTGTGCAAAAGATAATTATTTAACACTTGTATAAAATAAATTGTAGAAAGTGAGGTAAGATTTTATGAATAATAGTCGTGAAATACTATCAATGAATTTAAAATATTATAGACAGAAATATAACTTATCTCAAGAAAAGTTTGCTGAGAAAGTTGGTAGCAATTTAGTTTATATTAATGAATTAGAAAATTGTAAAAGAAAACCTACGATTGAAATGCTTGATAAGATAGCAGAAGGTATGAATAAAAATATTGATCGTAAGTTGAAGATGACTGCATCAGATTTATTAAAATACGATAAAACTCATAAAACTACATTTAATAGAATTGATGAAAGAAAATAAGTTTTGTTTTCTTTTTCTTTTTACTAATCTAAATCATAAAAATCAAGTGTTTCTAAATTATTAACTTTAATATTATATTTAATGTCTAATAGTGCAACAGCATTATTTTTTATTTGTTCTAAATCTTTTTTTGTATATTTAACCTTATGCAGATTTTTAAATATTTCACTAGCACTTATATTATGATATTTATTATTTAAAAATTGATAATTCAAAAGTAACAAATGTGCTAGTAATTCAGTATCATATAATTTTTTAATTCTTTTTTCATCTATTAGAAATAACTCATCAATACTCATAAAAAATCCTCCATTGAATGAATGCTACACCACAATTATATAATTGTCAAATCATAAATGAGTATCATATTCATTCGCAACAGATATTTTATAGCAATATTTATGTTTTCTTCTTTTATATTTTTTTCTAGCAAATATATGTCCAACTAAATGACTATGTTCTTTGTTATTAAATGGATGTGGGCTATCTTTAGTTTTTAAATTTGATTCCTTAGAAATGATAATCTCCCATGAGTCATCAAAATATTTGCACATTTCAAATTTTCTAAAATATTGATTTTTAGGAAAGTTTATATAATCGTTTTCATTTTCTGCTAAATGATAAAAAATATAAATGAAACCATTTTCTTTAACAGACGATAATAATTTTCTCATTTTTCTTTCTTTTGGAATTTTTTTATTTTCTTCTAGATGTAATGATTTATAACAATAAACAAAATCATATTCTCGTTCTATTTTTTGTTCATAAAAATTACTTTCAAATATATTAACCATATTTTCATAACCAAAAAAATTAACTTTTTCTTTAAGACCAACAACATTGAAATTATCTACAACGCCACCATTAATAAGTTCACTTAATGATTCATAGCAATCCACTTTATATCCTCTTCTTACACCAGACAATACATGTTGTCCATCTAATGCATTTGGTATTAAAATACTTGTTTTTCTTTTATAATAATCATCTAAATACTTTAATAAATATCTATATCTTTGATATGGTTCTCCGTAAACACTTCCATAATTCTTTTTTCCCATTTTTTAACCTCCAAATAGTATAGACATTTAAAACCCTATTTTGAATGTTGTAATGAGAAGACAACCCTCTAAAAAAGTTGCAATTTTTTTACTTTTTTTTAAGATTATAGCCCTTATTTATATTTTTATAAAAAAATAACTACATATCAAATTCTCTAAAAGCCCTTATTTTAAGGGGAAAATTTGAATGTAGTTTTGAGTGTAACAAAAGGGCAACACCCGTAACTGGAATAATTCCAACTACAACACATAAATTCATAATTGCTTGGAAAAGTATTTGAAAAAGAATACCAAAAGCTAAGTATTTTGAAAACAAGTCTTTTGATTTAACTGCAATAGATACTCCTCTATAAAATAAAATAGAAAAAAGTAAGACAACAATAACTGCTCCCATAACACCAAACTCTTCACAAATAATAGAAAATATAAAATCGGTTTGTGGTTCAGGTAAATAAAAATGCTTTTGAACAGAATTTAAATATCCAGTACCAAGAAGTCCTCCAGGACCAATTGCGTATAAACTCTGAATAATTTGAAAACCAGTTCCAAGTTCATCTTTCCAAGGATCAATAAAAGCAGTTATTCTGTCCATTCTATAAGGAGCAATTATAATAAGAATTATTACTCCAATAACACCTAAAACACCACCAAACATAAAAAACTTCATTGAAGCACCAGCTATAAATAATATTGAAATAATAGACATAAAAATAATTGTTCCTGTACCTAAATCAGGTTGCAACATAATAAGTCCAAAGAATAAAAAAACAACTCCAAGAATTGGAAATAATCCCTTAAAATAACTTTTTATATAAAAGTCACTTCTAGATAAATATTTACTAGTAAAAATAATTAAACTTATTTTAGCAGCCTCACTAGGTTGTATACCAAGACTACCAATACCAAACCAACTACGACTACCATTTCTCACACTACCAATTCCTGGAATTAAAACAAGTATTAGTAAAATAAAACTAAAAATAAGAATTTTATTAGAATACTTATAATAAACTTTTGGATTAATATAGGAGATAAATATCATAATAAAAAGTCCAATAACAAAAAAAACACCTTGATATTTTAAATAATGAAAACTATCTCCAAACTTATAATCTGCCCAAATACTAGATGAAGAATAAACCATTAAAAGTCCAAACAAACAAAGTAATATTACACTAATAAATAATGTTTTATCAAACTTCTTCATCATATCACCCATTTAATTATATTAAATAAATATAAAATAATTCTTAAAGAAACTAAATTAAAATAATATTAAATGCATAACAAAAAATTATATTTCAATGAAATCTATAATCTATTGGTATTTCTCTTATTAAAAATATTATGATATTATCTACATTGTTCAAAAAGGGGGATTTTAAAATGAATAATGAACAAATTTTAGAAAGTTGGAACTTACAATTTAAAGACCAAAAAAAATTAAACTTTGAAGAAGCAAAAGAATTATTAAAACTTGCTTCAAAAGAAACTGACGAATCATTAAAAAAACAATATTATAATAAAGTTATTTTAGGTACTGAACATGTAATATATGAATATCTAAAAAACTCTAAATTATATTTATTATCAAGTACAGAAATAAATACTGAAGATATAATTTCAGCAACTTATGGAGCTTGGATTGAATGTATAAATGAAGGTTTATTATTAGAAAAAGATGGATATAGTTTAATAACTCAAAGTAATAAATTTAACGAAAAACTAAAAAGTAAACTCGGAGTTAAATCTACATTAAAAAATAGTAAAATAAAAAGTAAAATTGCAGAGTATTTTATAAAGTATTACAAAGCTATAAATAATGATAAACAAGAAGATACTGTAAATATATTTAAAGAATTAAATGAAGAAACTAAAAACGATAAAGTATTAGGTCAATATGACTTCTATTCATTATTTCAAAATATAGCACAATACCTAGAAGAAAATACTAACAATAAACAATTAACAGCAACAAATATAAAAAAATATATTGAACTAATTCTTAATAATACTATTTATGCTAGTGAAGATGAATATAATTTAGATTCAGAAAATATTTTTGAAAATAATATTGAAGAAATGATATTTCAAAATGATTTTAATGAAGCATTTAAAACTTTAACGCCCAGAGAACAACAAACAATTTATTACATATATTTCATATCAAAGGATGATGATGAAAATTCAGTAAGAAAAAGTAGAACTGAATTGGCAAAAATACTTAATGTAACACCAGAAAGAGTTAAACTTATTCAAGAAAAAGCACTAAGAAAACTAAGACATAAACCACGTTCAAGAAAATTAAATGGTTATTTAGAAATGCCTCATTAACATTAAAGATACTGCTAAAAACAGTATTTTTTTTAATTTTAAACTAAATTTTACGCATATTTTACAGATAAATACAAAAGATGTCCAACAATTGTTGCCATTATAAAAAAATTGGTTATAATATAGTCACATTTTAATTAAGGGGGGAAATTTAAAATGAATAATGAACAAATTTTAGAAAGTTGGAACTTACAATTTAAAGACCAAAAAAAATTAAATATTGAAGAAACAAAAAAACTAATAGAACTTGCTAATATTACTGATGATGAAGAATTGAAAAAGGAATATTTTAATCAAGTAATATTAGGAACTCAACATGTTATTTACAATTATTTAAAAAATTCTAAATTATATTTACTTTCAAGCAGGGAAAATCCTACAGAAGATATTATCGCAACTGTATATGAAACATGGATTGAAAACATAAAATCTGGTATTTTAACAAACAAGAACAATTTTGCAGAAATTGTGTACAGTAAACCATTTAGTAACAAAGTAATGAATAAATTAGGAATTAAACAATCTTTAAAAGGATCAAAGTATGATAATAATGAATGCAATAATATAGTTTTTTCATATTCAAATAATGAATTAACAAATTATTTTATTAAATACTACTCTGCTATCAGTTCAGGAAAAAATGGAGAGGAAGCATTAAGTGTGTTTGATCACTTTCAATATGCTGAAGATGGTCATAAACAGGGAATTTTAAATTTTTTTGAAAAAATTGCTAACTACATAGAAGCTAATATTGAAAATCAAGAACTTTCTTCTATAAACTTAGAAAATTATATTGAAATGGTAATTGCAAATACAATTGCTAATAGTTTTATAGATATTGATAGTGAAATAGTACTTGTTGATTATAAATATGAAGATGCTATAATGTATAGAGATCTTGATTCAAAAATGGACAACACCTTAAATTCTTTAACAGAACTTGAGGGTAACATTCTAAAAGAAAGATTTGGTTTAAATGAAGAGGGAGAAGAATTAACTCTTGATAAAGTAAGAAAATTACACAATATTTCTACAACAGATAGAGTAAGGAATATTGAAGCAAAGGCTTTAAGAAAACTAAGACATCCATCACGTTCACGTAAAATAAAAGATTATTTAGAGATAACATATAATCACTAAAAAAAAACTGGTAAACAAATACCAGTATTTTTTTTATGCATCTTTTAAAAATGCTTTATAGCATTTATATGCTTCATATATATCAGACTTTGAAGTAACTTCCCATGGAGCATGCATACTAAGTACTCCTACTCCACAATCAATTACACTAACATTTTTATTTGCTAAGATATAGGCAATAGTTCCGCCACCTCCAGCATCTACTTTACCCATTTCTGTAATTTGAAATTTAACATCATTTTCATCCATAATTTTTCTAAGTTCAGCAATATACTCACAACTAGCATCATTAGAACCACTCTTACCACGAGCACCTGTATACTTACAGAATGATACTCCTCTATTAAAGAAAGTTTCACATCTCTTATTCAAAACATCTGCATAAAGTGGGTCATATGCCGCAGTAACATCACTTGATAACATCTTAGAATTTTTAAATACACGGCCAAGTGCTGTAATACTGTCATTACCAAGAAGGGAACAAATTTCTCTTAAAGCATCTTCATAAAATGAAGACTCCATTCCTGTTGCTCCCACACTACCAATTTCTTCTTTATCAACTAAAATACAACTAATAGTTTTGCGACACTTACTAATGTCTAAAAAAGCCTTTAGTGAAGTAAATGCACATACCTTGTCATCTTGACCATATGCCATAACCATAGACTTATCAAGTCCAAAATCTCTTGCTTTCCCTGCTGGAACTACCTCAATCTCAGCAGATAAAAAGTCATCTTCAACAATAGCATACTTTTCTTTTAAGATATTTAAAATATTTTCTTTTACAAGTTCTTCTTTATCTTTATCATCTAAATTAAGAGGACGACTTCCAATAAGTACATCTAGATTATCTCCCATGATTACCTCGTCAGCTTCCTTTTTTAATTGTTCACGACCAAGATGTGGAAGTAAATCAGTAATTCCAACAACAGGATCATTATCATCTTCACCGATATTAATAAATACCTTTTCGCCTGTTTTTTTAACAACAATTCCATGTAGTGCTAAAGGAAGTGTTACCCATTGATACTTTTTAATACCACCATAGTAGTGTGTATCAAAATAAGCAAACTCACTATCTTCATATAATGGAATTGACTTTAAATCAAGTCTTGGAGAATCAATATGAGCTCCTAATATATTAATTCCATTAGTAATATCTTCGTCTCCTATAATAAATAAAGCGACGCTCTTATCTCTATTATTTACATATACTTTATCGCCACTAGTCAATTTATAATTATTTCCAATATAATAATCTAAATTTCTAAAACCTTGACTCTCAGCAAGTTTAATAATATTTTTAGCTGCTTCTCTTTCAGTCTTACTACTACTTATAAATATCTTATAAGCATCACTAACTTCATTTAATTCATTAATTTCTTTTTCATTATAATATTTCCAAGTATTCTTTTTCATATACCCTCCTCATTATTAGTATATCACGACTACAAAGAAAAAAAACATCAAAAATGATGTTTAAACCCAAACTCCAAATATTATTCCTGCCATTGCAAGTACAAGACCTAATACCCAGAATAATTTAACTATATCAGTCTCACACCAACCAAGTTTTTCAAAATGGTGATGTAATGGTGTCATTAAGAATAATTTTTTCTTAAATACAACAACCCAAAATGTTTGTAAAATAACTGATAATGTTTCTATAACGAAGATAGATGCAACTACAAGTAGCGTAAGTTCTCTATGAGTAAGTATTGCTATTGCTCCCATTACTGCTCCTAAAGCAAGAGAACCTGTATCTCCCATAAACACTTTAGCAGGATGCGTATTATAAACTAAAAATCCCATTAAACTTCCTACTAACATTAAACTAAAAAGTCCAATATCTTCAAAACCTACTGATAAAGAAATTAATGCAAAAGCAATAAATGCTATAGCAGAAAGTCCACCAGCAAGACCATCTAATCCATCTGTTAAATTAACAGCATTACTTGCTCCAACTAAAACAAATAATATTGCAAGTCCATATAGCCATCCAAGTTCTAAATCAATTTTTAATGTCCCAACAACCCATGCAGTTTGACCACCATTTCTCATATAAATATAGAAAAATCCAATAGCAATCAATACTTGCATAAATAATTTCTGATAAACTGTAAGGCCCTCATTATTACCTTTCTTTATCGATAAAAAATCATCAAGAAAACCTATAAACGTATATCCAATAAATACCAGTAAAACAATACCTAAATTAGATGTATAACTAATCTTTCCTGTAATAATTAATAAAAGTGTTGCGAGTAAGGTCGGAATTATAAAAATTAATCCTCCCATAGTAGGTGTTCCTTCTTTTTTTCTATGAGTCTCTCCAACAAACACTGATATCTTTTGTCCAACACGCATCTTCTTTAATAATGGAACCATTACTAAACCTAATATTGCTGATGACAAAAAACCAATCATAATAACAAATATTGCTTTAGTTAACAATAGCATGTATACTCCTCCATTCCTTAAACATTATATCATAAATAATATTTTTTTATTCCAAATTAGACAATTTTACTAATAACTTTACATAGGATACTCCCCACGCTTTAATACTTTATTATTATTTGCTTCCAAAACTTTCTTTTGCTCTTCTTTTATTTTTTGCATTTCATATTCTTTTTCTTCTATTTCACTCTTAATTTTTCTTAAATTACTAAGTACTTCATCTACATCAGGAATTACACCTAAATAATCTTTGAATTCATCTTCTATTTCATCAAGCATTTTACTAATTTGACCACTTGTTTTACTAAGTAAATTTTGCGCATTATCAATAGAATTTAAACTATATTCTAAATCATTACTATAGTCTTCTACTTTTACTACCCTATACTTCTTATTAACTAATTTTGGACGTCTTAAGTTATTTAAAAAATATAAATATAAAGCAGTATTAGTTGCCATACTCTTAGCAAATCTAGGACCTGGTAAAAAAAGTTGTAGGCCTAAAATTCTCATAAGACGTCTACTCTGTCTATTCATTGCTGCAACCTCTACTTGAACCTTTTCTGTAACAGTAGTAGCATTCTTTACTTTTTCTCTAACTTCTTTTAATAAGTTCTCTTGCTCATATTGAAATTCTAATAAATCTTTATTAATCTTCTCAATATTATAATACTTTTCTTTAAACTCATTAAACTTTCTTTCTTTATCTTCTAACTTTTCTTTCTTCTCATTCAACTTATCATTTAAAGAATCTTTTCTTTTATCAAGTTCATCAATCTTAGAAGCAACCTCTATATATATTGGAGAATCTTTTATCTTAGAAACAACATTACCATTCTTAAACTCATCCAAATAATCTTCTATTAAAGTATAAATATAATTATCATCATACTTACTAATATCATCTATTTTTATTTTTTGCTTTAACTCTTCCAACTTATCAATAATAAGAGATAACTTATCAAGTATTATATTAGCCTCATCACTAATTATAATATTGTCACTTTCTTCTTCTAAAATACTATACTCATACACTAAGTTTCTAAGTTCATATCTAATATCTTTAAGTTCTTTTTCGTATTCTTCAACTATTTTTCTTGACTTTAATTTTTCTATCTTTCCCTTCATATAGTCAGGTAACATATCACTATCAATATCTAAGTCTTCTATCGTATCATAAAAAGTATCACTATAATCAGTATCACTACCAATGGAGATACCAGAAAAAGGAGTTAATTCTTCTTTGTCACTTTCTTTTATTTCTCCATTAACAGAAATTTCATCAGACTTCTTTTCTGATTCTGTCGGGAAAAATAACTCTTCAAAAAAAGTTTTCTTTTCTTCTTTTCTAGCCTTTGGTAAATCAACTACTACTTTCTCACCTGTTGGAGTAGTAACTATCTTTTTCTTACTTCCAACATCTTCTATAAATTGCTCTTCCTTTGAATCACTAACATCATAATCTCTATCAAGTTGTGTTATACCATCACTATTTTCTTCTATTATAAACTTACCATCGCTTGATACACTTTTCTTAGTAGATGACTTCTTTCCTGTATCATAAATTGTTTTTATTGTCCCACCAACAACTGCTATTGGTAAAACTTTAATCAAAGTTAAAAATTGTTGTTTTTTTACTTTCTTTTCTAAATCTTTTATTTCTCTTTCTTCTTCATACTCATCTAATTTTTTTCTTTGTTCTCTTTTTATACGAAGCTTTCTTTTTTGATCATTGTGTCCACCAATTGCCCCAATTGTTTCATTCATAGTATCACCAAAATAATTTTAACATAATAAATAAAACAAATAAACTTTTATTTTAAAAGTATTCTAATTCTAGAACCAATCTCTATTTTTTCACCCTCGTCTACACTTTGATAAGTTACTTTATCACCATCACCTACAACTTGAACATCAAAATTACTTAATGCTTTCTTAGCCATACTAAGACTCATTCCAATAACATTTGGTACAGTAATATACTCTTTATCATTCCATTCTAACTCTTTTTCAAGTTCTCCATCTTGTTTTTTTATATCTAGAGCATCTATTATATCTAAAAGTATACGTCTTGCAATTGGAGTTGTTGTATAAGATGACAACATTGCTGTATTTTTAGGATTATCAATTGCAAGATATAAAACAGCTTCTGGTTTATTTGAAGGTACAACACTCATAAATGACATTATATAATTATTAACTAAATATACTCCATTACTACTTTTTTGAGCAGTACCTGTTTTTCCACCTACTCTATATCCTTCAATATAAGCACTTTTTCCTCCTCCATAAGCAACAACACTCTCGAGAGCAAGTCGCATTATCTCACTAGTTTTTTCACTAATAACACGACGTACCTTTTTTTTAGAAAACTCTTTTACACTACTATTAGTATTAGTACTTATTCCTTTTACAATATAAGGTTTATATAATGTTCCACCATTAACAACAGCAGAAACTGCCATCACTTGCTGTATAGGAGTAACACTTATACCTTGTCCAAACGCAGTAGTAGCAAGTTCAACATTTCCAACTTTATTCATTGGAAACAAAATACCTGTTGCCTCTCCTGAAAGATCAATTCCTGTCTTATTACCAAAACCAAATTTATCAATATAAGAAAATAATTTTTCTTTACCAAGAAGTTGGCCTAATTTCACAAACCCCGGATTACAAGAGTTCTGTAACACTTGTAAAAAAGTTTGATCTCCATGACCACCACTTTTCCAGCATTTTAAAACACTTCCATCTACATTAACCTTACCTGCGTCATAAAAATGATCATTAAAAATATCAATAACACCTTCTTCAACAGCACTAGACATAGTAACTACTTTAAATGTACTACCAGGCTCATAAGAAGACCAAATAGGTAAATTTCTATTTAAAACACTGGTACCATATTCTTTATAATTATTAGGATCAAAATCAGGAAGAGACCCCATACCAAGAATCTCACCAGTATTTGGATTAACAACAATCGCAAGTGCCATATCCGGATTAAACATATCAGAAATATTTTTAAGTTCCCTTTCAATTGACTTTTGTATATTAACATCAATTGTTAAACTAACATTCATTCCAGATTCCGGTGCCCTATAAATATCAGTTAAATTTATTTTATTTCCATGAGCATCAGAAAAATATTTAATAACACCATTTTCTCCTTTTAAATACTTATCATATTGTAACTCAATTCCAGAAAGTCCCTGATTATCTATTCCAACATATCCTAAAACATGTGCCAAAAAATCTTTATAAGGATAATTTCTCTTAGCCTCTTTTACTAAATAAACGCCATCTAACTTTAAATCACTAATCTTCTTCGCAACATCATAACTAAGTCTTCTTCCCTCAGGATGTACTCTTTCAATAGAAGTTTTTTTATAAACATGCTTTTTCATTGCATCATAACTAATACCAAGAATACTTGAAAGTTCTTTAGTAACAGTTTTCTTATCTTTCATTTGATTTGGAATAAGTACTAAAGAAGATGTAGTTAAATTATCTGCAAGAACCACCCCATTTCTATCAAGAATTTTCCCTCTATCTGCCTCTATTTCTAGATTTCTACTCCACAAATCACTTGCTAACTTATTAAGTTTTTTATACTCAAACACTTGTATATAAAACACTTTAACTATAACTAAGAAAAGAGCAATAAGCATAAGAATAAAAATAATTTTAATTCTTTTATTAATACTTTTTGTAAACATAAGTCCACCTCATAAAAAAATATGAAAAAACCTAATAATTAATTACCAATTTTTTATATATTTATGTATGATAACCAACACATGTATAATTAATGACCTGTTAAATATATAATTAATGTACTATAGTACACTACGGAACTGATTTAGTATACCAGTATAGAGGTGAAAACTATGAATAAAAAAGAAATAATAATTGAGACAGCAAGAAATCTATTTACAAAATATGGGTACAAAAAAGTTTCAATGGATGAAATCGCATCATCCGCAAAAGTAACAAAAAAAACAATATATCATTATTTCAAAGATAAGGATGACTTATTCCAATATTTTATTACTGAAGAACTTGAAAGTATTAAAAAATGTTTTGAAAAAGTTAATAGAAAAAAAATAACTTTATCAGAAAAAATAATTTTAAGTGTCAAAGAAGTATTAGAATTTAGAAAGAAAAGTCAATTATTTAATTCACTAAGTAAAGAACAAATGCTTGGTAATCATACTAATTTTATAAGTCAGTATGACAATGAAATAATTAATTATATTGAAATTAAATTAAAAGAAGAGATAGAAAAAGGTAATATTAGAAAATGTGATGAAAACTTAACAGCATTTCTAATATATAAAATATTCTTCTCTATATTCTTTGAATATGATAAAGATATTCAAGAAGAAAAAATTATTAAAGAAGTTAGTTCAATACTAGAAAATGGACTAATAGTTGAAGGAGGACAAAATGAAAAATAATAAAAATAGTAAATTTAAATACGTTGTTTTGATTGCTGTTTTATTCATTCCATTCATGTATAGTTTCTTTTACTTAAAAGCTTACTGGAATCCATATGGTAAAGGAAATATTGATAATTTACCAGTAGCAATAGTAAATGAAGATAAAGGAAAACGTGGAAGTGAATTAATAAATCAAATAAAAGAAAAGAAAAAATTAAAATTAAGTGTTGTCTCAAACACAAAAGCTCAAGATGGACTAAATGATAAAACATATTATGCAGTTATCACAATACCAGAAGACTTTAGTGAAAGTATAGAAAGTATAAATACAAATAATAAAAAACATCCAACTATTACTTATTCACCTAATCAAAAATCAAATTATTTAGCATCTCAAATTATTGATAAAGTAGTATCAACTGTAGAGGCTAACTTAGATAATACAATTAACTCTGAAATAGTTGGAACATTAAGTAATAATCTAGAATCAGTACCAAATCAATTAGAAACAATCAGTAATGGTTTTGAAACTTTAAATAATGGTACTAATAAGTTATCTTCAGGAGGAAAACAACTAGAAAGTGGAACAAATACATTAAGTAGAAGTTACAAAGAATTCGATAATGGACTTGATAAAATTAATAGTGGTTCAAAAACATTAAATGAATCAATGAAAACCCTAAATAATGGAATTAATACTTTAAGTAAAAGTACTAAAGAATTTAATACTTTAAAAGAAAGCATCCCAGTACTTACATCATCAGTAAATACACTTTCAAGTAGTAACACAGAGTTAACTAATAGTCTTGACTCATACATTACTAATGTAAATACAATGTTACAATATGAACAAACAATGGCAGAAAAAATAGTTGCTATGTATGATGCATATAATCTTCCAAAAGACGAAGACTATTATAAATTACAAGCATTATTACAAAAAGATGAAAAAACTAATCTTAATAAGATTGAAACATTAACTTATGCAGGTGGAAAAATAAACTCATCTGCAAAACAAATTAATGCTGGGTTATGTACATTAAATGAAAAAACAACTAGCTTAAATGTATTACCTACTAAAATTGATGAATTAACAACAGGAATTAACAAATTACAACAAGGATCAAACCAAATAACAGCAGGAGTAAATACATTAAATACTGGTATTAATACATTATCAGTAAATTCAAAGAAAATAAACTCAGGAATTAACACATTATCAACAGGAGCAACTACTCTATCAAATGGATTAACTACATTAGATACAAGTGTTACATCATCTAAAAAAGAATTAAATGAAAAATTAAATTCAACTAAGAAAGAAGTTAAAAAAGTAGAAACACTAAAAGAATATAGTAAAGAACCTGTAAAAGTAAATACTAAAGAAGTTAATAAAATATCATCATACGGTACAGCATTTTCACCATTCTTTATCTCAATAGCACTTTGGGTAGGATGTTTAATGATGTATATAGTACTTTATTATGATAAAGAAAATAGATTCAAAAAATTATCAATCGATAATAACAATCACTTACAAAGAACAGGTCTATATCATTTAATCGCAACTGCATCAGCAATATTACTTGCTATACTTTTACAATTATTCTTAGACTTTGAAATAACAAGTATTCCATTATATTACTTCTCAGTAATATTAATTGCTAATACATTCATAGCAATTATAGAATTCTTAATTGTAAACTTAAAAGATGTTGGTAAATTTGTTGCTTTAATATTATTAGTATTACAATTAGCAGCAGCAGGTGGAACATTCCCAATAGAAACAGTTACTAAAGGATTTAGATGGTTACATAACTTATTACCTATGTCATATACAATTGATTTATTAAGAGAATCTCTTGTAAAAATAGAATCAAGCCTATTAACTAAAAACTTAACTGTAATTATTACATTATGCTTAGTCTTCGTAGTAATAAATATTGTTAATGACTTAATACATGATAAGAAAAACAACTAAAAAATATCCACTAGTAAAACTAGTGGTTTTTCTATGCCACTGTAAAGTTTTTTCTGTCTTTACTTAAGAACTATTTGCAAATTCTATCGTCTATTTTCTATAAACAGGTCAACTTTATCTAATATTAACTGTTCTAAAGACTTATCTTCTTTTAGTTGCTCATCTATTTATGTCCTATATGAGACGCAACCCCTTTTTTACAAGTGACAACCTGCAATCTAATTATAACAAAGGAGGATTTCATTATTTAAGGCTCAATGCTAAAGAACAAAAGAACCATCGGACTATCCAGTGGTTTTCATTTTTACAATTAAGAATAAATTTATTTAATTTTCTCTTTCACCTATCTACACTCAATAATTGACAATATTGAGAAAATTTCTTGTATGTATCTAAACTCTCATTAATATATTCAATATTAGAAAAATCAAAATCAACTGCATTTTTTGATATTTTTTCTAATATAGTTTGATTTTTAGCATATATTTCAACAAAAATATTATCAACTATAAATATAATAAGTTGACATGGACTTGTTAGATATTGATTATAATTATTTATCTCATTTACATCACTATTCTTATAATACATTTGTAAATTTAAGTGTACTGGATAATGTTTCTTTTGAATCATATTTTGAAATTCATCATTACTATAATCAGTTTTATCAAAAAAAAATTCTCCATGTTCACCGAATACTTCTTCATCTTCAAGTTTCCATCTAAAGTTGGAACAATCTATACCACGAAATATTTTATTCAAAATTATATCATATTCATTTTTTATTAAAAATTTTATACCAATCATAAATCCTCCTTAAGGTATAACAGTTGCTTCTATAATAGTTTTAGAAAAATCATGTGCATCACCTATATGTGGTTTACCATCTTAATCCAACGTTCAATCATGTTCATGAGAATTCTTTAACGACATTATTTTTACTTCACATTAACATTATATCATACATCATTTTTCGGGTAAATAATTGCAAAAAAAGATATAAGTAAACACCTATATCTTAAAACTTTCTTGGAAATAATAATATTCCATTTTCTTTACTTATAACCATCGTATTTCTAGTAGTTAAACTTATACTTTCTATCTCTTTAGGTTCAACCTTCTCAAGTAATAAATACTTTGACGATTTATACGATAAATATAATTTCTTAGCTGAATAATATGTATATAAATTTTTCTTGTTGCTACTATGATTATTTAGTTTTAAATCTTCTACATCAAACATATCTTCACCTACTCCCAAAGTCTCTTGTATAAAATATATTTTACGCTAGTCTATAGTTATAAAGCAAACATATATTTTTAATATTAATCATAAAAAAAATTTATATACAATTAAGTAGATAAATTTCATTTATATCTTAATATAGCTATTTTTTAAATATTCTGATAAATCATTAATATAATTAAGTACCAAATTAGTACTAGAAGTAAACTTTGGCATAGACCTATTTTCTCCATTAAAATTAAAATAAGTCTTCATATTCTCATAATCACAAAATATTAATAAATCAATATTAGCATCACTCATTAAAGAGACATACTTGTCATAATACATATCATAGTCATTACCATAACCAGTTATTAAACTTCTTCTTATAACTTTATCATTAAAATTATATTCTTTAGAATTATTAATTAAATTGTCTACTACATTATTATTAAAATCAGTAGTTTTAAAATACTTCTTTTTTAAATCAGAAATGTCAATATTACAATTATTCACTTCATTAAATAATTCTTTGTCATAACAAGAAAACCTACTACTAGTAAGATAATCTGTATCTGTTAAAACAGTCATAATTATATACATCTTCTCTAAATCATTAAACTGATATTTTTTCTTAAATAAATCATATATAAGTAAACCACATGATGCATACTCTATTTCAATTAAATTAAGAACATCTCCTGTTATTTTATGATGATCTATTGAAAATATAACATTTTCTTTTGGAATACCAAGTAAATTATTATGATCTACTAGAATGAAATTCTTATCATTAAAATCATTAATAACTTGATAATCATCTTTATTTATATCATTAACAATATCTTTATCAATAAAATTTTCATCTCTTACACAAGAGACTACATCAACACCATAACACTTTAATATTCTAGATAGAAGGATTGCTGAGAAAAAAGAATCACAATCAGGATTATTATGTCCAATAATATATACTCTTTTTCCTTGATTTTCTTTTATTAAATTATCAATCATATCATTCTTTATTTTTTCTCGAACACCACATAATATTTTACCTATGTGATTCTCTCCTGATAAATCATGACCAACACCCCAATAAAACTCATTTATTGTCATTTCACGAATCATTCTATTACCTGTTTCAATTAATTTAGCTCTAATATCAGGATGAGCCATGAATTTTAAATATATTCCTTGAAACATAACATCATCTTTTATATTTTTAAAATTAGGAATACGTATATTACTTCTATCTCTTCCAATAGTCGACGCTTCTTTTGGAGTATCTGCTTCTAGTATTTTTTTTATTATAGTAGGATTATCATATTTCTTTGCTTGATAATAATGTTCAACTGTTTTATAAAACACACCATTTTCATAAAAACCATGATTAGAATAATTAGCAAGATATCCTAATTCACCAAATTCTTTATAAAAATCAACTGACATTATTCTACTTCTCCTGGATATAAATATTTCTCATCTTGACTAATATTTTTATTAAAATTATCTATTGTAATTTTCTTCTTAAATGAAGTTTGTCCCTCTACTGAAGCAGTATTAAATAAATCTAATTTTTCAATAGAAATACTATTATGAAAATCACAACCTAATAACCAAACACTGTTTTCTTGTTTCATAGTTGAACAATGTCTACCATAATTTCTTTCATGTGTAGGAGTTAGTGGTTCATTAATAAACTTAGTTAATCCTTTAAATAAATTAATTGCTCTACCTAAATTACAAATCATTCCAGTATCTATTGTGAAGTTCTTATCAAAAAATGCATCAGATGAATATCCAGCAAGTCTAAGTGCATTAATATAAACATTTATCAATGGAATAACATGTTCTTTAATATACTCACTCTTATCAACTTTTCCATTTTCATTATAATAATTAGCATACTCTTCTAATAATTTTAAAACTTCATTACAATCATCATATGTAGTATTACTAAGAGCATCCTTTAATCCATATCCTTTTTTCTTCTTAAAATTATACATAGCATTTAAGAAGAATCTTTCAGTAACTAAATAACCAGACTTAACTCTAACATCAGTAATAGGATAAATATTCATACCATAATTACCAGAACTTGTAAGTTTAGGATCAATTGAATAATATATACCATCTTTATTTTTAAATAAATAAACTTCAACTTCTTTTTCAACATTACCTAGTCTAGATTCAATATATTCAATTACTTCTTCTTGACTACTAGCCTTAAAATCTAAATTATACTCGTTAAAAATAATTCCATCATTACTTAATGTTAAAGCATGCTTATATGGATCAGCAACATAACTCTCTGAAAATTCTATATTTTCTTCTTTTGATATAAATAAATAATTACTTGTTGCGATTACAAATTTATTATTATATTCAAATACAAATACTTCACTATTTTCAACTAACGGACTATATCTTAATTCTACACACATTTTTCTAGAACCAGTACCAAACTTTTCATAATATGGTTTATATATATTTAAGAAGTTTGCTAAATCCTTCTCATAATCATCTAAAGAATTCTTTTCACACTTTTCTTCCCAAACACGACCATATTGACATACTGAAAGTCTAACTCCACCTAATGCATAAATTAAATCATTTGAACAAATCTTTTTATGAACCTTATTTAATAGCTCATTATGTCTTGAAAAACCAACTGTAGAAATTCTTGTACGAACACCAAGCTCTCTATAACATAAATCAATATATTCTTCTAAATATGGATATAGTGAAATATCATTATTTAAATACGGAAAAATTACTCCTACACGATGTTCTTTTCTATCCCAAGCAAGTAATATATCATCTTTAGTATAATTTCTCGCAGTATATTTAAGAGCAGCAATTACATTTCTTAAACTATCTAAAGACCAGTATTCACTCTTACAAACTGAAAACTTACTACAAAAACTACAGTTATTGAAACAACCTATTTGTGGTTGTAAATGTCTCATCTTAGAAACAAATGTTTCTGGTAACATCATAAACTCATCATATAACTTTTGTCTAATTTCTAAATCACTATTACTAATATTTTTCTCATCACTTAATAAAAACTTCATATTTTAATCCCCTACTTTATTACTTGTTATCATTTCTATAAATTTATGTGTTGCTGCTGATAAAAACTCATCAACATAAACACAACATACATCAACTGCTGGTAATTCATTATCAAAACTTATTACTTGAAAATCATCCTTATCATTTTGAGTATCAATTACATTCTTTATGAAATAACCAATACCTACTCCTTTTCTTACCATTTCAAGCATCATTTCTGTTGTCCAAGATTCAAGAATTGGACTAAGCTTAGTATTCTTAGATTCCATGTATTCATCTAACTTTAATCTAATTGAAGATGTTGCACTAGGTAAAACTAATGGATAATTTTTTAAATCTGTTACATTATTAATATGAACATCCTTCATTATATTTTTATTGTATGCAAAACAATTGTGTAATTTAGAAAGTGTTACTTTAGTTACATTCTTTTTACTATTAATAGGTAAAGTATCAACAATAATATCAAGTTTTCTAGCCTCTAACATATCTACCATATCAGATGTAGACCTTGATACAATCTCAAATTTAATACCAGGATATATTCTTCTAAAATCAGCTATATAATTAGTTAAATAAAATATTCCAATATGTGATGGTGTACCAATTCTTATACAACCTATATTTAAACTATTAAGGTTCTTTATATGTTCTTCTGCATCATTAAATATATTAAATGCAGTTGAAACATAAGTATATAATTCCTTTGCTTCAAGTGTAGGTTCAATTCCTTTAGAATTACGATAAAACAAAGTGTATCCCAATTGGTTTTCTAATTCTTTTAAACTATAACTAATCGCTGGCTGTGAAACATATAATTTCGCAGCAGTTTTAGAAATACTCTTTTCCTCGTATAAGTATAAAAATATTTTATATAAATTATAATCTATATTCATAACCGTCGCCTCGCGACATATTATATTACAAATTTATAGCAAAGTCAAACGCTATAAGTCATTTTTATATGTATTTTTTAATTATTTAATAATAAAAGTCTATATTTAATAAAAATACAAAGACTATTTTATATTATATAAGAAAAAAAGTCCACAAATAAACAGAAAAAGAGTAATGAAATTACCATTACTCTGTAATATTATCTTCTTCTAGTATTTTCAGAAACATCCTCTGCTTCTTCACTACCATATAAATATTCATCCATCATATCAGTTACTTGATTTCCATAACGTCCTTTACGCTTATTAGCATCCATTGACTTAGATACATTATATGCTAGGGCTGCAGAACTTGCTGCTGCCATAAATGTTGTAAGCATATCACTAGGTAAACTAGATAAAGCACTTACATGTTCAGCAGATAATCCCTTTAATCCTTCTGCTAAATTTGTAACATCAACTGCTGCATTATTCATATTTACTATTGCATCTGGATTAGACACCATATAATTAAATGATTCTTCTACAGCATGTAAATCAAATTGTGGATGGCTTGCTGCATATGGTCTTAAAATATTTAAACAATCACTTGCAACTTGAGAAAGTGTTGATTGTGATGAATTAGCAACTTGTGCTAACTCTTGTAAAGCTTGAGCCTCAGTTATATTTCCTTGACCATATCTACTTGTAATGTCATTAATTTGTGAAGTAACATTATCATAATTTTGATTAAAGAATGCATGATGTGCATCATCTGTTACTCTATATTGACTACCAAATCCCCAATTAGTGCTATCAAGTGCAGCACGTTCTTGAGCATTAGCAATATTAGCAGAATCTTGTTGTGCTTGAGCCTTCATTCCTTCACTAAATGTTTGTCTCTTACCAGTAATATCATTGGCAGTTTGATGAACATAGTCCATTCTACCATCATTGATACTATTAGCACTATTAATTTCTTGGTTCTTACCATCAATTATTCTTTGTTGCTCTATTTGATGAACTCTAAATGCATTTACTGCACTTATTGTTGCTGTTGTAAGAGAAACTGTTGTAAATAAATCTCTAATAAATGGATCATCTCTATAATCAAACTCTGCTGCAAGTGGAGAATAGTATTTAGCCCCTTCACTTCTAGTACCAAATACACTACCTCTTATATCAGTATTTTCATGATATAAAGTTTCAAGTCCAACAAAGTGTTTAACAATATCTTCATCATTCTTCTCAAATAAAGCAGTATTTAATCCCTTACCTTCATGAGCAAGTTTCTTTTGTAATTCATTATCAAATTTACCAACTTTAGCAAATCTCATACCTGCATAACTTAATTTAGTTGCAACAGCTTTAAAATCTTCTTCTAATCCGTGAATACCTCCTGATAATAAATTATTAGCCTTATTTCTTGTATCAATAATTGTTCTAATTTCATCAGATGCTTTTGCATAAATATCTTTTCTTTGTACTTCAAGTTGACTTCTTAAAGCGTCATCTATATTTCCACTTAATTGTTCATCAATAGAATTAATTGTACCTAAATCATTGAATAAAGAAGAATAACAATTTGTTAAAGTAACATTATAAACTTGAACTTTTTTCATACCATGTTCTTTTAATTTTGGTAAGATTAAAGGATTAATTTGAATATTCATATCTGTTTTTAATTGAGAACCTCTATATTCCTCAAATAAAACATCAAGTTCTTCCTCAGTTAAATTATTAACTCTTTTTTCTAACTCATGCATTGAATCTTTTGCACGCTTACTTGTCATTAACTTACCAGATAACTTGCTAAATAAAGAAACACCAGATTTAAATGTTGCTGGAACAACATGAACAATATTATATAAATAATTTCCAGATTTTAATTCATTTTTAAACTTACTTGCAACTTTTATATTACTTGCTGTATATCTCTTAGCATCTTTAGGACGAATATCTAAACCAGTTATAAGTTTTTCAATAATTTGTTCAACATGAGGTTTTGCATGATCATCAGCTTTAGGTGCTGGCTCTGGTTTTGGTATTGTTGTTGGCGGTGTTGTAATATTGATTCCTGTTGTTGGTGCTGAAGTTGTTGGTGGTGTTGTGATATTGATTCCTGTTGTTGGTGCTGCAGTTGTTGGTGGTGTTGTGATATTGATTCCTGTTGTTGGTGCTGCAGTTGTTGGCGGTGTTGTGATATTGATTCCTGTTGTTGGTGCTGAAGTTGTTGGCGGTGTTGTGATATTGATTCCTGTTGTTGGTGCTGCAGTCGTTGGAGGTGTTGTGATATTGATTCCTGTTGTTGGTGCTGAAGTCGTTGGCGGTGTTGTAATATTGATTCCCGTTGTTGGTGCTGCAGTTGTTGGTGGTGTTGTAATTGGTATTACTAATTCTCTTTCAATATCTTCAACTACGTATGGTGAATAATCATTATCCGCATTATTTCTAATAAATGCTTCATCTTCATCATTTATCTTATACCATTCTGCTCCATCTACTCTTTGTAAAGTACTTTTATCTCTTTTTAAATTAAATCTTGTAAATGCATATTTTCTTGCATACTTATCTCCAGTATTTGTATCAATTAATATCTTAACTCTTTCTTTTACATCGTCATTATTATTAACTGGGGCTGTTGTTGGTTGTACAGGATCTGGAATAATAGGTTTTAATTCTCTACTTATATCTTCAACTACGTATGGTGAATAATCATTATTCGCATTATTTCTAATAAATGCTTCATCTTCATCATTTATCTTATACCATTCTGCTCCATCAACTCTTTGTAAAGTACTTTTATCTCTTTTTAAATTAAATCTTGTAAATGCATATTTTCTTGCGTACTTATCACCTGTTGCTGTATCAGTTAATATTCTAATTCTTTCATCTACATCATTTTCATTAAACTCTTCAATACTAGGAATACTTCTAATTTCCACTTCATATGGAGAATAGTTATTATTAGCATTTTCAATTATATATTTAACAGCATCTAAACTTATTCTATTACATGTAATACCATCAACTTTTATATCCCTACCATGATCTGCAATGCCAAATCTTTCTATTGTTGGAATTGGAACGTAACAAATTGAATTATTATCACTATCTACATAAATTCTATACTTTTCAGTTAATCCTCTTTCTTCTTCAATAGGAGTTGGTGTTGGTGTTGGTTGATCACCAGACTTATCTTTGCTTTTACGATAAACTCTATAATTATTATATAATGATTCGCTTATTCCATTATCATCTTCTACTGGATCAATTTCTAAATCAAAATCATCAATTGATTCTACATCTACTCCATTAGCAATCATTTCATTCAAAATTGCTTGCTTTATTTCATCATCACTTCTTCTAATAGGATCATTTGCAAGTACACCTTCATATATTGGTTTCTCGACTTCATCATCTGTAGATTTATTATCTTTATTCTTTAGTTCATTTACAATAACCATATCTTCAGGTGCTCTTAGTGGAGCCTCATTATTTAGAGTATTGTTTGCAACAGGATTATTTATTCTAGCAGGTAATTTCTTAGAATTGTCATTAATAACCATTAATTCATCTTTTTTAACTTTTACATTTCTAGGTTTTGCAGCTTCAATTACTTTAGAATCAATATTATATAAAGCAACAATTGCATCAAGTGCTGAAACTTTAGAAGAACTATTTCTTTCAAATTCCGCTATTTCATTTAAAACATCAGCTTTTGCTTGTTTTAATGTTGCTTTTTGCTCTTTAGTTCTTTCCTTTGAAGGAATATTAATAATATCTGTAAGACCTTTTCTTGCAAGAACCTCATCTAATAATTTTCTTTTAGATAATGTACTAGTTATTTCTTTATACTCACTAACAGATAATCCTAAAGCAGTGGCATTCATTATATCTTTCTTTATTGTAGTTCTCTTTCTTTTTAAAGAAGATAAGTTTTTCTTAAATACATCTATTTCGCTCTTAATTTGTTTAGCATTATCATTTTCAACCATTTTAGCAGCATTATACTCATCATTTAATTTATCTAATTCTTCATCTGTAAGTATATCTGCTTCTTCTTTTTTCTTATTATATTCAGTAATTATACTCTTTAATTTTTCATATGACTGTTCATATTTTTCTAAATCTTCTTTTAAAATTCTTTCTGCATCTTTTATATTTTTTTCTATCTCTAACAATTCCTTAGAAAAATCATCTTCTACTGTATCAACTTTTTCCTCTAAACTAGAAAGTTTTTCTGATATTTTAGAAATTAACTCTTCTCTTTCAGTATCACTACTAATAGAACTTAACTGTTCTTTTAATTCTTTAATTTCAGATAATTCTGATTTTAAATTAGTACTTAAATCTTCTTCTTTTTCTAAAGTATTTGCATCTTGTTTTTCATCAATCACTTCTTCTTTTGGAAGTTCAGTTGATTCTACTTTTTCTTTAGAAACTCTGTAAACTACTACTTCACTAGTTTGAGTCTCACTAAGTCCGTCATCATCGCTTGCTCCTTCATATCTAATATCAAGACTATCTTTATCACCAACTTGAACTCCTGCTTCACGCATCATTCTATAAATTCTTTCTTTTTGTTCTTCCTCACTAATTCTTGGACCATCTAAAATATATGTACCGCGATAAATTTCTTCTTCTGTAACTTTATATGGAACTTTATATTTAGTCTTTTCTCTAACAACGAATTTAGTAGTTTGAGTCTCACTTATTCCGTAGTCATCATCTGCACCTTCATAACCAATTATTAAATTATCTGGATTTTTAACTTCTACTCCATCTTTTTTCATCATGTCCATAATCTTTTGTTTTTGTTCTTTCTCAGACATTCTTAATCCATCTAAAATAAGTGTTCCTTCATATATATCCTTATAGCCATCTTCTAATTCATATACGATAGATGTTAATACTTCTTTTTCTTCACTCTTCATATTCTCATCTTTTTGTATTTCATTAGTGTTTTTATCATCTACTAATCCTGATTCAATGGAAAGTTCATCATTAATATCTTGTTCATTTTTATCTTCTTTATCTAAATTATCAGTAAGCTCTCCTATTTCTTCTTTAGATACTCTGTATACAACAACTTCACTAGTTTGAGTCTCACTAAGTCCTTCATCATCACTCGCACCTTCATATCTAATATCAAGATTATCCTCGTCTGAAACATTAACTCCTGCTTCTCTCATCATGTTATAAATTCTTTCTCTTTGTTGTTTTTCACTAATTCTTGGTCCATCTAAAATATATGTACCACGATAGATTTCTTCTTTACTTACTCTATATTGAACAGGAACAACTTTCTTTTCTTTTACAACAAATCTAGTAGTTTGAGTCTCACTTATTCCGTAGTCATCATCTGCTCCCTCATAACCAATAACTAAATTATCAGGATTTGAAACTTCTATTCCATCAGCCTTCATCATAGAAATTATTTTATTTTTTTGTTCTTCTTCACTCATTCTTAATCCATCTAAGATAAGAGTTCCTTCGTAAATTTCTTTTTCTCGCTCTTCAAATTCAACAATTATATTTGAAGTAATCTTATTATTGATATTTTCATCTCTATCTTCTAGACTATCTTCGCTATCTTCAATCTTTTCATTAGAATCAATATTATCTTTTGAAAGTTCAGCAATCTTTTCTCCGACTTTTTCTATTTCATCATAAATATCATTTAACTTTTCTTTTACTTTATCAAATTCTTCTTTAGGAGCATTTCCTTTTCGCTCACCCA
This sequence comes from uncultured Bacilli bacterium, assembly GCA_934131175.1. Taxonomy (GTDB): domain Bacteria; phylum Bacillota_I; class Bacilli_A; order RF39; family UBA660; genus UBA3789. Next base: position 14,010 of record CAKOZD010000011.1, on the reverse strand, counting down.
AATCAGCTAAGTCTTGCTCTAAATAATTTTTCTCATCTAATAATTTTTCATATTCATCATATGCTTTTTCTAGTTCAGAATTATTCATATGTTACACCACCTTAATTATTACTTTCTCTATCTATTTGTTGTAAAACATCATTTATCATATCTAGTTCTTTTTTATCTGTGATACTTTCTAAAGTAACAACAGATCCTAGTGGATTATAACTAGAAACATAAATATTTTTTCTTCCATTTGACGCAATATCATTGTCAGTATACCCTACATATGACTTCAATGTATCTTCACAATCAAAAGTGAACAAAACATCACATTCCACTGTTCTTCCATCTTTTTCCATCAATACTTTTTCATTTTCTATATCAAATTCCATATGCTTCCTCCACTACTATATTATACCATTTTAGTTTATCATTATAAAAAGGAAAAGTCAATTAACAAGACCTTTCCTATGATACTATTTTAAATAATATTTTTTCCTTACTTTTAACCTTATTTATATCATCAACACTTATATAGTAATAAACATCTTCTTTTACTGATTTTTTTAACTTCTCACCACTAATTATAGTACTTTTAGAGTCTTTCATAAGATTCTTTCCATTTTTTCCTTTTTTAACAATAACATTGGCACTTGTATCATTTTGAACACTTACATCATATGTAAACTCTTCTTTATTAATATTGTCAATACTCTTATAATTAGTTACTTTAACAATATAATCACTTGTAAGTGTCTCAGCATTAATAGTTATACTACTTTGATTATCTTTTTCAAATACAGGAACAACAATATTTGCAACAACTTTATTTTTATTCTCATTATCCTTCTTCACAACAAGTATTCCAAGAACAACTACAACAATTAATAATATAAAGAATATTGCTTGTAACAAAATATTTACTTTATTTGATTCTTTCTTTGGATTTTCTTTTTTTACAGTTCTTTTTCTTGAAGTTTTACTTGTAATTTTCTTCTCTTCTAAATTACTACCTTTAGTAGTTCTTTTTTTAGAAGGTGTTTTACAACTAGTAGTTCTTTTCTTTTCAGTCTTTTTTTCTTTATTTTCCATTAGTATATTTCTCCTTCATAATTTTTTAAAACATCAACACACTCTTTATTAATTAACTCATGCTTTTCTATAATATTATTTTCTCCATTTAAATATCTATATATTACATCATCCCTAAACCCTGCATCTGCAGCATCATATCTTGTTGCACCAAAATACATTACTTTAATATTAGACCAAATAATTGCAGATAAACACATAGGACATGGTTCACAACTACTATAAATTATACAATCACTTAAATCATGAGTCTTTAATTTCAAACATGCTTTCCTAATTGCAACAACCTCAGCATGATTTGTAGGATCATGACTTGTAAGTACTTCATTATGTCCTCTTGAAATAACATTCCCACTCTTATCAACTATAACTGCACCAAATGGTCCACCATCACCTTTTGAAGAACCATGAATTGCTTCTATTGCAGCTGCTTTTAAAAAATCATTATCCATTTTTCTCATACCTCGCTTTTAATTTATTATATAAATTTTTCTTCTTAGAAACTGCTTCACTACTTAATTTACTATTCAAAATCGCCCCTATTGTATCTTCATCAATTTTAACAACACTACTTACTTTATTATCAATTTTAACATTACCAGATACAACAACTATCTTTTTATCAGTAACTTTAAAGGATGAACTAATACTATTTGTATAACTATTATTCTTTTTATTATAATTAATAAACTTAGAAGATATAACTAAGTCATAAGAATTTGTACCATTATTAAATAACAAATTTAAATTCGAACTATTAACTCCCTTCTCATATTTTAATGTACCAACATCATTTTTTAAATAATCACTAAACTTAACAGTAATACTCTTATCATTAATAGTAGTACTACCAATATACTTAATAGTATCATTATCTATATAATAAATAGTACCAACACTTAAACTACCTTCATAACTATAACTTTTAACATCATTATTTAAAATATGAACCACTTCATACTTCAAAGGTTTATATAATGATTTAGAAGTAAATATATTTATAGTATAACTCTCTTTTTTATCTAATATTCTCTTATTATAATTTACTTTTCTCTTTTTAAAATTATTATCACTACTACTTAATATACTATAAGAACGTTTATCATTTTTTAAATCATCTAAAATACCACTAAGTATATCTTTTACTCTCTTATCATCTATAGTTAAACTAATTTGATAAACATCTGTATCTTTATTTAAAATATTTTCATTAACTTTATTTTTCTCAAAATATTCTTCTTTTAAATTATTTTTTAAACTTTTTAATATAAAGTTATATAAATAATCAATATTATCTTTTGTAGTATTCTCATCAGTTAAACTTTCAAAATAATTACAACTACCATCATTAATATAATTACTATATACACTATTTATAAAATAATATTTTGTAGAGTTTTCTACTAATAATTTATTATATAAAACATTTTGAGCACCAATATTTGTTTTAACCTCAGAATATATTTTTTTATTATTAATATCCTGCATTAATTTATAACTAATTGTAGTATTATTTAAATTATTAATCATATAGTATTTAGATAATATAGAAGGATCACTAGAAATACCATATTTTTCACTACTCATTTCGAATGAAACAGCTCCATCAATAGAAAAATTATCTCCAACTAAATATTTAGAATCAAAAGAAAAATACTTATCTTTTAATAAATCAATACTATCAATTAAAGATGAAAAAACATATTTAGGATTTGATACATTTTTTAAATAAAAACCAAAATAAAGTAAGACTGAAGCGATACACACAAGTAAAAATACTACAACAATCTTTGTAATATTTTTCTTTTTCATACTTACCACTTCCTATCATATTAATTATATCAAATAAAGAGAATAAGTCAAACTAGATAAAAAAAGAAATCAAAATAATTTATTGATTTCTTTATAACAATTTAATTAAGGGCATCAGCAGATGACTGATCAATAATTTTGCTTGGTTTACTAGAAGTATCTGAATCATTCTTACTAAAATCACCATTAGTATTTAACTTAGTATTCTTAGCAACACTTGCTACTGTACTACAAAAATCGTCATATTGACTATCAGTTGCATTAGATGCCATTATTATTATAAGATCATTATACTCAACTGCTGAATAATAAAGAACTGCATTATTACTAAGAGCAATTTTAAAAGTATAAATAGTAACTCCATCTTTTGTTACTGTATTTTCTTGAAGTATTGTTCCAAAACTTGCAAATTCATTTTTTAATTCAGTGTATCCTCCTAAATCATCTAATTTATATGGTATAGGTTCACTAATAGCAAGTCTGTAATCTCCTTCAAACATTAAATTATTACTTGTACTTGCAGAAGAGTATTTAAAACCGCTTGGTACAGATATTTTATATTTTCCAATAGTATATGAAGATGATTTGCTTACATTGTCTTTATCAACAACTTCAGCTTTTGACTCACCTGCGTTCTCAACTACTTTTTCAACAAGATCATATGCAACTTTAACAAATGTTCCTAATAAAAATATCGCAATAATAACAACTACAGCTATAATCACATATTTTGATGAATTGTTTTTTTCAGGACTATTACCATTTGAATTCATATTTGGTTGCATTCCAGAATTAGGATTCATATTATTAACATTGGGATTCATACCTGTATTCATATTTTGATTCATCATATTAGGATTTTGATTCATCATATTTGACTGAATTCCAGAATTAGAATTCATACCCATATTTTGACTCATAACATTAGGTTGTACCCCAGGATTTTGAATTGTATTAGCATTCTGATTTAAATTATTAGAATCAACTCCTACACTTGGATTCATACCAACATTGGAATTAACCATAGCTGGTTGATCATTTCCCATTTGGGAATTAAAGCTATTCATATTATTATTCATATTATTATTCATATTATTATCATTATTATTCATTTTATTTTTCCTCCATTCAATAATAACATTAATTTATCTTAACTAAATTAGAATAATGAACTTGTTTTTTTACATCATAGATTTTAAATAAACAATAATATTCTCCTTTAGAATCTAAATTACTATATTTTAAATCATATTTTCCAGGTTCAACTGAAATATAATATATACTATCAGATGACTCCCAATTACTTGTATAATTGCCATTTTCATCAACTATTTTATATGTTGGAATTAAATAATCAACAGAAGTAAAATCTTCTTCATCTAATGAAACTTCTTGAACTCCAGCATCATTTTTTCTTGAATAAATATGTTTATCAATAACAGGTTTATCTTTATTAAGAAGAATATATGTTCTTGCAGAGTATAATTTAAAATCAAACAATTCAGCGTCAAAATATTTTAACATACTAAATGATTGTAATACTTTACTACTATTATTATTTAATTTATATACAGGTAAATATTCACTACTATTATCTCTTTGATCAGTAATTGTAATCATATTATTAGATAGATTTGTCTTTAAAACTCCATCACTACCTAATTTAGCATCATCACTCATATATATAGGAGAATATTCACCAGAATCATTTTTCTCAAAAATAATATATCCTGCTTTTGAAAAATCTTTTATTTCTTCATCTGATAATTTTAATTGAAATTCCTTGGTATCTTTATTTATCTCAGAATTTTTAGATGTAGTAGAATCAAAAGATGAGAAACCAGATGTTTTATTATCACTCATATAATTGTCAAAGTCATTAATTAATTTATCATAATTTGAACTATAATTTAAACTTGAATAAATAATAGACCTTATTTGCTTAGAAGAATTACCACTATTATATGGAAAATAAATTGATATACCTTTAGTATTATTTAATCTAGAATAATTATATTCAACTGAATCTTCAATTGCATTTAAAACTTTATCTGCTTTGTTGGGTGATAAGCTTCTCAAGCCTTTTACAAATTGATACATATCAACTGAGTCATAACTGTTTTGTGAATCTGAACCAAATTGAAATAAAGAAGCACGTACTTTAGATATCTTATTATAATTACTCTTATTAGAAATATCTTTAATAAAATCATCAAAAGTCGTATTAACTTTACTTAACTTATTTAAATTTATTATTGAATATGTTTGTGTCATAGTATGATTCTCATCAATTGCAAAATCAACATATTCAACATATTCATCAATAAATTGTTTACCAAATTTATTAACACTATCTTTTGGTTTTATATCATTTATAAAGTTAAACATTGTACTCATATAACTACCATATGTAACTTCTTCAGATGCAATTAAATACTCAGAATAATTACTAAAACTATTAGCAACTTCAATCGTTGCATTTAAACATGTTCTAAACATTACTGTCTCAAGTTTATTTTGAGAATTAAATGGACTATTTGAAAGAGCCTTACGCATTTCTTTTAAAGACAAATTATCATTAGTAAAATCATCATAAATTGCTCCATCTATTGCTCCACCATGATCATAAAAAACTAAATCATATTTTTCTGTTTTATAATTATCATACGCAAAATTTAAAAATGTAGATAAAGTATCAGCATCTCCCATATTTTTTTGTTCATATTTCTTTACTTTAACAAATCCATTCTTAGTTAACTGATAAATTGCATTTTCATCATTTTTAATAAAATTTTTCCATTCAGACGTTCCACCAGTATATAACAAAACATTAGTATGCTTTAAATCTATTTTCTTAGGGTCCATACTAGCAATATCACTAGAAGCTATACCTAAATCTGATTCTAAGTTACTTCCATCAATATAAATCATAAAAGTTCTAGAACCATCATTTACTCCATTCTTACTAAGATGAATATTATCTTCAATAGCAAAACCTACAAAAATAAATAATACTGCCAAAACAATAAATACTAAAGCAAGTGACTTACTATTATTATCATTAAACCATTTAAAAACATTATCAAAATTAATTTTATTATTAGAATTGTTATTCATATAAGTATTATTATAATTTTGATTATTAACACTATTATTTGTATTTTCTAAATTAACATTTTTAACTTCAAAACCACATTTTGGGCAAAACTTAGTATTTTCATTAAGTTTATTACCACACTTAACACAAAATCCCATACTTATTTGCCTCTCTTTCTAGAATAAAGAATTGTATTGAAAGACGCCTCAACATTATTAAAGACAAGTCCCTCATATTTTTGATCAAAATAATAACTATCAAACTTAATAGACTCTGTTGAATTACTATCAACATCAAACATATTACATTGGACATTTACTACATTACTATCAAATTTATATTTTAAACAAATATTACCAGAAATATCATCATCATTTGTATTAGTAATAGATATAGAATAGTTTTTTCCATCATCTTTCAATTTTGTCTTTAAACTTTTTGAATTATCACAAAAATATTTTCCGTTATCTTCTGCATTAGTAATTTTAAATTCATATCTTTTATAATCTACACCATAAATATTTTCTCTAATATAAACAGTATTAGATGTTGTAATTCTATACTTTTTTCCTTCAATAGTTTTTACTACTTGATTATTCTCATCGAAAAAATCAATCTTATAACTAATATCTGCAAGTCTTTTATTATCATTCTTTAAAGTAACTATTAAATAGTTATCATATTTAAATATTTTTTCAACACTGATATTTTTAATAATGTTTTCTGAAGTTTCACCTTTGTAATCATAATCTAAATAATCATCACAATCAGAAACATTACTGCTAGAAAAACTACCTGCACTATCCTGTTTCGAAGCAATATCTAACTTACTAGTATCAATATTTGAATATGCTTTACCACTACTCCGTATACCTAATATAATAAGTAGAATAATTAATAATAAAATTATTATTAACATACTACAAAGTTTTTTATTCTTTCTAAAATATTCTCTTAATTTACCATAATTCTCACTACTTTTTCTCACACACTACACACCTCTACCTTATATAAAACTATATCATATAAAATTTTTTTAAACAACAAAAAAAGAGTACAAAATACTCTCTTAGCTAAAAATTACATTATACACTCTTACTTAATAATCCTAATTTATAATTAAATTTTTTAACACCAGTAACTGTAGAATAATTATAAACTACATTTAACTTAACATCAGTAGAATCTCCTGGTTCAAGTATCTTTTCACTTACATCTGAAAAACTAATAGAAACAGGAAGTAAACTAGTCTTAAATGATCCTTTATAGTACTCTGGACTTTCAATTAAATCAAGAACTTCAGCATCTACTGTACCATTATTTTGAATTGTAATATTATAATTTAACTCATCTCTTGCATTATTCATTGTAAAATCCATATTTAGAAGTTTACCATCATCTTCAATAGAAATATTACCAACTGGTTCAACACTTCCACCACTAACAGAAGATATTTTACTAACTTCTACAAAAGAAACATCATAAACTTTATCTGTTTTCTTTTCTTTTTCAAGTTCCATAGAAAGAATAATAAAACCAATTCCAAGACATATGATAGTTATACATAAAACAACAATCATACCATTTCTCACACTAACTAACTTTTTCATTAACATACCCCATTTTTAATCAAATCTATACTACCACTATAACAATATCCATAACTATTAGAATTATCTCTAAATTCTATATAAGCATAAATCTTACCATTTGAAACATAATACCAACTACTATCACTAGGATAATATTTTAAACTAGAATCTGCTGGTATCATTGAAATAATAAGTTCTTGATTGTCTCTTTCTAAATTACTTATGTTATTTTCAACTACATACTTTTCAATACTTTTATAAACTGAATTGCTTAAACTTTTACTAGAACTATCATCAAGTATTATATTATCATCAGATGAAGAGTTATGATTCTTAGAAACATTTGTATGTCTTACAATTTCTTTAGAATAATATTCAATATTTCTAAGAGCTTCCGCTTCACTTTCAGTATCACTACCAAGAAGACTCGACTTTTTTATCAAGTCACTAGACTCTTCTAAATAACTATTATCTATTCCATACTTGTTAAATACTTCATCAAAATACTTTTTAAACTTACTATAATAATCATCACTATATTTAGTAACTTTAACTATAGAAGTAGTAGTAAGTAAATTATTACTAATTAATAATTTAACAGCACTATCAATTGCATCTTTATTACTACTACTCTTCTCTATATTTTGATTATATAAACATCTAGAATTTTTACTAAAAAACATAATATGATTAATTTTATAATCTTTATTAATTACAAAAGCAAAATCAACATCTCCATCTATATTTACTTCAAACATATTTAAATAATTTGTATAACTTATAATCTTATCACTAGACCCAATATTCTTCTTTATATCTGGTAAACACACCTTTATAAAGTAACCAATCATCAATATTAAAAGAACAACAACCTCAATAATTGCGACAATTTTATCAGACTTACTACTACCCATTTTCACCCTCCGTACTAAACTTTGGATTCAACGTTAGAATAATTTCCATACCATCACTTATCTGTGTTGATTCAGCAACAGACTGAGCACTAACATAACCAACTCCATCTAATTTAACTTTTATTCCAAGATTATTTAAAATACTCTTAGCAACCTTAGAAGAAAGTCCAACAACAGATGGAACTGTAATATTACTATCATTTGTAATTAAATAAACTGTATCATTTGTTGTTATTACATCGCCACTGCTAGGAGTTTGTTTAACTACCTTATCTCCTTGTCCTAAAACAACATAATTAATTTTATTTGATTCAAGTTCAAGTTTTACTTTATCTAATTTTTTATTAACATAATTCTTAACTTTATAATCATTTATTTCTACTTTATTACTACTACTATCATCATTACCATAATACTTAGAAAGATTATTAACGATTTCTTTAACTGCATTACTTATTGGTTTTTGAGAACCACCTGATGGACGTTTTACTGATGCATATATAATTACTTGAGGATCACTCTTCGGATAAACTCCAGAAAATGAAGAAATTATATCATCTTTACCATTTAAATATCCACCACTTTTTTCATTAGCAATCTGAGCAGTACCAGTTTTACCAATAAGTTCTCCACTATCTATTCTATATCCAGAACCAGTATTTCCAATACCATTAACAGTATCGTCCATTAACTTCATCATCTTATTTACTGTATCAGTTGAGGCAACTCTTTCAATCTCAGTCCTTTTATTTTCTAAAACAACCTCTCCAGTTTCACTATCAACTATTTTAGAAACCAAATATGGTTCAAGTAGCATACCATCATTTGTAAGTGGAGTCATTGCTTTTACATTTTGAATTGGAGTAGTCGTAATACCTTGTCCAAACCCAGCATTATATATTTCAGTCTCATACTTAAACTCTAAATTTCCACGACTCTCATTAGGTATTTCAATACCTGTTTTCTTACCAAAACCAAGTTTTTTAAAATATTGTCTAAGCATTACACTATTCATATGATTTTTAATTAAATTAATAACACCGACATTACTTGATAAAGCATAACCTTTATCATAACTAATTACACCCCAACCATTTCTATTCCAGTCACCAATTTCAGTTCCATCACTTGTTACATAAACACCAGACTTATATGTCTCAGACCCATTATAAACTCCATTTTCCATAGCAGCCATATAAGTAAACGTCTTCATAGTAGAACCAGGTTCATATGGACTTTGACTAAGCATATCAAGATAATTTGTAATATTTCTCTTATTAGGATCAAAACTAGGACTAGTAGCAGTTGCAAGTACTGCGCCTGTCTTAGCATCCAATAAAGTTATATGAAACCATTCCCAGTCATAATCTTTATCACTATTATTAAGTGCTTGTTCAACAAAAAATTGTACATTAGAGTCAAGTGTTAAATAAATATCTTTTCCTTGTTCTGCATCTTTTGTAATAACTGGTGTATCTGCAATTTTATATCCTTTTAAATCTTTTTGATAAGTAGTAGAACCATCTTTACCTTTTAATATACTATCATATTGCTTTTCAATACCCATTTCACCTTTTATAGAAGAAGACTCATCATCACTATCACTCTTAGCATAACCAATTGTATATGATGCAAATTGTCCTTTAGGATAATATCTTTTAAATGTTTCATAAAAATCAAGTCCAGGTAAATTAAGATCTTCTATTTTTTTCTTTGTAAGTTCATTAAGTCCTTTACCCTTACTTCCAAATTCAGTCTGATAAGCATCACGATTTAAATACTTTAAAACTTCATCCTTTTCCATTCCAAGAATTGGAGCAAGTGCCTCAGCTGTTTTTTCTTTGTCAACTACATGTTGAGGCTTATTTTTATTTGTTGTTCTCTTACTTGACAAGTATGCAATCAACTTATAAGAAGAAACATTTTGAGCAAGGGCATCACCATCACTAGAATATATTGTTCCACGTTTAGCAGAAATTATATCAGTTTTAGTATTTCTCTTACTAGCAAGTTCTTTTAAATTTATTCCATCAACTTCCTTAGATAAACCAAGTTGAATAACTCTACCAATCATTAGACAAAATAAAAGAAGAGAAATAAAAACTATTACTCTTGAATATTTAATATTATTTCCCTTCTTACGCTTTTTCAAGATATCACTTCCTATTAGTTATCTTCTTTATCATCTGTTATAGTTTTAATATTATTATTATTATAACTCAAACCTTGTTGTTCTGCAACTTCTTGTATTTTTGTTAAAGATGCTAATTCATCTATAGTCATAGCAAGTGACTCATTAGTTTTCTTTTGTTCTTCTATTTGCTTCTTTTGTTTTTCTACTTCAAAATTAATTTCAGACAAAGTTGCTTTAGAAAAAACAATTGATATTGGAGAAATAACCAGTAAAAAAACAGCCAAAGAATAAATCAATTTTTCAAATTTTGAAATCTTATACTTCTTTTTTACTTTTTTCATAACCCCATCTCCTATTTTATTCTCTCAATTACTCTAAGTTTAGAACTCCTTGCTCTTGGATTATTTTCAATTTCTTCATCACTTGGAATAATTGCTTTATTAACAACTAATTTAAAGTCAGGTAAATATTCGTCTGGAATATTAGGCATTCCCTTAACTTTATCGTCTACCTTAGTCTTTTCTTTAAAATAGTTTTTAACTAATCTATCTTCTAATGAATGAAATGTTATAACTGCAACTCTTCCACCAACATTCAAAAGTTCTAATGCTTGTGAAAGTGCTGGCTCAATTACATCTAGTTCATGATTTACTTCTATTCTTATTGCTTGAAAAATTTGTCTTGCTGGATGCTTATTAATCCTATACTTCATAGGAACTCCACTTTTAATTACTTCAACAAGTTCAAGTGTTGTTTCAATTGGTTTATATTTTCTATATTCAACAATTTTTCTTGCAATACTCTTAGAAAATTTATCTTCACCATATTTATAAAATATCCTAGATAAATCTTGTTCACTATATTCATTAACTACTTCATATGCAGACAATTTTTGATCTCTATCCATTCTCATATCAAGTCTAGCATCATTATGAAATGAAAATCCTCGACTTTCGTCGTCTAATTGAGGAGAACTAACTCCAAGATCAAATAACACTGCATCAACTTTATTAATATCTCTTTTGTTTAATTCTTCTTTCATATTAACAAAGTTACTTTTTATGATAGTGAAGTTAGTACCAATCTTATTAAGTCGATCAGTACTATACCGAATAGCTTCACTATCTTGGTCAAAGGCGAATAAATACCCCTTATTTACTCTCTCTAAGATGTTACTACTATGTCCACCATAACCTAGTGTAGCATCTACTACAATACTATTTTCTTTTAGATTTAGGGAGGAAATAGATTCCTGAAGTAAAACGCTTATATGTTTCATTATAAATTCACACTCTCATTAAATAAATTTTCGGCTATGTCAGACATAATGTCTTTTGTAGAATTAAAGAAACTCTCCCAATTATCACTGGACCATATCTCAATTCTGTCGCCTGTTCCAATTATAACACAATCTTTAATAAGATGGGCATAATTAATAAGAACAGGAGAAATATTAATACGACCTTGTTTATCTAATTCTACACTAGTAGCACCTGACATAAAGAAACGATTAAAGTCTCTCGCATCTTTCTTAGTGAATGGAAGTTCATTAAGTTTATTAGAAATCTTATTAAAAGTATCTATCGAATAACAAAATAAACAATTATCAATACCACGAGTAATAATAAAACTATTACCAATTTCGTCTCTAAATTTACTAGGTATAATAATTCTACCCTTTTCATCAATTGTATGATGGTATTCTCCAATAAACATATAATCCCCCACATTTCACCACAATCAACCACTACCTATTATTATAGTACAATAATAAATATTTAAAAGTAAATAACTCAAAAAAAGATTTCACATTTATTTACAAATCTTTACAAAAAAAATAACTAGTAAAAACTAGCTATATAAATTTATTTTTTATTAATTCTCTTAATATAAGTAAATACCATTCCAAGTACAATTAAACCAATTACCCAAAAATAACTACTACTAGCAGTATTAGGTACTTTAACTACTTGAGTATTAGAACTAATATTATCTCCAACATTAGAATTATTATTAGATGTTTTCTCATTAGTAGAAGTATTAGTATCTTTTATATTATTTTCATCATTAGATGAAGTACTATTACTTGTACTATTATTTACATTATTACCATTATTAGTATTGCTTGAATTAACATTATCATTTCCGTTATTTGTATTATTTGAATTATTTGTATTGTTTGAATTATTTATATTATTTGTACTATCATCATTTTTGGAACTATCATTTGTATTATTTTTACTACTATTAGTATTATCTTTATTATTGTTATTAGTACTACTTGAGTTATTATTTGAACTATCACTCTTGTTAGTACTATTAGAATTATTATTTGAGTTAGTATTATTAGAATTATTATTTGTATTACTACTATTATTTTTTGAATTACCAGTAAGAGTATAATTCTTTAACTTACTTATAGAAGTATAATATCCTGCTTTTCCATGTTGATTAAATTGTACTATTATCTTGTCTCCATCGAATGAAACATTTTCTATCTCATTAAAACTCTCATTATTATAAGTTTTAGGAATATAATAGATTGTCTTTTTATTACCATTTAAATCATATACATAAATAGCATTCTCTTTAGATTTTAAAACACCATCATATTGTTTTTGATACTTTGTCTTTTTACCAGACTCATAAGTACAATAATAAATTACTCCATTCTTTACTGTAAGAGACTGTCTAGTCATATTAACAACAATAGAAAACTTACTCTTCTCTTTAAAGTTCTCATCCATTATATGAAATATAGTTTTATTACCAGAAGAAGAAGCAAGAACATATTGATTTGTTTTGCTATCATATCCAATTGCATGATATGTTTTATCTAACTTAATCTTTTTCTTTTCTTTAAATGTACTAGCACTTAAAACATGAACAATATTCTTATCCATTGTTAATACTTCATTTGTCTTATTATTATAAGTTGCACTATTACCATGACCTAATTTATAATTAGTACCACCAAGCTTTGTCTTTTTATAATTATTTTTATTTAAAACAACAATAGCAGTCTTTGTATCAGTACTATTTCTAAATAAAGAAACTATGTACTTATCAGTTGTAGTTCCTCCTTGTACTGAAGAAAAACCACTTGGATTAGTAAGTTTTTTTATACTCTTTAATTTTAATGTAGTCATATCACTCTTGCTAAGAGCAAAAACATTAGTAAAACTAAATATTGTAAGTAAAATACCTAATATACTAAATAATCTTTTCTTCATCAACCATTCCCCCTAAAAAATATGGCTCTATTATAACACAAGATATTTAGTAATACTACATTTATTTTCAATTCTGTAATCATTTTATGATAATGTCATGTTATATCTTTTTTTGAAAATGTCAGTTTTCGATGTATAATATGCTCCTTAT